>NZ_CP151943.1:220000-559166 GCF_038592905.1 Neobacillus sp. FSL H8-0543 | reverse complement strand
CAATCAATCATACGATAAAATTTATGAGAGTATTATAAATCTATGTCAGAAGTTCTGTTATTTAGTTGATATAAAAGACGAACACTATGCAGAATTTGGTTTAGATATCGGTCTTGATCAAGAGGGGTATCCATGGATTATCGAGGCAAATATTTTTCCGAGTTTTAAAGGCTTTAAAAAAATGGACTATGAAATGTACTTAAAAATACGCTCTCAGCCTCTCTTTTATGCTGTTCATTTACAAGGATTTAGCGTAAGTGAAAGTGAGGTGGGAAGTTCCAATGAAATATATTATAAAAACAATTTCTATTCCTAATCCAACAATATCCCTTCCTTTAGCCGTTTTAGAAAAATTAGAAATAAGTGAAAGGAATTCAATCATCATAAGTATTGGGGCAATTAAAGAAACGGTTACCTTAATGCATCATGATAATCGGGATCAATGTATTTATTTATCCAATGCTATCTATAAAAAATTTCTTCTCCCTGAATTTATCGATGCATATGAGATTAAGGTTGAAAATGAAATATTACAAATTGGCCCAGTCATTGGTATGTTGATTCGCGGCAAAATAGACGAATTGACTAAACAAAGAATTAAGATTTATAAAAATTATTTAATTGATTATAAGCATTTAAATGGACTAATCCTTCTTTTTACAACTGATGGAATTGATGTGAAAAATAAGCTTATCTATGGATATGCATTTAATCCGAAGGAACATGAATGGGAGGAGGGGATTTTTCCATTTCCTTCAGTTGTTTTTCTCAGAAGACCAATAAAAGAATCAATCCGAAAGAAATTATTTGGGTTAATTGGTAATAAATTCTTTAATTCTCATGTTTTTAATAAATGGGAAATGTGGGAATGGCTTTCTGATAATGAACAAATAAGGAAATATCTACCAGAGACCGTTCTGTGTGAAAATATTGAAAATGTCCAAAGATTAATAGATGCTCATAAAGAGACGTTTATTAAACCAATGGCTGGTATGCAGGGAGCTGGAATCTTTCAGCTTTCAAAGGTGGGTCAGGAGTTTAATTTATGCTATAGAGTAAAAGGAAAAAATATAATAACAGTGTTTGATACTTGGGAAGCTGTAGAATATTACCTTAGGTCAGAAATAAGCCTAAAAAACTATATTGTTCAACAACGAATACCATTATTGACAAAAGAAAATAGGGTGATGGATGTTCGGGTGATTGTTGGTAAAAATCACAATGGCGATTGGATTGTTCCAGGGATGATAACAAAGTTTGGTGATAAAGATAGTATTGTGAGCAATATATCAAGTGGCGGATCAGCACAAAAGGTATGGAAGTCCCTTTGTGAAACATTTCAGGATGATTATAAGAAAGCCTTTAAGAAGTATATGGAAATTGAAGGGTTGGCTCTTACATGTTGTAAAGTATTAGAGGGTAGAGGTCTACATCTGGGGTATATTGGTATTGATATTGGAATGGATGAAAACCATAACCTTTGGCTGATTGAGATCAATAATAGAAGTCCAGATATGACCATTGCCTTGGATGCAGATGATTTCCAGCTATATTATAAAATTAAATCGGCCCCATTACATTATGCTAAATGGTTATCTAGTTTTGGAGGTGAACGACGGGGTGGTTTATGAAATAGTTTCTAATAAATTATCAAGTAACACTTTATCTATTCCAATTGCACTAGCTGCTTCCTTAGGGATCGAAAGCAAGAAAACCATTACCTTATCGTTTGGAAAGAGAAGGTTACCGATTGCAATTACCTGTTTACAGTCAATCAATAAAAATAATATTCTAGTCAGCGAGGATGTTATTACGAAGCTTTTAATAGATACGAAAGTAAAGTATGAACTCTTATTTTCAAACAATGAATTAATCATAGGACCTGTGATTGGTTTATTATTGGGGAAATCGGAAAAAAGACTGGAAAAATATTTAAATAATTATTTAATTTATACAATGTTATACGAACAAATAAATGGTGTTCTATTTGTCTTTTGTGAAGAGCAGATTGATTTTACAAACGAAATAATTACAGGATATCTATACGATCCTTCATTACCTGATAACTGGAGAAAATGTGAATTTCCTTTTCCAGGTGCAATTTTCAGAAGGGTAGAACTATCCCAAAAAACTCTAAACGGTCTAAAAGAAAAAATGGGTGAGGGTTTTTTTAATTCCCAATATTTTGATAAATGGCAATTTTGGAATTGGCTTTCGCCCTTTGATGAACTTAAAGAACACCTTGCTGAAACGACCAATAAAGTGACTTTAGCAAATGTTGAAAAATTTTTAGAGAAATATAATGGTGTTTATTTAAAACTCAAGGACGGGTCAAGAGGAAAGGGGATTTATTATATAGAGAAAGTTGAAAGTCAATATGTAATTATGAAAAATTATCAAGATGAAATTACAGAATTATCAAAAGATCAGATGATTAAGTTCCTTTCTAAACACTCCATATATTTGTTGCAACAGCCAATCCGGCTTCATACATTTGAGGACCGAAAGGTGGACTACAGGGTAATTCTGCAAAAAAATGAAACTGGTCATTGGCAATGCACCGGGATTATTGCAAGATTTGGAAATACCAATGCGATTTCCTCAAATTTCAAAGCAAATGGCTTTGCATTGGAAGGAACGTCAGCATTAAAAACTCAATTTGGCTATGACGAGCTAACAGCATTTAAGAAATACCAAGAAATAATAAGAATTTGTACAGATATGGCCTGTAAAGTGGATGAAATCGCGGGATCCTATGGAGATTTAGGCATTGATGTTGGCATTGACGAAGACGATAAAATTTGGGTTATTGAAATGAATAAGAGACCAGACCATGATTTCCCGTTAATCATTAAAGATCGGAAAATGTATTATTTAGTTAAATCGAATCCTGTGTTATATGCTAAATATATAGCGATGAGAGGATATTGAATAATATATTGAAAAAGATAATAAAATTCAAAAAGGCCTCTGTGTGGGGGCCTTTTTGAATTCAAATAATAGTTAGCCTTTTAAATTGTCCTTTCCTTACTTTTTCTATTTTTGAAATACTGCTAAATTACTTTTTAGTAAATTGTTAGATTACTTGTCCCATTTTGTACTCTTTAAATATCTAAAATATTCATTTCTTAAAGGGTGCCTACTATGGTTCCAAGGCTTATTTTTTCCTGTGAAATGAATAATCGCAGGGTCTTTTAGGATTTTTCCTAGTCTAATTCTACCTGAAATATAGTTCCACTTAGGATGCAGCTTAAGCCAATTATTGAAAAGAATCGCATTCAATGCGTCTTGATCAATACTTCTAAGTTTTCTAGGATTATTTTTAGCATAATTGATTACTTGATTAGCCGTATTATTTTCCCTCCATTTTATGAGATTTATTAATAATACCCCTGAATTAAAATAACCAGCACTTAGGGGGATGGAAAGAATCCTTCTTCTATCCTTGCTGGCACATAAACCAACGTCCTGAACGGCAGCAAGAAAATAATTATCAATATCCACGTTCCATAGGTCGATAATATCCTGTCTAACGATAATATCACTATCTAGGTAGATGACCTTTTCAATGTGATCGTCTAATAATTCTGGCAGTAATAAGCGATAATATGCTTCCTTTTTAAAATAACTATATAATTTAAATCCTTTGAATCGACTTTCGCTAACCGGAAAAAACAGTACACTAGCAGGAAAAGATTCTAAAGAACTATTAACTTTTTTTTGATTTTCCTCAGATAGATTGCCTATGATATAAAAATGGATAAAACAATCAGTTTTATTATTTAATAGAATGGAATTAAACAGAATAGCAGTATGTTTTGCGTAATTGTCATTACTTACCGCGGCTATATGAATGTGATTCAAAAACTCATCTCCTCATTTTCATTTCCTATCTTACGAACCTCGAGTTCCCATAATTTAGCTGCATAAACAAATAGCATATCTTTCTTGTACTATAATATTCACAGAAATTTTTTTTGGTAAAGGTTATTGTCCTAACAATTATTATTTTGTATTCGAGGGTCGAAAGGTTGACTATAGGGTAATAGAGCCTGTTTTTTTACTGAAAAACACTCAGATTAAAAGGTTGGCCACACCTTTTTCTACTATCTGCATAGATTAACAGCAAAAAAGAAAAAACTTTTGAGTTGTAGATCAGGAAAATGGTGGTGGGAAAGTTAAGTGAAAATAGTCCAAATAGCTAAAAATGTTATCCCCGTGCCTCCAATTGGTTATGGAGGTACAGAGCGTGATATTCATTATTTAACGAATTGTTTGATTGACCGTGGACATGAAGTGATTGTTTTTGCTAAACAGGGATCTAAATGTAAAGGTAAATTGATTGAATATCCAAAGAGTTTAACTAATTTGTTGCCCTTTGTTCTAAAAAATCTTCCTGTAGATGCGGATGTAATAATTGATCATGCAGGGTTTGTAGCCAGGGAAAAACTCCCGATTCCAACTTTATGTTCGATTCATTCTGCTAATAAAATGAATGTACAATTTCCTGTTTATGTAAGTGAATATCTATTAGATCATAAGGGAAATGGGGAAGGCTACTTTGTTCATAATGGAATCGGTCTCGAGGATTATCCATATTTGGAGCAGAAGGGAAATTTCATACTATCACTTGGAAGAATAATTCCTTCAAAAGGGACCCATTTGGCGATAATGGCAGCAAAGGCTACCGGAGATTCATTACTTATCGCTGGGAATGTACCAAAAAAAGGGATTGGATATTTTAACAAGAAAGTTAAACCACACATAGATGGAACTCAAATAAAGTATGTTGGGGAAGTGGCTGGTGAGGAAAAAATGAGACTACTTTCTAAAGCAAAATGTGTCCTATTCCCTATTACGTGGGAGGAACCTTTTGGATTAGTTCCTATTGAAGCAATGGCTTGTGGTACCCCTGTTATTGCTTTTAGAAAAGGGGGAGTACGGGAAACAATGAAAGGTTTCCCAGAGCTAACTTGTAATAATGTAAATGAGATGGTAAATATCCTCCAACGAAATCAATTTCCTCCTCCAAAAAAATTAAGGGAATATGTCACTCAACATTTCTCTGCTGAAGTTATGACAGATAATTTTGAGAAGCTTATTGCTAAAGCCTTAATGGAATATAAAAAATAAATAATAACGAGAAGTTATTACCTAGATATCAGACAGAACAGATTAATTAGACGTTTGAAATCGGCCCATTAAAAATGTCAAATAAATAAACAAGCCCTAACCGAAAAGAGTTAGGGCTTGTTTATTTATTTGCTAAGAAAAAAAATGGTAAGGATCTACTCATTTCCAAATACTTTTGTTGCATATTGTTTATAGTTTTCCACTCTTCCAATTATTTTACTTTTTTGCCTTAATCTTAGATTTGATTGTTTAAAAGTATGGAAATTTCTGTTCCTTTTTCGTATATACACATAGTTATATCTGCTGGTTGTGTGAATTTTAATGTTCCTTCTTATACAAATACCTACAAACGCACTGTCTGTCCCTGCTCCTTTTCTAGAAGGGAATTTTATATTAGGGTAAATCTCCTTCTTGAAAATTAATGTCCCACCTTTTAGAGAACTTTTCCCAGCTTTATTCTCGGTACCAAGTCTCCGAATGGTTAATAGTTTTTGTCTTTCAAAATACATAAACGATTTTCCTTTACCAACTAACTGTGCATTTGTTGTTTTAAATATCTCCATAGCCTCTGTTAAATAGTAAGGAGAATAATAATCGTCGTCATCAAACTTGGCCACAATATCATATTGCGCTTTTTCTATTCCAAAGTTTAAACAATTTCCTAATGTCTGTTCCTGTGGAAGCTGATAGATTGTAACATTTTCATAATCTGCGGCTTTTTCCTTCCATTTTTCAATGTCCATTTTGTCATTATTAAGAATAATAATTAATTCTTTTTCCTTCCAATTTTGTCTAGAAAAGTTGTCGAATATATTATTCATCATATTAGTACGTATAGTACATGCAATTAATGAGACCATTGTGATCCCTCCTTTCACTCTTCTCTTTTACTATATGAGACAAGCAGAGAAAATGATTTTTAAAGACGAATAATTTTGAAAAATGGTCAAAAATCTATGGTGAAGTTGAAAATAAACCTAGTCAATGTATTTTCGACTGAATAGTATATAAAGACAATATTGAGTTTTTTCGAAAATAAAGAAATAAAAAAGGTTGTATAGTTGAAATTGTGTTAAAAGGAGTGATGAAATGATTCCTTCTTATGATTTATCACTAACTCCAAACAGTAATATGGTCATTTGCTGTCTGGCCACTGGTAAAAATCATGTGGCTGCATTAGAAATAATGAAACCCACAGTGGAGTATTATGGCAAGCTCCATGGAATCGATACTTTGTTTTTTAATAAAAAGCTTCTTCCAGGTGAAATGGCTAAAAAGCATAAAATATTTTTGTTATTTAACCTATTAAAATATTATGAAATTGTCATGTGGATGGATTCAGATACCATTATTGTTGACCCAAGAGATGATATCCGAAATGAATTAAATACTGACCATGTTGCTTATATGACAAGTTATCATAGAAGAAAACCGCTTTTTCCTAATTCAGGGGTTATCGTAGTGAAACGGGATCCAAAGACAATTGATATATTGGAGGCTGTCTGGAGACACAAGAAGAAACGATTTGATGAGTGGTGGGATCAACAAGCCTTCTTAAAGCTTCTTGGCTTTAAGAATAGAAATATAAGAATATTATCTTATAAAGGACCAACCAAATATACGCCATTAATTGGGAGTTTACATGTTAAATGGAATAGCAGGCCGAATCGGCATGATGTTGCCAAAAACCCAATCATCTTACATCATTGTGGGTTGAAATGGTGGAAGCGGCTGAAAAAAATGCGAACAAGCTATAAAATATTTTTGAGGAATATAGAAAAATAGTAAAAATCATGAATGTAAAAGGTTAAGATATACTCTACATTTTTGGATAACGGATTTTCACTAAAAACTCTTGAAGGGATGGTGAAATAAATGAAAAGAGGGACTACTATAAATAAGAAATCTAATCGCAAATGGAAAACGATTAAAAGAACGAACAAAATCTCCAGAAGGAAAGTAAAACAAACGGGAACAACAAAACTAATTGAAGGGATGCAGCCAAAAACTTTAGATTATTTGAAAAAAGATTATCTAGAAAAAGGTTTAGATAAAATACGGGATACTTTTGTTCTATATCGCATTATTGGTAATGACCTCTATCCACGTCATCAAAAAGGACAAACACTTAGAAACCTTCAATTTATTTTAGAACATGAATCTGTATTAGAAAATTGCGAGAAAAGATGGATCGTTAATCGAATAATTGATAAAGAGGTTGAGCAAGCCATTATTGCGTTATTAAAAAAGTTTCATCAGGAATTTATTCATATCCCTTTTCTTGAAGAAGATTACAAAAAAATTGGGTTAGATACGAGTTTCCTTCCTAATTCTAACTATTTGAAGAGTAATAAGTATACTTCTATGAATCAAGAAAGAAAAAAAAGGCTATTGGCTGCCATTTTTAGAAAAAAAAACAACTATGTAATGAACGTCAATGGCGCCCGAAACGCTGCATTACGTGATGGAAAGACTCGAGGAAAATGGATTTTACCCTGGGATGGGAATTGCTTTGTCACACAAACGGCTTGGAAGAAAATATATTTAGAGGTCATTTCAAAACCACATTTAAAGTATTTTGCTGTTCCGATGACCAGAGTTTTAGATAATACACAGCTATTAACTGATAACTTCATTCCAGTTCCAGTAGAAGAGCCACAATTAATTTTTAGATGGGACTCAAAAGAGGAATTTAATGAAGACTTTTGGTATGGACGTCGAGATAAAGTCGAGTTACTATGGCGGCTTGGAATCACTGGAGTATGGGATGATTGGACCTCTGATTTCTGGGACAGTAAACCGTTACCCAAATCTGTTGAGGCTGGTCAATATGGTGTTGCCGGATGGGTGGCTCGAATGTTTTCAGGAATGAAAACACTTGAAAAAAACTCCAAACAAAGGAATATCACACGATTCGAAGCCATTATTAAAACAATCCAATATTTAGATAAAAATGTAGTAAAGCATTCAAGTATGTCTGATGTTCTAGTAAATCAAATACTAAAAAAAAAAATGAAAAGGATCCTCAGAACGAACAAATAGAGGACCCTTCCTCTGATAATGTGAAACCTACCCTTTTAGATCAATTGGATCAGGTTGATGATTATTTTGAAGAGAATAGATTTGCGGAAAAAAACAAATCAAGTAAAGTAGAAGTCGCCTTTGCTATTTCGTTAAAAAGTAAAAAAACATCGCGAAATTGGTTTAGGGTTCAGAACAATTTAGCTAGTACACTTAGATCAATCCTACACAATACCGACCAAAATTATCGAATATTAATTGCAGGCCACAATAAACCAAGTATAGAGGAAATGGAAAATGCTCGCGTTACATGGCTACCTGTTCGGTTTCCCCCACCAACCAATAGTAGAAAATATAGCAGTGACAAATTTCGTAAACGTATAGTGATCGGGGCCTATTTACGGAAAATCGGGTTCTCAGGGTACTTTATGCCATTAGATGCAGATGATTGGATTCACTATAGATTTGTTGAATTTATTAGGTCCAACCCTATTTCAGATGCATTTGTCATAAACACGGGGTGTATGGCTAATTTGAAACATAAACAGATATGGGCAAGGGATCTCTTTTATACGAACTGTGGAAGCAGTGCGGTATTTTACTTTTCTAATAGAGATTTTCCACTTTCCTCTAGGAGGAGAGATGTGATGAAGACTAAATTTAAATGGGTGATTTTCCCACACGTTCGGGTTACAAAATATCTAAGAAATCAAAACTATAAAATGGTTAATTTCCCCCTTGTGACCTATGTTCTCGTACATGGGGACAACAATACTGTCATAAAAAGGAAAATAAAAAGTTCAATTTCTGCAAAAAGATATCATGCCATTTCTGAAAAGCTTGAGGGGTGGTTTTATGAATATTTTAAAATAGGGAGTAGTTAATAGAATCAATAATTCCTATGAAACTAATCAAATACTTTAAAAGTTAGGTTGGAGGTTGAAGAAATAGGATGAGAAAAAGGATCAAAAAATCAAGAAAGAATATCAAAATAGATAAGAGTAATAGGTTGAAAGTTGAATTTAAACGCAGGCATGGGTATGACTTAAATTTAGCCAGTCCTAGAACCTTTTCTGAAAAAATTCAATGGATAAAGATATTTGGAAATCTTGAGCGATTTTCTAAGTATGTGGATAAATATGAAGTGCGTCAATATGTGAAAGAGAAGGTCGGTGAACAGTACCTTATCCCTCTTATTGGAGTTTATGATAAGGTAGATCAAATTAAAGTGGATAGTTTGCCCGATTCATTTGCATTAAAACCCACACACGCATCAGGGTGGAATTTAATCGTAAATGACAAAACAAAATTTAATTGGAATAATAAGAAGAATCAAGTGAGAAAATGGCTTAATACCAGTTATTTTCGAAAAACGGGAGAATCTAATTATCGCGATATAAAACCAAGAGTAGTAATCGAAGAATTAATAAAAGATCCAACAGGAGATTTGAAGGATTATAGAATTTTTTGTTTCCATGGTGAACCTAAATTTATAGAAGTGGACGGGTATAGTTTTAAAGATTTTAAACGTGATATATATGATTTGAATTGGGATAAGCTTCCTGTTCAGCATTATTATCCTAACTTTAATGAACTGGTCATCAAACCTTCACGTTTAAATGAATTACTTACTATAGCGCAGAAACTTTCTGCTGAATTTGCCTTTGTACGAGTCGATCTTTACTATACCAACGATAAGATATTTTTTGGTGAATTAACCTTTACCCCTGAAAATGGCCTTAAACCATTTATACCAAAAGAGTATGATGAATTATTTGGTCAGTATCTTGAATTAAAGCGATATGTATAATGTGGTAATTTGCGTTTGAAAAAATATTTCTTAAAAAGGGAACTTTTGAAAACAGAATCAACTGTTATTCATAAGTTCTTTTTTTATCCGTATAGGTCAACTGCCGTTTCATTGGATTTCTTCTGAGCATGTAATAATACATAGACTTTTTTAGGTTTCATTTAGGCGGAGGTAAATCCCATGGTTTTTATAAGATATCAACAGAAACAAGATACAATCGATATTTCCATGAAACTGTTAGAACAATACAGTATTGTTTCTCAAAGAATTATTTTAAAAATTGGTGGATTCTCTAGGGAGCTGGTCGTAAATATTAATGAAGAAATGCCAGACGACACAATAGGTATTCCGCGAATGTCAAATGAACTCGCGATACCAGAGGATATTCCTTATGAATTGATCATTAACGGGCGAGTACTATCTTTAGGTCCAGTTATTGCTTTTGTTGCCTACTTAAATCCCAGTGAATTAACCCCAAAAAGATTAGATCGGCTAAAAGGTCGCTTTTCTGAGTATCAAAGCATTAAGGGACTAATTTATGTTTGTGCTGCAAGAGGAATTAATATCGAAAAAAAACAAATTGAAGGATATTATTTTAATCCACAAGGAGAAATTTCAACCACACGTTGGATTTATGGAGTTTTCCCTTATCCAGATGTAGTTTATAAACGGCACCCCATCGATACAGTAAGATATAATGATCTAATTTCACAAATTGGTGACAGGGTCATTAACTCTTACTATTTTTGTAAAGGAGAACTGCCAGAATATGCTTCAAGGAATAAAAATTTGAAAGAACTATTTCCTGAAACTAAAGAGTTAACAGAGGTCGAACAACTTGATCAGATGTTACGAAAGCATCAGACCGTCTATTTAAAACCTCCTAAAGGTGAAGGAGGAAGAGGGATTTTAAATGTAACAATGGACGGTCAGGGAAATTATGTCTTTGTTAATCAAAACGATATAAAAACGAATATAGGAGAACAAGCTGATTTAATCCTGTTATTGGAGAAGTATATTCGTCGGAATTACATTATCCAACAAGGTGTATCAACAACAATTGGTGATAGAAATGTTGACTTTAGAGTATATACGCAAAAAAATGGGTTAAAACAGTGGGAATGTCAAGGCATGATCGGCAGAGTGGCAAAGAAAAACAAAATTGTTACCAATTTAAAATATGTAGAAAAACTTTTGTCTGGTAATGAAGCAATAAAGTATTTGTTTGGAATCAATCATCAAGAGGCTTCACAGCTTCAAGCGAAAATCTATGACAAATGTAAAACGGTTTGTAAGGAATTAGATAAATGTGTAGGAAATTACGGGGATGTAGCAATTGATTGTATTGTTGACCAAAATTATAATGTTTGGATTTTAGAAGTTAATAAATTGTACGGCTATGATAGCCTGGCAAAAGTGAAGAATTATAACTTAAGGAGACTTTTATTTGTAACACCTTTCCGTTATGCGAAAGCTTTAGCCGGATTTTAGTAAAAAAGGAGATTAGGAATATGAATACTCCAACCGTTGGAATATTAGTAGATGGGTTGATATATAGTGGAATTAAGACTAACAGGTCTTATTTTGAGCATATCAGTTTTTATGAAGAAGCCTGTGTGCAATTTGGACTGAGTCCTTGCTTTTTTCGATTAAAAGATATTAAGTCTGAAACCGAACAAATTAATGCGTTAGTAAAAGGTAACAAGGGAAAATATGAATTGAAAAATATCACCATACCAAAAATTATTCATAATCGGGGCCTTTTTTTTAGGAATGAATCAAAGTTAAAAATAAAGGACCTGCAAAAAACGGGGGTTATTATTTTTAATGATTGGAACCGTTATGGAAAATGGGATGTTCATGATATTTTAATGAAAAATGAAGAATTGCAGCCCCATTTGCCTGAAACGAAACGAGCAAGTTCGGTGAATTTTATAGAAATGATGGAGAAGCATAAAGAGCTAATCATAAAGCCGAATAGTGGAAGTCTAGGCGGCGGGGTCCTTATGGTCGAAAAAATGGATAGTGAGCTTTGGGAAGTTTGTTCCAACCAGAAGAGAGAAGCTTTTGTTAACGACGATTGGCCTGAAATTATTCGTAAAAAGGTTTTAAATAAACATTACATCATTCAGGAACGAATTCCGCTTGCTGAGTATCAGGGAAGCCCCTTCGATTTACGTGTTTCCGTCCAAAAAAATGGATTAGGAGAATGGCAGGTAACGGGTGTGGTTGGTAAGGTTGCTAAAATAGGAAATTACGTAACCAATGTTGCAAAAGGTGGTACCTGTAAAACGCTTACTGAACTATTAAGCGATTTCTCTAACTTAGACTTTAACGAAGTCTACCAATCTATTGAAGACTTTTCAATTAAAGCTGTAACTGAATTAAATAAATATTTCCCTAATCTTGCAGATGTTGGGCTGGATATTGGTTTAACTACTGAGGGTTTTCCCATGTTTATTGAATGTAATGGACGAGATCTTAGAATAACATTTGGAAAAGCTAAAATGAATGAAGTTTGGAAAGCAACCTACACAACACCAATCAGTTATGCGCGGTACCTTTTTGATTCCAAGATTGAATAGGGGTAAGTATATGAAGACTCTTAGGCTTTCAGATATACTTGAAGTGATAAATGGCCAAATGATTCAAGGAAACGCTGAAGTTGAAATTCGCAAAGTTGCAAAATTGGTGAAAAACATCAGTGAATATTCTGTTTACTTTCATATTAGTAAAAAGTGTATAAGTCCTGATTCCTTACTGGGAAAAAAGAATTATACAATTGTAACTGAAAATAAAGATATTCTTACAATGGTTGATAAATCGGTTACTGTAATTTTGGTTTCAGATGGAAAGGAATCATACAACCAATTCATCGAATATTATCGAAGCATTTTTTCTATTCCCGTGATTGGAGTAACAGGAACATGTGGAAAAACAACCACTAAGGATATGATTAAGCATATTTTAAAGCAATTTTTACAAGTACATTCCACTCTTCTTAGTCAAAATGGTCTTCATTTAAATCTACACTATTTAATGGGAATAAATGAACAAACAGAAGCGGCCATCTTTGAAATGGGGGTTGCCTACCCAGGAAATATTAGGGTAAGCGGTAAATATTTCAAACCAACGATCGGTATCATTACAAACATTGGTGAAGCGCATTTAGAAGGATGCAAAACGTTAGAAAAATATATCAGTGCAAAGGGAGAAATGTTAGAAGTCCTTTCGGAAAAAGGAACTTTAATTATTAATGCAGATGATAAAAATATAAGAAGATTACCAATCGGTTTATTTAAAGGATGTATACTTTCATTCGGTCAGGATCAGAGTGCTGATTTTAGAGCAGCTAATATTCGATATGAAGACGACCGGATGGTATACACAATAAATGTTAATAACAATCAACATGAAGTGGTTATTCCAGGACATGGCGAGCACAATGTTTATAATAGTTTAGCGGCCATCGTAGCAGCAAGTTTAATAGGTATTTCAATCGAAGATGCAATCAATAGACTGAAGTCGTTTAAAACAATGGAGCGTCATGTGAAACGGTATAGCCCAAAAGGAATAACAGTTATTGACGATACATGGAGCTGTAATCCTAGTTCCGTCGTGTCAGCCCTAGAAGTTCTTAAAAAAATTTCTAATGGTAAAAAAGAGGTTCTCGTTCTAGGGAAAATGCAACGTCTGGGAACACAATTAAACAATCAGCACCTTAAAATGGGGGAAACGATTGTGGACTATGGTGAAGTAGATTATTTAATTACCATTGGTCCCTCTGCAAAGCTAACAGGTGAAAAAGCTATTAGTTTAGGAATGGATCCAAGCAAGGTTCATTCTGTTGAAAATGCCGTCCAATTAGAATCTAAATTGGCTGAAATTCGTACGGAAGATATGGTGATACTGTTTAAAATGTCACTTGGAAAAATGGAGCCTGCCTTTCGAAAGGTTGTAGAAAAATATAGATTTTCTTAAAATGTGATTCATAACTTGAGTCTTTTCAAGGATGTGATGGATTTGCAAGGTATCGGTTTGCTCCACCTCCGGAAAAATCCTGCAGATGTAAAAAAGGCGTATCCCTTTGCAGCTGTTGCGAAAATGGAGGGAATACACTTTTTTTATTTTTCATTTAATAATGTGGACTTTGAAAACATGAAGATTAATGGCTGGATATATGAGGAAGGAAATTGGATTCAAAAACAAGTAGATTTTCCTGCTGTTGTGATAAACAGCTGCAATCCCAAAACGGAGAACCAGACAAAAATTTTAAGAAGGTTAAAAAAACATACGATTTTAACAAGTTTTCCTGTTGGGAACAAAATGAAGGTATATAAAAAAGTTAAAAAAGCAAAAGTGTTTGCCTCTTATCTAATCCCTTCTACTACACTACTCAAGTCAGAAGAACTTATTTCATTTCTAAAAAATCAGTCCAGAGCGGTAATAAAACCTTTATCTGGAAATCATGGAAAAAAGGTGTTTTTTATTGAGAAAACAGAGGAGCAATATAAAATAACTGAAGGATTCAACATCATGTACTTTAAAGAAAAAGAACTTAATAGATATTTTCGGCCAATTATTAAGGTGCAAAAATTTTTGTTGCAGCCTTTCATTGAATGTAAGACGAAAAATGGTTTAACATATGATTTTCGTTTACATGTTCAAAAAAATGGCATAGGGAAGTGGGAAATCACCTTAATTTATCCTCGAATAAGCGGAAACATGAAAATGATCAGTAATATAAGCAGTGGAGGCTACCGAGGGGAATTAGACTCCTTTTTAAAAGATGAATTTCAGGATGATTGGAGAAAGGTAAAGGAAAGTCTTGAGGAATTTTCTTTAACCTTTTCTGCTCATTTTGATACTTTATATGAACATTCCTTTGACGAGCTTGGTATAGACGTAGCTATTGATGCAAACCAAAGACTGTGGTTATTTGAAGTAAATTGGAGACCTGGTTCAAAAAACAGGGAATTTGACGTTGCGAAACGCCTTATTCCTTATTGTAAGTATCTAATAAATGAATGAGTGTACCGCAATATAATCAAAGTGAGTCATTGGCTGTCCCTGTTCACCAGGGACAGCCTTTTCCATGCTATTTGGAATGTAATATTTTTCAATTTATTGTTAATACCTTGGAAATAGTTTTCTGAATCCAGCTTCACAAGAGTAGGCTTCGGGAGCGAAGCATCGCACGAAAGAAAAGCAATAGCTTTTCTGAGGAGCGCCCAGCGACTAGTGTACTTCGCTCATCTCCCTACGATAAGTCAACATCGAATCGCTAACGCTCTTGAGTGTTTCCTTTTATCTCAGTCGAAGCGCTCCACAAGGGAGGCTTCGGCAGCATAATCATCGCACGAAGAAAAAGCGTTAGCTTTTTCGAGGAGTCCATACGTCGCTAAACGGGGTGCTTCCGCCTTTTGTTTTTTATTTTGTATTTTTCTTCTTAGCTGCATTTTCTAGTTTGCTTTTTGGCTCTTCAGCGAACTCGGCATCTTGTCCATATCCTTGTGGAGTCACACTAGGAGCCTTCGTGCCGCGATTGGTTTGACGATATTTATTTTCTCCCATCTTCTTCACCTCCCACTTTTTTAGTATTTCCAGCGGGAATAATAAAACTCAACTTTCTAAACAATAAGGGGAGAGGTGATGAAATGAATAAAGGTGTTTATTTGGCGCTATCAAGCATTTGCTTAGCACAAGGATTAAAAATCCCGATTCATTATTATAAAAAGAAAGAATGGCGACCTGAGTTATTTTTTCAAACAGGCGGGATGCCGAGCTCCCATTCTGCAGGAGTGTCAACTTTAACAACATATATTGCCTTACAAAGGGGATTACCGACTTTTGATTTTGCTTTATCACTTGTTTATGGATTAATCGTCATGTATGATGCACAAGGGATCAGGAGGCAAACAGGAGAACTCACCCTAAAAGTCAATTCCATGAATGAATTAATTGATAAAATCCATAAGGATGAAACGGTCAAATTTGAACAAGAAGCTCCCAAAAAATTAAAGGAAATGCTGGGACATCAGCCAGAAGAAGTCATTGGTGGAGCGCTGCTAGGGGCTACTATTGGAATGATTGGCCATCTTTGCACAGAAAGGAGTAGAAAATTGTCGAATTTTAGCGTAAGATTTGATAGAGGTTGGTTATAAGTGGTTGGGAGAGGTGAATAATTTAGTGCGTACAGTTGATCAGTACTTGAACTACTTGGAAGAAAAAGGATTTAAATTCCAAGATGATGCAATTGGCTTTATTTACTTCGGTAAACATTCCACGAATGCTTCTGATGTTTTGACGACAACTGCAATAGAGCTTACATTAAAAGTACAAAAAAGCTTTGATGGCAGTTTTTATATGTCATTGTTAGAGACATTAAAAACAAACCAAATAAGAACACGAAGTGGTGCCATTAAGTTCGCAAAGCAAAGAGATTTCTTTGCGGTATAGGCAAAAAGATACTCCCTTTCATCGAAAAGGGAGTATTTTTTATCCTGGATAACCCTCATTTTTTTTACGTAAAAAAGGGACTTTGTTCCTTGGCAGCTCTGCGAAAATCATTCCTGCTAATATTAGCATACACCCGAATAAGGCACTATAGGATAAACGCTCTGCGGCCCAGTAATATCCCGCGATTGCAGCAAATACCGGTTCCATCGCAAAAATTAACGCAACTCTAGTTGCTGTGGTGTACTTCTGAAAATAAGTTTGGATTAAAAAGGCCAATGCTGTAGCAAACAAACTCGTGATGACTAAAGCAATGATGACATCCCTTGAAAGCAAAATTTCCAGACTAACTAATCTTCGCCAATCCTCAAAGATAAGAGATGAGAGGATAGAAAGAATGGAAACGGTAGAAATCTGGATGATTGTTAATAATAATGTCGGGTATTTGCTTGAATATTTACCTGTGAAAATAATATGTAAAGCAAAGGCAATCGCACAGATAAACACAAATCCATCCCCAATATTTAATGAAGAAACATCCGTCATTGTAAGGAAAAATAGTCCAATGGTAGCTGTTAATACGCCGATAACAGCATTCCTAGTAGGGAATTGCTTTAATAATATCATCGAAAACAGCGGTACTAAGACAACACTTAAACCGGTAATAAATCCAGCTTTGGAGGTAGTGGTATATAATAGTCCGATGGTTTGAGTCGCATATCCGAGAAAAAGCCAAAATCCGATAAAGGCACCGGATAAAACCATCCTAATATTTAGTAGTTTCAGCTGTTCTTTTTTAAAAATGATAAGATAGAGCAAAAGCATGAGTGCGGCAGCAAGGAAGCGGACCCCATTAAAGGAAAAAGGTTCGAGCAGCCCAATCGCATTTTGCACAAGGACAAAGGTGGTACCCCATATAAATGTAACAAAAAGTAGGCTAGTGTCAGCTAACAAAGGCTTTTTCATGATATTCTATTGCTCCCCCAATTTGTTTTTTCTGATTGCCTGACGTGAAAGTTCATCGGCAACCTTGTTTTCAATACTTGGTATCCATTTCATAAAAAATAAATCGAACTGTTTTGTTAAATGTAATGCCTTTTTCAGGAGGGGCGAATAGAGGCTGTTTTTCACAAACTCCTTCTCCACTGCATTATTGACTAATTTTGAATCCGTTCGAAAAGAAACGAGGGACCCTGAATAGCCTTTTTCTAAACAAATCTCTAATGCTTTGATGAAGGCATGATATTCTGCCTCGTGGTTTGACATGGACCCAAGGGGAAACGAAAACTGCTCCGCCTTGCCATTCCCTTTAATAAAAATCCCCGCGCCGCTGGGTCCAGGATTACCTGCACTTGCCCCGTCAATATAGACTTCAATCAAAGTGGACCCTCCATGTATATTTTTTTAAAATCTTATCATAGTTTAACACATTCAAGCGCAGAATTATTATTTCCAAATCTCCTTACAGGAAACTGGGTATGCTAAGCATAATTGTCTAAACATATTGTAAAAGGAAGGATTTTAAAATTTTATTTTTCAAGAAAGGTTGAAAATTATGAAATATCGGGTTGAGTGGAATTATAAACTAAAAGGAAACGAGAAAATACTTTTTACTTCTGATTGGGTTTCAGCTGAATTGGCTATTCAAGTTGGAGGAGAACTCGAAAAATCGGGAAAAGCGACTGAGCTGTATTTTTATGATGAAAAAGGTACATCTTGGATATTAAAGGAAATGATTAAACTAATATCAGAAGTCGAGGAAGATCCCCATGAAATTACTGTCTACTTTGATGGTGGCTTCCAAAAAGAAACAAATCAGGCAGGACTCGGGGCTGTGATATACTTCAGGCAAGGAAAAAAGAAATACAGAATTAGAGCAAATGAACGAATTGATGAAATGGAAACAAATAATGAAGCAGAATATGCAGCTTTCTATTATGCACTAAATATCCTTGAGGAATTGGGTGTTCACCATCTGGGCTGTGAATTTAAAGGAGACTCACAGGTTGTCCTAAAACAGTTAGAAGGAGAATGGCCATGCTATGAAGATGTCCTCAACAGCTGGCTCGATCGGATTGAAGAGAAAATTAAAGCACTTGGACTTACACCAAAATATAGTCCGATTTCAAGAAAAGACAATAAAGAAGCAGATAAATTAGCAACTCAGGCATTAGAAGGGAAAGAAATCTTCGCTAAAACCCAGATACTTTAAGGAACGAGGTGCACTCATACCCGTGAAGAATTTTAATAGGAAAGAACTGTTTACAAATGTTGAAACTCTAATGAGTCAGTACTGTAATGGCTGCCTTTTACACCAACATTTTAAAGAAGAAGGCGGCAGGAGATTTGCGCACCGTTTCTGTATCTCGCAATGTACTGTCGGGGAGAAACTGCAGGAGTATGGAAAAAAATTAATATAAGACAATCGGTTTAACATAAAAACTACTCATCCTCATATCTTTAATAAAAATGGTGTAAAAGGGTGAGTGTAGATGTATCGATTTTCTATCAAGGGAGAGAAATGGATTTTAAGATTCTCACCGCAACTCATAATTGATATTGAAGTGAAACAAGCAGTATTAAAGTCATTAATGGAAATTGGCAATGAATTATCGGAGTATTCCCATGGAGAAGCCTTTCTTATGTTTACGAAGGAAATTGGGGCGATTGTTTTTGATGTAGAAAGAATGCCTTCATTTATCTTAACTGTTTCAAATATTATTCCGGAAGAAAACTGGTATGCTCATGAAAATTCATTAAAACAAACCAAATAAAAAGTGAGGAGGGTGGTCAAAAATTGACCACCTTTTCTGTGCTAAATGTCACGATATCGTCAAAAACATGTGAACTAATTTTGAATTTATTTGTTAAGATATGGGTGAGGTAATAGATATTATAAAGAGATAATTATTATCATTAATTATGTTTTTATAGGGGTAATGTCGAAAATTAAGAATGTATTACATAAGATTGTGAGTTTCTGAACAAATATAAAAGGGAGGTATTTTCTGTGGATGCAATATTATTGGCAAGGACACAGTTTGCCGCGACAACCATTTTTCACTTTTTCTTCGTGCCGCTTTCCATAGGACTTGTATTTATGGTTGCCCTAATGGAAACATTGTACGTCATGAAAAAGAAAGAGGTCTATAAAAAAATGACAAAGTTTTGGGGGCATTTGTTCCTAATAAACTTTGCGGTTGGGGTAGTTACAGGAATTATCCAAGAATTTCAATTTGGAATGAACTGGTCGGATTACTCACGATTTGTTGGTGATGTATTTGGTGCGCCACTTGCAATCGAGGCCTTGCTAGCCTTCTTTATGGAATCAACGTTTATAGGACTTTGGATATTTGGCTGGGACCGGTTATCAAAAAAGGTCCACTTGGCCTGTATCTGGCTAGTGTCCTTTGGAACGATGCTGTCTGGTTTTTGGATATTAATGGCCAATTCCTTTATGCAGGTACCAGTCGGGTTTGAGATGAACAATGGACGTGCAGAAATGAATGACTTTTGGGCATTAGTCACAAATGGACAATTATTAGTAGAATTCCCACATGTCATCACAGGCGCATTATGTACAGGAGCCTTTTTTGTTGCTGGAGTAAGTGCTGTTAATCTTTTATGGAAAAAACATGTGGATTTCTACATGAAGTCTATAAAAATCGCAATAATTATTGGATTAATTGGTAGTATTGGAACAGCCCTAAGCGGTCACACCCAGGCGAAATATCTTGTGGGAACACAGCCAATGAAAATGGCCGCAGCAGAAGGAATCTGGCAGGATACAGCCGATCCAGCACCATGGTCAGCCTTTGCTTTTATTGATACAGAAAAACACGAAAATAGTTTTGAAATTAATATCCCATATGCAATGAGCTTTTTAGCTTATTCTAAATTTGAAGGAAGTCTTAAAGGGATGGAAACTCTTCAAAAAGAGTATAGCCAAAAATATGATTCAGTTGTCGGGGAGGAAACTAACTATATTCCACCCGTTAAAACAACCTATTGGAGTTTTCGGTTGATGATTGGTTTTGGAGTCGCGATGATTTTGTTATCGATTATTGGAGTTTACCTTTGGAGAAAAGGAAAAATTGAACAAAGTTCTATGTTCTTGAAATTTCTAATACCTGCAATTTCTTTTCCATTCCTAGCGAATACTGCTGGTTGGATTATGACAGAGGTTGGCCGTCAGCCATGGACAGTGTTTGGATTAATGACAACCGCAGACTCGATTTCACCAAATGTATCACCAGGTACGATCTTATTTTCAACAATCATGTATTTGCTTGTGTTTACCATTCTTGGTGGAGTAATGATTTACTTAATGGTAAAAGAAATAAAAAAAGGTCCGGAAATACATCATGGGATTGACTTAAAAGTGTCAACAGACCCATTTAATAAGGTAGGTGCTTAAAGATGGAATTGAGCGAATTATGGTTTGTCTTAATCGCCGTCGTCTTTATCGGCTTCTTTTTCCTTGAAGGCTTTGATTTTGGTGTAGGTATTTCAACGCGCGTTCTCGCAAAAAACCAATCAGAACGGACCATTATGGTTAATACAATTGGTCCCTTCTGGGATGCAAATGAAGTTTGGCTGTTAACGGGTGGAGGAGCAATTTTTGCAGCCTTCCCGCATTGGTACGCCACCATGTTCAGCGGCTATTACCTGCCATTGCTGGCCGTCTTGCTTTGCCTAATTGGTCGTGGTGTCTCCTTTGAATTTCGCCGTAAAGTTGAAAATCCAAAATGGACCAACACATGGGATTGGGTAATATTCTTTGGGAGCTTGCTTCCACCATTCTTATTAGGGGTTTTATTTACAAGTATACTAAGAGGAATGCCAATTCAAGAGGATATGAATATGACTGCAGGCTTTTCCGACATCATCAATGTATACTCGCTTTGGGGCGGTCTAACTGTCACCTTGCTCAGTTTCTTACATGGGCTTAACTTTCTAACACTTAAAACAGAGGGAGACATTCGCGAAAGGTCTGCAGTCTTAGCAAAAAAAGTTACTCTAGCAGTCTTAGGGGCACTTGTTGTTTTTGTTGGGTTATCATGGTTTATGACAGATATATTTGAAGTACGCTTAGTTCCAGAGCTTGTGCTAGTTGTGCTAATAGTCCTTGCTTACGGGTTAGCTTACTTCTTTA
Organism: Neobacillus sp. FSL H8-0543; assembly: GCF_038592905.1. GTDB lineage: Bacteria > Bacillota > Bacilli > Bacillales > Cytobacillaceae > Neobacillus. The sequence goes on along the minus strand of NZ_CP151943.1, from coordinate 537,591 downwards.
TCTCTACAAAGCGTGAAGGTTTATCTTTTACAATGTCCGGACTTGGTCTAGTTTTTACTATTGCTGCTATCTTTGTGGGTCTTTTTCCAAGAGTAATGATTAGCAGTATCAATAAAGCATTCGACTTAACGGTTTATAACGCAGCAAGCGGGGCTTATTCTCTAAAAATAATGACCATTGCCACCTTAACAATTTTGCCGTTTGTTTTAGGCTATACAATATGGAGTTATTATGTATTCCGGAAAAGAGTAACCGACAAGGAGCATTTAACCTACTAATGGATAAAAAAACGTTCTTATTAATGGGAGCCAAGCCAGTGGTGGCTGGCTTGGGAATGTTAACGGTTTTACAGGGTTTAACGATTATTAGTCAGGCATATTTTTTGGCAAAAGCTATCTCCTCTCTTTTTGGGGGAGATTTGTTTCGTGATGTCATAGCTGAATTGGCGTTATTTTTTCTTTCTCTTATAGCTCGTCAACTGCTTACCATTTTGAAAAAAAATATTGCCTACCATTTTGCTGCTTGTACAAGCAGAGAGTACCGGGAAAGGTTATTACAGAAATTATTTGCTCTTGGACCTAGGTTTGTTAAGGAAGAAGGCTCAGGTCAGACTGTCACCCTGGTAATGGAAGGGACGATGAAGTTTCGTCGTTATTTAGAACTTTTCTATCTAAAAATGATGAACGCGGCAATTATTCCAGCCATGGTTTGCTTGTTCATTCTATTAGAAAATAACAGGTCAGGAATCATTTTACTTCTTGCCCTTCCGATCCTAGTTGCCTTTATGATTTTATTAGGAATAGCAGCAAAAAGTAAGGCTGACAGTCAATATGAATCCTATCATTTGCTATCCAATCATTTTGTCGATTCATTAAGAGGGTTAGAAACACTTAAATATTTAGGCCTTAGCAAGAAGCATATTGAAAAAATAGCTCTAGTCAGTGAACGATATCGAAAAGGGACAATGGCAACACTTCGAGTAGCCTTTTTGTCCTCTTTTGCCCTCGAATTTTTTACCATGCTCTCTATCGCAACAGTGGCTGTTTTTCTTGGTATTGGCTTAATTAATGGGACAATGGAGTTGCAGCCTGCCTTAAACATCCTTATCCTAGCACCTGAATATTTTCTGCCAATCAGGGAGGCAGGTTCAGATTACCATGCCACACTCGATGGTAAAAATGCAGGTAAAAAAATTCAAGATATTCTTAATAAAAATATATTGTTACCAGATCAAGTCCAGATTGCAGACTGGGAACCTAAGAGTACCTTTTCTGCCCGTGGTTTGAGTGTTGAGTTTTTAGAAGAGGAAAAGTATGGATTAAAGGATATTAGTTTTTCATTTAAGGGCTCAAAAAAAATTGGCATTATTGGTGAAAGTGGTTCAGGGAAATCTACCTTGATTGATGTATTAAGCGGATTCTTAACACCCTCTACAGGTGAGTTTCTTATCAATAATAAAAGGTTAATTGATTTATCAACAAAAAACTGGCAAAGTCAATTAACCTATATCCCCCAACATCCTTATTTATTCCATAATACAGTAATGAATAATATTCGCTTTTACCAGCCAGAAGCAACAGAAAATGAGGTGGAAATGGCGGCAATGAAAGCAGGTCTGCTTGAAGTGATTGAAGGCTTGCCACAAGGAATGGCGACCATTGTTGGTGAGGGCGGGCAAGTGTTAAGCGGAGGTCAAGAACAGCGGATTGCAATTGCTCGGGCATTCTTAGGAGAGCGGCCGGTGTTAATGTTTGATGAACCCACGGCCCATTTAGATATTGAAACGGAAGCCGAATTAAAAAAGACCATGCTAGAACTATTTGAAAATAAACTGGTGTTTTTTGCTACACATCGTTTACATTGGATGCTGGATATGGATCAAATTATTGTCCTTAACCAAGGGAAGCTAGTTGAAACAGGAACACATGAGGAGTTAATCGCAAAACAGGGAACCTATTATCAATTAGTTCGAAGACAAATGGAGGGGATCTCATGAATAAGGAAAAATGGATCATCCCCTATTTGCAGCAATATCGTGGCTTGGTTTTTCTAGCGATTCTGTTAGGGTCACTAACGATTCTTTTTGGCGGGGCACTGATGTTTAGTTCAGGGTACTTAATTTCAAAAGCGGCGACACAGCCTGAATCAATATTAATGGTCTATGTACCAATCGTAGGTGTTCGGACCTTTGGGATCGGCCGTGCAGTGCTTAGTTATGTGGAGAGATTAATCGGCCATAGCATTGTATTGAAAATTCTCTCAAATATGCGTGTTCGCTTATATAAAATCGTTGAGCCGCAAGCCCTGTTCCTTCGATCACGTTTTCGTACAGGAGATATTCTTGGTGTCCTGGCAGATGATATTGAACATTTACAAGACTTTTACTTAAAAACATTATTTCCAGCTATTATTTCATTAGTTATCTACACAGTAATCATTGTTTGGAGTGGCGTTTTTTCAATTCCTTATGCCATTCTGCTAGCTGTTCTAATCGGGCTGTTAGTGTTCGTAGGGCCAATCCTTTCCCTCTTATATGTTAAAGCGAAAAATGAGCAAATAAAGAAGGGGAGAAATCAGCTTTATCAACAGTTTACTGATGCAGTCTTAGGAATCAGTGACTGGATTTTCAGCGGTCGCTATTCTAGTTTTATTGAACGATATGAACGACAGGAAAGAAAACTATTAGAAGTTGAAACAAAGAAACATTATTTTGTGAATTGGCGTGATATTAGTAATCAAATCGCGCTTGGAACGATTGTGATTTTGTCAATTTACTGGGCGAATGGGCTATCTCTTAGAGGTGAAATAGCGCCGACCTTCATTGCTGCTTTTGGACTCTTAATGCTATCGTTACTAGAATCCTTTCTTCCGATATCTGGAGCTATAAGTGAAACAACATCTTACAGGGATTCACTCAAACGCCTAGTTGTTATTAAGGGCAATAATTCCATAATAGTAGAGCCAGCTGACGTTCCTAAGGACTTGTCGGAAATTACGATTGATATTAAGGAGCTCACATTTGGCTACTCTGAAAATGTATTATTGGACAATTTTAACCTAAAGATTAGGCAGGGTGAAAAAATAGCGATTATAGGACGAAGTGGTTCAGGGAAATCTACGCTTTTGAAGCTATTGCAGGGAGCACTCATTCCAGATAGCGGGGAAATAAAGCTAAATGGACAGGATTCACATCTGCTAGAAACCATGATTCCGAGAATAATGGCTGTTCTAAACCAAAAAGCCTATCTATTTAAAACCTCTGTAATCAATAATATTCGCCTTGGCAATCCGGACGCTACCGAAGAAGAAGTATTCAAGGCTGCAAGAATGGTGCAATTAAATGACATGATTATGCAATTGCCAAAAGGGTATGAAACGAATATGCTGGAAACTGGACAGCGCTTTTCCGGTGGTGAACGCCAGAGAATCGCCTTGGCACGAATCTTGCTGCAAGAAACACCAGTGGTGATCCTGGATGAACCAACGGTGGGACTCGATTCAATCACCGAAGCAAAACTATTAAATACCATTTTCGAAACATTAGACGGCAAAACGATAATCTGGGTAACACATCATTTAATCGGTGTGGAAAAAATGGATCGCATCCTATTCCTTGAGGAAGGGAAAATTGTTATGGAAGGAACCCATAATCAGTTACTTAAAAATGAAGCTAGATATCAGCGTCTGTATGCTCTTGACTGTCCTCTTTCCATCAATGAATAAACAGATAAAGATAGATGAAAGTATGGCATCTTTGAACAGGTGGCATTTTTTAAGTCTTTACGAATTACGAATGAAGTGGGAAAATGATTCGGGATGCTTATAAAAAGGAGCAAACATAAAATGAAAGTAATTATTGCTGAAAAACCTGATCAAGGATCAACATTAGCTTCTATTTTTAAACATAAAAAACAAAGTGGTTTTATAGAAATTTTTCCGAATGAAATATTTACAAAAGGTGCCTACGTCACATGGGCTATTGGTCATCTCTGCCAGCTAGTCTCCCCAGAAAAATACGAGCCCACCTGGAAAAAATGGTCGTTGGATACTATGCCGATCATTCCTGAACACTTCCAATATGAAGTAACGAAGGATAAGTCAAAGCAATTTTCTATTATCAAAAAGTTAGTTTCTATTCCAGAGGTAACAGAAATCATTCACGCCGGTGATGCTGGGCGTGAAGGTGAACTAATCATCCGTAATATTTTACGGTTAACCAACTGTAAAAAGCCGATGAAGCGACTATGGATTTCTTCATTAACAGCAAATTCAATTCGTGATGGTTTTAATAAATTATTAAATGAAGATCACACAAGGAGTTTGTATTTTGAAGCCTATACACGAGCCTGTGCAGATTGGGTCGTCGGGATGAACGCTTCCCGTTTGTACAGCCTGCTTTTGCAAAAGAAGGGCTTTTCAGATGTTTTTTCAGTAGGTAGAGTTCAAACGCCCACTCTCGCGTTGATTGTTAAAAGAGAACTTGAAATTGCCAACTTTAAGTCTGAGCCCTTTTGGGAGGTCATTGCCCAGTTTGATATCAATGGCAAGAAATATACTGGAAAGTGGCAAAATGATGGGGAAACCCGTGTAAAAACTAAGGCAATGGCAGAGAAAGTAGCTGCCTTTTGCCGTGAAAAGCCTGCTGAGGTGGCAGAGGTAGTCTCTGAAAGAAAAGAATTTTTACCACCCTTACTCTATAATCTTTCTGTTCTCCAGGCAGATGCCAATAAACGTTATAAATTTTCACCAAAAAAGACACTTGATGTCCTGCAAAAGCTTTACCAAAAAGGAAATGTTTCTTACCCGCGTTCAGATTCGCGCTATGTAACGAAAGAAGAGGCAAATACTTTCCCTGAAATTCTTAACAAACTAAGCCAGAAAAATGATTATCAAAGCTATTTTCCGTTACCCATACAGACGCTTACCGATAATAAACGATATGTTAATGAAAAAAAGGTTACTGATCACTATGCTATTATTCCAACGGAGCAACTGCCAAATCTTGACAAACTGGATTCGGATGAAAAGAAACTCTATGACATGATTGTCAAGAGTTTAATTGCTGCCCATTATACAAAGGCAATTTCCGAATACACGACTGTGAAAACGTTAGTAGACGGACGAGCTGTTTTTCAATCGAAAGGAAAGGTCCAAATTGAAGAGGGCTGGCGGAAGGTCCTTCAACAAAAAGAGGCGGAAGATGAGCCAGTGCTTCCAAAATTAGAACAGGGAGAGCAGGGACAAACGGCTAAAGTGGAAGTTAAGGAAAGTCAGACCCAGCCGCCGAAGCGGTACACCGAAGGTCAACTGATAACCTTAATGAAAACGGCGGGCAGGCATATCGAGGATAAAGAACTTGAAAAAGTATTATCTCGGACGGAAGGCCTTGGAACAGAAGCAACACGGGCGGGTATCATCACGATGTTGAAGGACCGCCAATACATTGATGTAACAAAGAATCTAGTTTATGCAAAAGCGAAAGCTATGATATTAATAGAAGCGATTGGTCAAGAAATTCTCGCCTCACCGGAAATGACAGCTAAATGGGAACAAAAATTGAAGGAAATATCTGAGGGCTCTTTCTCACCTAAGAACTTTATGGAGCAAACAACTAAAATGATATCCCATTTAATTTCGATAACCATTAATAAGTCTGATGAATGGGTATTTAATGAAGAACTGACGGATTCTTTTGTCCCGCGTGAATACAAAAAATCCAAGGCAACCAAAGTTGGAATTTGTAAGCTTTGTGGCGGAGCGGTTATTGACCTCGGAAGCTTTTATGGCTGTTCCAATTATCAAAAAACAGGCTGCAGGTTCTCCTTATCGAAAAAAATTAAAGGAAAAACAATCCCACAAAAACAGATGAAAAAGCTGCTAACAGAAGGTGCAACCGAGCTCATTGAAGGGTTTAAAGGAAATGAAAAAGAATTTTCGGCGAAACTGAAATGGGATGAAAAAGAAAATAGAGTGCAGTTTGTATATTCTTAGGTCTAAATAGGACTCAAATTTTAATATTAAACGATTGTTTGTTCCTCTTAGGAGTTCTGACATGGAAACAGGTTAATGGAATGAAAAATCTAGAAAATGCAACAGATACTATTTGTAGAATAATTAAAATGGCCACTTTGCTAGAAATTGTTTTAAGCAGTGAAAGTGTTGCAGATCTGTGAAAATAAAATCAAGAACGATGTAAAAAAAATAGTATGAAGGATTATTTGTAAATCTTTCTTGTCACTATTTTTTATCTATAGTAAACTTTAAGTTGAGTATTTTTTTTGGAGGGTACGGGATGCCAACACCTAGTATGGAAGATTATATCGAACAAATATATATTTTAATTGAAGATAAAGGATACGCTCGCGTCTCGGATATTGCAGAAGCGCTATCTGTCCATCCCTCCTCAGTAACAAAAATGGTTCAGAAACTTGATAAAGATGAATATTTAGTATATGAAAAATACAGAGGGCTGAGTTTAACACCTAAAGGTAAAAAAGCAGGGAAACGTCTAGTTTTTAGACATGATTTACTCGAGCAGTTCCTAAAAACCATCGGAGTAAAAGACGAAAATATTTATCAGGATGTTGAAGGGATTGAACACCATTTAAGCTGGGACTCAATTGAACGGATTGTTGATCTTGTTCAATTCTTTGAAGAAGATGTAACCCGGATTGAAGCATTAAAACAAATTCAAAAGCAAAATGAACAAGAGGATTAAAGAGAAGCAGTGGATTTCATAACATTTGAAATCACACTGCTTTTTTGTGTTTGAACCTGAGATATCGATTGGATGACTTGATTGGAGACTGTACACCCAAATTTTATGGGATTTGGGTAACCAAGAGCCATGATAGGTGACTCAACGGTTTATAGAAATCCGAATTTGAGTAGTCAATGTGGTGCTTTTTAGAATAAATCCGGATAATGGTCGAAGGTCTGTTCAGATTCAGGGCTAAGTAGCATATTGCCCTCGGAGTCCTCTGTAGCCTGTACTCCTTGAATCAAGCCACTTTCCATCTCCACTAATGCCTTTTGGTAAGATATAATCCGCCCAGTAGATGTGACAAAACTGATAATTTCTCCATAGTGATTGCGATGAAGTGCAACTAAAGTTTCCACAAAATTCCCCCTTTGCCTAGTATTATTACTACATTTTTAAGATAATAAACAACAAGAGAAAATTTAATGAATAAAGAACATTCTTAATTGAAATTTCTAGGGGGAGTAATGTGACAAACATTAACTGGGTAAATGAAGCAGAAAGACAGTGGGGTGAGCGTGCAGACACCTGGCACTCGAGTAGCAAACAAATGTGGGAAATTGGCAGCAGAAAAGATATCATTCCTTTTCTAATAAAGCATCTGAGTGATACGGCTGCAATTTGTGATATAGGCTGTGGCGACGGCTATGCCTCATATAAATTAGCCACTATGGACTTTCAGGTTACAGGGGTGGATCTTTCTGAGCAAATGCTGGAAAAAGCTCGGGATAGGGCTAAAAATACCAGTGGACAATTTTACAAAGCTGATATTTCGGATTTGCCATTGGAGTCTAGTTTTTTCGATGCGGTTATGGCGATTAATTCACTAGAATGGACGGAAGATCCATTAAAGGTAATCCATGAAATGAAGCGGATTGTTAAAGATGACGGCTTAATTTGTATCGCTATATTGGGACCCACCGCAATGCCGCGGACAAACAGTTATCGCAGGCTCTATGGAGAAAAAGTTATTTGCAATACGATGATGCCTTGGGAACTGGAGAAGCTAGCTGAAGAGAATGGGTTGCAGAAAGTAGATGAGATCGGTGTTTATAAACGCGGAGTGGATAAACTTCCAGTAGAATCGCTTTCGTTAGACTTAAGGCAGTCTTTGTCTTTTATGTGGGTTTTTCTGTTCAAATATAATAAACCATTAACAGAGGTTGTTAGTGACTGAAACACCAGCAGGAAGGTATGTTAGGTCGATAGAGAAGGGTTCCATCGACTGAACCCAATAGTTGTTCTCTAAGAAATCTGAAAAATAATAAAAAGCCAAAAGCATGTGTTGATCAAACACGGCCTTTGGCTTTTTTAGAGTTAATTTAGTCCCAATTAAATGGTGTTTCCTGGTATACATAATAATTTAGCCAGTTTGAAAAGAATAAATGGCCATGCGCACGCCAGCGGTTTATAGGCGGCCGGGTCGGGTCATTGTTTGGAAAATAGTTCTCAGGCATGTGGATTTCAAGGCCTTTATCTAAATCTCTTTCATATTCCTGAGCCAAGGAATCAGATTCATATTCTAAATGACCTGTGATCATTACTTGTTTGCGATCACGAGAAGCAATTAAAAGCGCTCCGGCTTCCTCGGAGGCAGCTAATAATTTAAGATTGGGATTTGCATGAATTTCATCAATTGATACGTCCGTATAACGGGAATGAGGAGCATAAAAATAATCGTCAAACCCATGTAACAGGAAGTCATTCTTTTCAAAGGTTTGGTGTGCATAGACTCCAGAACATTTTCGTGACAATTCAAATTTTCCAATATCAAAATGGTAGAATAATGCTGCCTGTGCACCCCAGCAAATATGGAGAGTAGAGGTAACATTCGTTTGGGTCCATTCCATAATTTCCATGAGCTCCTGCCAATATTTTACTTGCTCAAATTCTAGCAGCTCAATTGGAGCACCTGTGATAATCATCCCATCAAACTTTTGATTCTTAACTTGAGAGAAAGATGTATAAAACTGTTCGAGATGCTGTTTACTTGTATTTGTTGCTTCATAGGAATTAGTCGTTAAGAATTTGACATTTACCTGTAGCGGACTGTTACCTAACAGTCGAAGTAGCTGCGTTTCGGCTTTTTCCTTTTCAGGCATTAAATTTAATATCAGTATATTTAATGGCCGGATATCCTGACGGGTTGCTCGTTCGTCATCCATGACGAAGATATTTTCCTGTTCAAGGATTTCCCGTGCAGGAAGAAGCTTTGGAATGTTAATTGGCAAGTGACAATCCCCCTTTTTTTTAATTATCTCATAGATATAGTATATTGTTTAAAAATTAGATCATTAATATTATAAGCATTATCTTAAAGACAGAAAAGAATAATTTTTCTAAATACCTAGAAACTAGGCTTCTATTTGATACAATAATAGAGTGCTTATTATTTTAAATGTGAATGCGGGGGATTGTTTTGCAAATGAAAACTACAGTAAAATCTGACATTGAAATTGCACAGGAATCAACAATGAAACCAATTGTCGAAATTGCAGCTGCGATTGGTTTAGAAGAGGATGACCTCGAACTTTTCGGTAAGTATAAAGCGAAAATTTCCACAGAAGCGCTTGCGAAAATTAAAACAAAAGATAGCGGAAAAATCATTCTTGTCACCTCAATTAACCCAACGCCAGCAGGTGAAGGAAAATCAACTGTAACGGTTGGCCTTGGCGATGCTTTTAATCGAATAGGCAAAAAAGCAATTATTGCAATAAGGGAACCATCTTTAGGACCAACTATGGGAATTAAAGGTGGAGCGGCAGGTGGTGGTTATGCACAGGTCATGCCAATGGAAGATATTAATTTACATTTTACTGGTGACATCCATGCGATTACGACTGCAAACAATGCACTAGCAGCTTTATTGGATAACCATATTCAGCAAGGAAATGAGCTAAAAATAGACCAGCGCCGAATTGTTTGGAAGCGTGCGCTAGATTTAAATGATCGTGCCTTAAGAAAAGTCATTATTGGGCTTGGTGGTCCTACACAGGGAGTACCTCGTGAAGATAGCTTTGATATAACCGTTGCATCAGAAATCATGGCCGTGCTATGTTTGGCGACTGATCTAAACGATTTAAAATTACGATTATCACGTATGGTCGTTGCCTATAATGATAAAAAGGAACCTGTAATCGTTGGTGACCTTCAAGTGGAGGGCGCACTAACTTTATTGTTAAAAGATGCAATTAAACCGAATCTTGTTCAAACCATTGAACATACCCCTGCGCTGGTCCATGGCGGACCGTTTGCAAATATTGCCCATGGCTGCAATAGTGTCATTGCCACAAATGCAGCAGCTAGGCTTGCAGATTATGTTATTACTGAGGCAGGATTTGGCGCTGATTTGGGGGCGGAAAAGTTTTTACATATTAAAGCAAAAAGTGCAGGCATTAAACCTGAAGCAGTTGTAATAGTTGCAACTATCCGTGCGTTAAAAATGCATGGCGGAGTGGGAAAAGCAGATTTGGCAAAGGAAAATATTCCATCGCTTACGCTCGGATTTGCTAACCTCAAAAAACATATTGAAACAATTAAAAGCTTCGGGCTGCCGGTTGTAGTAGCCGTAAATAAATTTATTACTGATACTGCTGACGAAGTAAAAACCTTGCTTGAATGGTGTCAGCGGGAAGATGTACCTGTTGCTTTAACCGAGGTTTGGGAAAAGGGAGGAGAAGGCGGAGTTAAGTTAGCTGAAACTCTTTTATCAGTAATTGAAAATGAGGAGAATAATTTCCAGCCACTGTACGACGCTTCAGATTCTCTTGAACAGAAAGTAAGGACGATTGTTCAAAAGGTTTATGGTGGAAAAGATGTAGAGTTATCTTCTAAAGCGAAAAAACAGCTCGATGATTTTGAAAAGTTTGGCTGGTCAAATCTTGCGATATGTATGGCAAAATCACAATATTCCTTGTCTGATGATCCAACTAAATTAGGTAGGCCTAATGATTTTACGGTAAAAGTCAGGGAGTTTAAACCATCTATTGGTGCCGGATTTATTGTCGCCTTAACAGGTGATGTTATGACAATGCCGGGTCTTCCAAAGAAACCGGCAGCATTAAAAATGGATGTCGACGAAAAAGGAAATGCCATTGGATTGTTCTAAGAATTGAGGTGATCTAATGTTTGATCCTACAGCCTTTGATAATATGAAAGTGGTAATCGAAGGTGCAATCTATGATTTAGATCTTGATGGTGAAATAAGCATCATTGATCGAAACGACCTTTTTAATCTTGCAAAATTGTCACGCAGTTTCAATGTTAGTTTTAAACTGCCTGGTAATAAAACAAGAAGAGTAATGGCAAAAATATTGTTGGAATCGAATCTGGAAAATCTGGCAGCAGAGCTATTAACTGGCTCTCTGTCAGAAAAGGATACAGGCAGTATGGTCAAACTGGAGTTTTTCCTTGAGGGTGCTTTGGCTCCAGATGATTATAAGCAGATAGAAGTAATACTCCTTGATGTTTGGGGAGAAACTAGAAAGATTCAGCAGATGGTCCATTATTATCCGTTAGAGAATCACAGAGATATCTTGAATATTTTTACAGTTGAGTTTGAAAGACTTGTTCGCGAAGAGCAACTAGATGACTTAGCGGGAATGGTACAATTTATGATCACCACTGTCCAGCAATTGTCCAAATTTACATCCAAACCAGCCCTGTAAAAAGGGCTGGTTTTTTCAATTTAATTATTTACAATCTACCCCTTTAAGGTTACGATAATTATATGTAGATATTATGACCTAGTACTAATGAAAAGGGGAGATGGACTTGGTTAGAACGGCTTGGGTAACTGATAGCACAGCGTATTTAGATGGCGAATTAGCTAATCATCCTGATATATATAAAATTCCGTTAACAATCCTGCTAGATGATGAGGAATATGCAGATGGTATTGATTTAACTGCAGAACAACTATATTTAAAATTAAAGGAGCTTAAAACTCCGCCAAAAACATCACAGCCATCAATTGGTGCCTTTCAAGAACTTTATGAAAAACTAGCGCAGGATTATGACCAAATTATTGCGGTTCTTTTATCAGGTAAGTTAAGTGGGACGGTTTCTTCAAGTGAACAAGCAGCAAAGCTTGTAGATATTCCAGTCATTACCTTCGATTCTCAAATTCTTACCTACCCAATGACAGCTTTATTAAAGAAAGGTATTGAATTAATTGAGGCAGGAAATGGCCTCGAGTCGGTCATCGACCAACTTGAAACGATAAAAACGACGAATGAAACGTATGTTCTGATCGGAAGCTTAGAGCAGCTTCATCGCAGTGGAAGGATGTCTGGATTACAGTTTTTCTTAGGAAGCATGCTGAACGTAAAGCCAATCATTTCGATTGAAAATGGTGGACTCAATACAAAGGAAAAGGTAAGAAGCGAGAAGAAGGCTAAGGAAAAAATCTTTGATTACTTAAGATTATCCTACGAAAAACATCATTTTAAAGAAGTGTATATCCTCTATGGTCTTCACCTGGAACATGCTAATGAATGGAAAGTGGAATTAAATAAACAATTTCCTGAGTTAAATGTTATTTGCTGTCCACTAGGTGCAGTCATCGGTGTACATGCAGGAGAAAACACGCTCGGAATCAGTTGGCATAATGCTTTGAATTAAAACCCTCCGACTTATTGGAAGAAGTTTGAATGTAAACTTCCTCACTTGCTGCGCATACTAAAATTGCTATTAATTTTAGATGAGAGGGGTTAACCGCCATTAGTAAGCAAGGACAAAACATGACGAGAGAACAAATTGAAAAGTCAGATCAAAAAAATGATGTGGAACTTGGCAGTGAATTTCAAATTGGAAACTCAAAATCACAAAGCCAGAAAAAAAGTGGCCGCCAAGCAATCAAAAAGTAATCCCGAACATTCGGGGTTACTTTTTTCTTATTCTTTAGTGTTTCATGTTAAAATAACATGGATGAAGGTAGGTGTTTGTAAAATGAAAAATCAAATCATAAAGCGAACAGAAGTTTTTGTCCGAAAGGAATTAGGCGAAGATGCAACGGGTCATGATTGGTTCCATGTGGACCGAGTTCGGCGCAATGCATTACATATTTGTACCGAAGAAAAGACAGGTGATCCATTTATCATTGAAATGGCCACGCTTCTCCATGATATTCCTGACGAAAAGATAAATGAAAGTGCTGAGGCAGGAACCGCCAAGCTCAATGCTTTTTTTCAATCAGTCGGTTTAGCTGAGGAAACTGAAAATCATATTAATCAGATAATCGAAACGATTTCATATAAAGGCGGAAGAAAAACGAAGTTAGAAACGGTTGAGGCAAAAATCGTTCAGGATGCAGACCGGCTGGATGCCATCGGAGCAATCGGAATTGCTAGGGCTTTTGCTTATGGTGGTAAAAAGGGACAGCTTATATACGACCCAAACATCAATGTAAGAGAAGAAATGAGCTTAGAAGAATATCGTAAGGGAAAATCAACGAGTATTCATCATTTCTATGAAAAACTGCTAAAATTGAAGGATTTACTAAATACAGAGTCAGCCAAGAAAATGGCGGAAAGCCGTCAACAAATGATGCTTAGATTTTTAGAACAATTTTACCTAGAATGGGATGGTCAAGACTCATGAAAATGCTCACAGTCGAAAATGTTTCAAAAACATATGGGGAGAAACTGCTCTTCAACGATATATCGGTAACGATTGGTGAAAAAGAACGGGTTGGATTAATCGGAATTAATGGCACGGGGAAATCCACATTTTTAAAAATTATTGCTGGATTAGACGTTGCTGATGAAGGGAAGATTATTGCAGCAAAGGACTACTCTATCGCTTTTTTAGACCAACAGCCAGACTTAGATTTAGAAAAAACTGTAATTGAAGCGGTCTTTCATGGTGATGCTCCAATCCTTAAGCTTATGCGAGAATATGAAAAAACATTGTTGGACTTGAATGTCTCTCCAAATGACACGAAGGTCCAGGAAGAGCTTTTTAATTTGCAAAAACGAATGGATGCCTTAAATGCTTGGGATGCCAGTACGAATGCAAAGTCGATTTTAATGAAATTAGGAATTGAAGATTTTTCAAAGAAGGTCGGCGAGCTTTCTGGCGGACAAAAAAAGCGTGTGGCACTAGCACAGGTACTAATAGCTGAGCCGGATTTACTTATCCTTGACGAGCCTACCAACCATCTTGATTTTGACTCTGTTAAGTGGCTTGAGGGGTACTTGAGTAGGTACAGTGGGTCAATCCTACTGGTTACCCATGACCGTTACTTTTTAGATCGAGTCGCAAATCGAATGATTGAACTTGACGGAGGCAATCTCTATAGCTATAAAGGAAATTATGCTGCCTTCATCGAAGCAAAGGCAATCCGCGAGGAAAATGAAGCGGCAACCTATGAAAAAAGAAAGAATCTTTTTAGAAGGGAGCTTGAATGGATTCGACGTGGCGCCAAAGCGAGGTCAACCAAACAGAAGGCAAGAATCCACCGTTTTGATGAGCTCGATGATAAGCTTTCAGGTGGAAAACCAATAAACGAAAAGGTTGATATCTCGTTAAATGGAAGTCGTTTGGGCAAACAAGTATTTGAACTGAAGGATGCATCAAAGCGTTATGGAAAAAAGACGATAGTAGCAGACTTCAGTTTGCTCGTTAAACCGGGAGACCGGATTGGAATTATTGGGAAGAATGGCACAGGGAAATCGACACTGCTAAACATTCTGGCAATGAAAATTCCATTAGACAGCGGAGAAGTCATTGTTGGTAAAACGGTTAAATTCGCTTACTACACACAAGAGAGCGAAGACATGGATGAAAATCTGAGGATGATTGAATACATTAAAGAAACGGCTGCAATAGTTGAGACATCGGATGGTAAAACGATTTCCGCTGCTCAAATGCTTGAACGCTTTTTGTTCCCTCCGTCCACACATGGAACACCGATACGTAAGCTATCTGGCGGAGAAAAACGCCGGTTATATCTTTTAAAGTTATTAATGACTGCTCCGAACGTGCTGTTGCTTGACGAGCCGACAAATGATCTTGATACGCAAACATTAACGGTTCTTGAAGATTATCTTGAAGAATTCGCCGGAGTGGTAATTACTGTTTCCCATGACCGCTATTTCCTTGATAAAGTAGCTGAGCAGCTGCTCGTTTTGCTTGGAGAAGGCACAATAGATTCTTTTTATGGAAATTACAGTGAATATCTTGAAAAAGAAAACGCCTTTGGGATGCAAAAACCTACACCTGTCGTAACTCAAGTAGTTAAAGCTCCAGAAAAAGAAAAAAAGAAAAAGATGAGCTACAGGGAGCAAAAGGATTGGGAAGAAATTGACGAGGTCATAGCAAAAACTGAAACGAAGCTTGAAGAAATAGCTGCAGAAATGGCGAAGACAGGCAGCGACTTTACTAAGGCGCAGGATTTGATGAAACAAGAAGCAGAATTAACTGAAAAACTCGAACAACTAATCGAACGCTGGGAATATTTAGCCGAACTAGCTGACAATTAGTAAAAAGTGCGTCATTGACGCACTTTTTCTGAGTTTTTTTAAAGAAAGTATTTTTTAGATATTTATTTTACAAAAAATCACATCTATTTATCCAATATTTCACTATGTGATATATCGATAGAAATAGATTGAAACAATAGATAAATTGAATTTATCTTAATAAATTATTTACTTATAATGTAGAAGGTCAAAGTATTAATATAGGTTACAAAAGGATAGAAAACTAGGTAGAGAAACGAATAGAAAACCTACACTTTTATAGTGTTATGATATTAGCAACTCAAGCAAACTTTGTTATAGAACACCTGTTGTTTTAGCCATTCAATTGTTAATTAGGTGATGAAAATGAAAACTATATTACGAGGACTTGGATCTTTAATCTCAACTATGGTGCTTTTTCTTCTAATTGGATTGTCACTAGCGTTATTAATGATTCAAAGTTCGTGGGTTAATGTGCGTTTTGACAGTGAATACATTGTAACAATTTCGATTCTAACAGGATTTTGGTTATTCTTTTTAAAGACGTTTATGAATGCAAAGAAACTTGCTATTTGGGAATCTGTCTTGTCATCCTCACTAGCAGTAATTGTGAGTTTAGGAGTAATTGGCTTTATTACAATTTCACATGGAAGTCTATCAATCCTTCCAGCTTATGTTGTTAGAAAAGCATTTTTTATGGAAAAAGTGATTACACTTGGGGGGATGAATAATTTATTAATGATTATTCTTCCTATAGGATTTGCTGTTCTAGTATTTACTATTGTGAGTAGAAATAATACAAATGTGGAATTTAATCATGGATGGAATCAGATCTCAGGCTTCAAAAGGTTTGGGATTATGTCTTTTTTTGGCATAATCGCCTTATTTCTATTGATTTATCTTGGACAAGGTGAAATTCGGAACACAATTAATCAAGCAATCATGTATTTAAAGGATGCAGATGTTGAAGGGTTCAAGGATTACCTCTTATCATTTGGCCCGCTTGCTGCTGTTATTTCTGGATTAATGATGGTTTTTCAATCCATCATTGCACCACTCCCTGCCTTCGCGATTACTTTTGCCAACGGTTTGTTATTTGGATGGGGGCTAGGGGCAATCCTTTCATGGAGTAGTGCCATGATTGGGGCAATCCTATGTTTCTATCTAGCAAAAGTTTTGGGCAGACCAGTTGTTGAGAAAATTGTTACGAAGAAAGCATTGACTTGGTGGGACCAATTTTTTGGTAGGTACGGAAAGCACGCGATATTTATCGCGAGACTTGTACCGATTGTTTCGTTTGATTTAGTCAGCTATGCTGCAGGGGTTACATCTATCTCTTTTTGGCAATTTTTCTGGGCAACGGGTCTTGGGCAATTACCTGCTACAATTCTATATTCCTACCTTGGTGAAAATGCAACGAGCACCGTTCAAATTTTGTTCTTCCTATTTACTATTGTTATCGCGCTAGCTGTGATTGGCATGATACTACGTCCTAAATTACAAGGATGGAATAAAGCGAAGCAAGGAGAAAAAGTTAATGGAAACAAGGTTGGATAAAAAAGGGTTGATCATAAGAATTTTAGGAAGCACGGTGTTAATACTTTGGCTTTTTAGCAAGGTGGAATGGAAAAATATTGTTGAGATTGCCAGTCAGGGGTCACTCTTTTATTTTATCGCTGCGGCTATAGCAATCCAAGTTACCGTGGCAACTAGCATCTGGAAGTGGAAGATACTTGTTGCGTCTTCGATAAATCAAGACAAAAAGGGAGGCGCCTCATTTTCTAAATTGGGGCGCTTCTATTATATTGGTTTATTTTTTAATAATTTTTTGCCTGGAAGTGTCGGTGGGGATGTAGCGAGGGTTTACTATTTAGGGAGAATCACTGGAATTCCTGTTGCAACCGTATCCGTGGGCTTTGAAAGGATAACTAGTGGTGTAGCTTTAGTAGTTATTGCCAGTATTGCCTCCTTTTCTATGGAATCAGCTAGGGTGTTTCTCTTTCCTATATTTGTTACTACTGGAATTATTTTGTTCGTATTTCTGGGAATTAGAAATTGGATTAAGAGGGATCGGACGAAAACTGGAGTCTCGAGTGAAGTCCCGATTTCTAAACTTGCCAAAGGTATACGTAATTTAAAAGATGAGCTTGTAAAAATTGGCGAGGCTGGGGCTACATATCGCAAGGAAGGGATGAAATGGTGGCTATCTGTCGCCATACTCTCTATACTTTTTCAAGTTGGAATGGCGTTGATCAACCATTTTTTATTTTTATCCTTTGATATACACATACCATGGTTGGAAATGCTAATGATTATTACCTTAATTTCAGTAATTACAATGTTACCAATAAGTGTTAACGGTTTTGGAGTTCGTGAAGGATGCTATATTTTTTTCTTCAAGGAATTAGGAGTCCCAGATGAAATCGCTGTAACAGTTTCACTTATGTTCTTCTTACTTGTTTCATTATCAAGTATAGTAGGTGGGTTATTTTGGATGATAGAAAGGGTGCGTAAGGATTGAGGTTATCTGGAAACCGATTAATCGAATCGATTGTCAGTCAAAAAGCGAAGTATATGATTCAGCCAATTCTAGGAGATATTCCACTGACTCACTTTACTAAAGCAACTAACGAAGCAGTCTTTGCGTTAGTAACAACAGCAGGTGTCCATATGAAGACACAGCCTGTTTTTGATGTTGAAAAGGGAGATCCAACAGTTCGATTCATTACATCAGCAACCGAGGAAAAAGAATTAATGATTAGTCATACTCATTTCGATCGAAGTGATGCTGATCGTGATATTAACTGTGTTTTTCCGCTATTTCGGCTTAGAGAAATGGCTGAAAAGGGAATCATTGGTGGAATTGCTCCAACACATTATGGAATAATGGGATATATCCCTGATACAAAGCCTCTAATTGAAGAAACGATTCCGTTAATCCTTAAACAACTGCAAGATGAAAAGGTAGACGCTGTTATTCTTAATCCCGGCTGATATATATGCCATCAATCCGTGGGATTGATTCAATATGCAATTGAAAAAGCAGGAATACCGACGATATCAATCTCGCATTTACCGGAATTAACCAATAAAGTAAGGGTTCCAAGGTCATTGCATCTCCGTTTTCCTTTAGGGAGAAGCTTTGGTAGAGCAGGCGAAGTGGATATACAAAGGCAAATTATTCTTGATGCGATTCGTTATCTCAAGGAAATAGATGTCCCTGAAACAATGATTAAACTTCCGTATAAGTGGAAAGGAAAAAGTAAGAAATGACAGCAAAAATAATGCAAAGATTACTCTGGCATAGTCGATGGCTGTTGCTTGTAGGGTTAATGGTCTATAATATTTATTGTTTTAATGTAACTTTTGAAATATCATCATTTCTTGTCATTCATGGTTTTTTTATAGCGTTTTATACCTTTTTAGGAATGTTGGAGAAATATTGTAACTGTAAAGCCAGCTGTCGGTTATAGAAAGGGATTAATATGAGAAAATTACTTTGTATCTATAGTATCATGTTGGTGTTGCTATTGATTTTATCTGGTTGTACAAAAGAGAATATCGAGGAAAAAGCTTCCTTAGAAGAAGAAAACATTCTTGCAAGTGATTGGAAGGATATTGAGACTAATGCCCGAGGCACAAAAGTGAATTTCTTTTTGTGGGGCGGAGATGAAGGAATAAATCAATACATTGATGAGTGGGTCGCTCCGAGAATAAAAGACCAATTTGATATAGAGGTCAAACGCTACCCAATGGATGCAACTGAATTTATCAATAAGCTAATAACGGAAAAGCGGGCCAATAAAAAATCAGGCGAAATGGATGTCTTATGGATCAATGGTGAAAACTTTAAAACTGCGAAGCAACAGGAGTTATTGCTAGGACCCTTTACTGAGAAATTACCTAACTTTCAACAGTATGTCGATACTGAAAGTGAAGATATAAAATATGATTTTGGATTTCCAATTGAAGGCTACGAGGCTCCGTGGGGGAAAGTACAATTTGTCTTTGCCTACGACTCAAATAAAATTACCGATCCACCAAATTCCATCGCTGAATTACAAAAATGGGTGGAGAAGAACCCTGGGAAATTTACTTATCCAGCTCCACCAGATTTTACAGGAAGTGCTTTTGTACGCCATGTTTTACATGAGACGTCACGAAACTATAATGCTTTTTTTAAAGACTTCAATGAGGAATTAATTACTGAGGAGTCGAACCAGGTTTGGAATGTTTTAAATGACATGAAACCTTTCTTATGGCGTGAAGGAAAATCTTATCCCCAATCGATTTCACAGTTGGAGCAACTGTATAAGAATGGCGAAGTTTGGATGACGATGGGATATGATGAAGCAAATGCTTCGAACTTAATAAAAAGTGGAGAATTTACTGACTCAACGATAACTTTTATTCTTGATAAAGGGACGCTAACTAATTCGCATTTTCTTGCAATCCCTTATAATACACCTAATGCAAATGGTGCCTTGGTTCTTATCAATTATTTACTCTCTCCTGAAGCCCAACTTAAAAAAATGGAGCTTGATTACTGGGGTGAAACTTCGTCCCTATCAGTGAATAAATTATCTGAGAAAGATAGGAATCTAATGGAATCAATCGACCGAGGGAAAGCAACTCTGTCACAGGAAGTATTATCAGGTCATCGTGTACCTGAGATTGGCGCGGATTATGTTCAATGGCTAGAACGAGGATGGATTGAAAATGTTGCAAAAAAATAAATTTATACAAAAATTAAATAATCATAAAGGGCTGTTGGGAATTCTACCAGCCCTTTTATTTATGATTATCTTTTTTGTGGGTGGATCCATACATTCTATAAATCTTAGTATGAAAAGTCAGCAACAATCCTCATCAATAATAAAAGGAGATTGGTTGTGGGCATATAAAGAGCTTTTGTCTGCAGATTTTTTTCAGTCCGTCGGAATAACAGTTGGAACCGCAGTGGTTGTAGCAGTTTTATCTGGGGGAGTGGGCTTACTAATAGCTTTATTCTTAGCTGAACGATCAACTAAATGGAAATGGGTGCAGATAATTTTCCAACTTCCTATAGCAATTCCTCATTTATTATCAGCATATCTTCTAATGCAAGTATTTATGCAAAGTGGATGGTATTCAAGGATTGCCTTTTATATAGGTTGGGTTGATTCCATGGAAGAGTTTCCAATTCTTGTTCATGACCAATGGGGTATTGGGGTAATATTAGCTTATATGTGGAAGGAAGTACCCTTCATTGTATTACTTATTTATCCGTTTATTATAAAACTCATTTCGGACTGGCGAGAACAGACGAATGTACTAGGTGGTACATTTTCTCAAGCAATTCGCTGGGTTGTTGTCCCGATTTTACTACCAATGTGGGTTGGTGGAATGTGGGTCGTATTTGCGTTTGCCTTAGGTGCCTATGAAATTCCTGCCATTCTGGCGAGCACCTCTTTTGGTTCAATTCCTGTTGAAGCCTTCCAAGAATATTCTCAATTTGGTTTAGAACGTCAACCGATTGCCATAGCAATGAATGTGATTTTAGCTGTTATATCATTTATTGTAGGTAGTATATTAATATATTTGCAAGTGGGATGGTATAAGCAAGGGAGGAGAGTATGGTAAAAAGGGTTTGTAGTGTTTTATTAACTGTTATTTTTGCTTTGTTCCTCTGTCTTCCTTTTATCCCTTTAATTATCTGGAGTTTTACAAAGCACTGGCCTTGGCCTTTACTTCTTCCGGAATACTGGAGTTATGAGTCTTGGAATTATCTTTTTTCAATTTCAGGGAACGCATGGGAAGGGAATTTTAATAGTTTAATTATAGCTGCCATAGTTTTGATTGGTAACTTAATCCTAGGAATTCCAGCTTCAAGGGTATTAGCACAAAATGAATTTATTGGGAAAAAAATAGTGTTTGTTATTCTTCTAGCACCCTTATTTATACCTTATACTGTTTCAATCATGGGAATGCACGACTTTGCTTTGCACTTAGATTTTATAAATGATTATGTAAGTGTAGGGCTGGCTCATATTGTAATCACACTGCCATATTTTATCTCAACCATTTGGTTTCAATATCGATTAATCGGAACAAAACTAAGAGAAGCTGCCTTTACTCTAGGTGCTAGTGAATGGAAAATTTTCTTATGGATTGAGTTTCCCTTACTTATCCCATCAATTTTATTAGGGAGCTTTTTAACAGTAATAATTTCCTATAGCCAATATTTACCAACGTGGATCATGAGTGGAGGAACCCTACTTACCCTTCCGTTAGTAATATTCCCTTATGCAAACAGTGGAAATACATCAATTGTTGCAGCATATAGTCTTTTGTTTTTTGCTCCAATTTTGATCATGCTAATAATATATTTTATACTTATGCGAATAAATTCAAGAAAACATCTTACTGATAGGGAGGTGAGGAGAACTGAAGCTTGAACAAATAAATATTAAAATTCGAGAAGAACGTATTATTGATTCTCTGAATTTAACAATAAACCCCGGTGAGATCTTTGTATTAATGGGGCCATCAGGTAGTGGTAAAACAACATTGTTAAAAGGAATTTCGGGATTATTACCGATTACGTCAGGTAAGATATCTTGGGAAAATGGAGAAGGAACAACAGGACTTGTATTTCAAGAATCGAGGCTTTTTCCTCATTTAACGGTTATGGAAAATATCGGATTTGGACTGAGAGTAAAGGGAATTCCTACAAAAGAAAGAAAGTTGCAAGCTCGAAATTTTCTTAAAAGCCTACAACTAGAAAATTTTGAAAATCGCTATCCTCACCAACTATCTGGTGGGCAGCAGCAACGTGTCTCTCTTGGAAGAGCACTAATTCTAAACCCAGATCTTCTCCTGTTGGATGAACCATTTGCTTCGTTAGATACAAAACTAAGGGAAGATTTAATTATATGGTTACACCAGTTGCAAAGAAAACTTGGTTTTTCGATATTATGGGTAACCCATTATATTGATGAAGCGTTATCGATTGCTGATAGGATTGGTATCATTATGGATGGGAGATTACAGCAGATTGGTAACCCATCAGATTTGTTTCAAAAACCTTCCTCGGAAAAAATTGCACAGTTTCTTTCTTTGCCAAATCGATTTTCTAAAGACCAGTGGCAAAACTGGTTTCAAAGCGATTTAAAGCTCCATTCAAGATGGAGCAGGGGCTGGATTGATTCTAGTCATTTACAGATTATAGATGATGAATCAATCCTAGATACGCCAAAGGAACGCGAGTGTGTCATTTCAGGTATTATTACACAGGTGAGACCTATGAGAGAGGGATATTCACTTTTGGTCAACTCAAATAATGAAATTTTGGAAGTAACCACCGCTGGCTGGAAAAGGATACCTCGATTGCACGAAAAAATTGAAATTCGAATTATGTTTGATCACATTCATTGGTACTCTGAATAATTTGAAGCTTAGGAGAGATAAGTGTGCTGGATACTCACGGACGCACCGCAGTACAACCAATCATTTCGAAAACGGCTCATTATCTATTAAGGATTGGTTTAACAGCAAACCATGTAACATATATTGCATTTTTTATCGGTATCATAGCAAGTATCTTTGTCTATTTTGGACAACCAATTGCTGGAGTTATGATTCTTTGGTTGTCAGGATTTTTAGATGCAGTAGATGGCAGCATGGCAAGGCAGAGCAAATCCTCTTCATCGTGGGGAACAGTTCTTGATGTAACTTTTGACCGTGTTGTTGAGGTAGGGATTATTGTGGCGTTAGCCCTTCGTCACCCAGAGCCCACAATTTTAACCTTGTTACTATTTTTAGCAATTTCTATTATTTTTACGATGACAATTTTTTTAACAGTAGGTGCTTTGTCAGTTAAGGAAAGTTACAAATCTTTTTATTATCAACCAGGATTAGCAGAAAGAACGGAAGGATTCATTTTGTTTTCCTTAATGGTTCTCTTTCAAGCGCATTTAGCGATTTGGACAGTCATTTTTATCGCGGTTGAAATTATTACAGGACTACAGCGTTTATTTGAAGCACGTAGAATCCTAAAAGAGGAAAAGTAAAAAGGCTGAAGCTTCTTTCGTGAAGGATTACTATCTACTATGTTAAACTTGTAAAATAAACATAAGAGTAGGTGAACTTGTTGAAAATAAAAACGATAGAGCCGACACCAAGTCCGAATACGATGAAAATCATATTGACCGAAGAACTCTCAACGGGTAAGAGTCATAATTATAAAATAGAAACAGCTGCTGGTGCTCCGCTCATTATCCAAGCTATTTTACAGATTGAAGGGATAAAGGGTGTATACCACGTTGCTGATTTCCTTGCAGTCGAAAGGAATGCAAAATTCGACTGGAAGGAATTGCTTCCTCAGGTCCGCCGGGCTTTCGGAGAGAAAAATTCTGAACAGGTCCACGCCGAAAATAGAGCAGATGAACACTTTGGTGAAATAAAGGTAGAAGTACAAATGTTTAAAGACATACCGCTTCAAGTAAAACTAAAAGATGGCTCTACGGAAAAAAGATTCGGCATGCCAGAGTACTTTTTAAATGCACGTGAAAGAGCACAGCTTGCCGAAGAAAATTATATTTTGTTGCGAAAATGGGCTAATCAAGGTGTTCGTTACGGTGAATTTGATGAGGTTGGCCAGGAGGTAGTCGAAGAATTAATTGCCGCCTATCCAACCGAAAGACTGGAAGCGTTAGTGACAAAAGCACAAACAAAAGAATCTACTAATAAACATAAGCCAATCCTTTCACGCAAAAAGGTAACAGTGGAAGAGTTAAATAATCCGGAATGGCGAACACGCTACCAGCTCCTTGAACAAATGGATGATCCTGATCTAGAGGATTTACCAATGCTTGAAAAAGCTTTAGTAGATGAAAAACCATCCATTCGCAGACTAGCTACCGTCTACTTAGGAATGATCAAGGAAAAAGCGGTACTGCCGCTTCTATATAAAGCCTTAGAGGATAAGTCAGTCACGGTTCGCAGAACGGCTGGTGATTGCTTATCAGATTTAGGATTTTCTGAAGCCGCGGATGAAATGGCGAAAGCCCTAAAGGACAAGAGCAAATTAGTTCGCTGGCGGGCTGCAATGTTTTTATATGAGGTTGGTGGCGAGAAATCATTGGCAGCTTTAAAAGCAGCAGAAAATGACCCTGAATTTGAGGTTAGTCTGCAAATTAATATGGCTATCGAAAGGATAGAAGGCGGTGAGGAAGCAAAAGGATCAGTCTGGAAGCAAATGACCGAAGCGAGGAATACTGAAAGCTAATCTTCAAATTGCAAAATTCAAAGATTTTATAGTATGCTTACAATACAGAAATGGAGGTTTTTATTAATGTCAATGGCATATGAAGAATATATGAAACAAATGGTTTTACCTATGCGTGAAGAACTTACAAGAGCAGGTTTCGAAGAACTGACTACAGCGGAGGCTGTTGAAAGCTTCATGGGAAATGTGAGCGGGACATCACTTGTTGTAGTGAATTCCGTTTGTGGCTGTGCTGCAGGGCTGGCTCGACCGGCTGCTACTCAGGCAGTACTAACGAGTGAGAAAAAGCCTGAGCATTTAGTAACGGTTTTTGCTGGACAGGATAAAGGAGCAACAGCGAAAATGCGTGAGTATTTTGAGGGGATTGAGCCTTCTTCACCTTCAATGGCCCTTATAAAAGATAATAAGGTCGTTCATTTTATCCCTCGACATGATATTGAAGGTACTTCAATGGAAGCGATTATGGAGAATTTAAAGGCAGCATTTGAAGCAAACTGTTAAAAAAAGATGTCACGTGACATCTTTTTTTAAAAAATACATAAAAGCGAATAGATGATTTTTCCCATTTTGAAAAAAAAGAAGTATAATAATTGTTAAGAGTCAAAAAACACAAAAAATCAGCAAAATTCTTTCGCATAAAAAGGGGAATTTCAGATGAATAAGTGGCTACGTAAATCGTTTGTAGTAATGGTTTCACTCTTAACATTTGGTCTTGTTACACCAACACATTTGATTAATAATGTTGATGCCGAGAAACCTTCTGAAAGGAGAAGTTTCGAAACTGGCTCATTAAGTAACTTTGATCAGAGGGATGAATTCGCAAACGAAATTGAGTTTAATAAAGAAGAATTCCTGGGGAAATTAGTGATGCAAGCCGAGGTTCAGTCGTATCAAAAATTCGGCACCAGAATTAAACCAGTGATTGAAAATGAATTTCGTGAAATTATCTTTCCTAATATTCAACTAGCCATTGAGGAAACAGCAGCTCTTTTCCCAGAAGAAAATTTAATGCATCTTGCAATTTCTGAAACTCCAGGAAAAGGACAATCCGAGAAAATATTTAATATCAGAAATAGCCAATTAAATAAAGATATTTTACGTTTTCATGTAAGAAGGGATAATCCGCCTCAAGCTGGATATTGGTTTAATTTCCACTATCATACATATCACGACAGCTTTCAAAGCCATCACGACCTGGGTTCAATTTATTGGGATAAAAATACACCGCCGAAATGGATGAGTTAATGCCTTTCAGTTGCGTATAGGTGCAAAAAAAAATTATTATAATAAATGAAACCTTTTTGAGAGAAACTCGTAAATAGACTATTACCTAAAATGGAGGAATGAAAAAAATGGCAATTAGCTTATCAAAAGGTCAAAAGGTAGATTTAACAAAAACAAATCCTGGATTAACCAATGTTGTAGTTGGACTAGGCTGGGATACGAATAAATATGATGGCGGTAATGATTTTGATTTAGATTCATCCGTATTCTTATTAGGTGATAACGGTAAGGTTACAAATGAAACAGACTTTGTATTCTACAATAACCCAAAAGGTGCGAATGGCGCAGTTGAACATACTGGAGATAATCGTACAGGTGATGGTGATGGCGATGATGAACAGGTGAAAATAAGTCTTACAACTATTCCTGCTTCTATTCAACGTGTTACCTTTACAATCACGATTCATGACGCCGCTGCTAGAAGTCAAAATTTCGGACAAGTTTCAAATGCTTATGCCCGTATTTTCAATGAAGCAACAGGCGAAGAGCTTATTCGTTATGACTTAGGCGAAGACTTCTCTATTGAAACAGCAGTGGTTGTTGGCGAATTATACCGTCATAACGGCGAATGGAAATTTAGTGCAATCGGAAGCGGTTATCAAGGTGGCTTAGCTGCTTTAGCAACTGATTTCGGCTTACAGGTGGGTTAAACAACGAGAGACTCGAGACCCAGCACTCGCTGGGTCTTTTTACAAAAATTTTTTTAACACCCAGGAGGAATTTTTTTTATGTCCGTTTTACAAGGAATTATTGATACGTATGCACAATTTTTTAATTGGGAAATGTGGGGAGAAGTCCTTACAGATCCAGTGAGCTGGGGACTAATTGGGACACTTGTTATTCTAGAAGGATTACTTTCCGCAGATAACGCCCTAGTTCTTGCGGTAATGGTAAAACATTTACCACCTGAACAACGTAAAAAAGCTTTATTTTATGGTTTGTTAGGTGCTTATATCTTCCGTTTTATCGCCATTGGTGTTGGGGTATTCTTAATTAAACTTTGGTGGGTAAAGGTTCTAGGTGCAGGGTATCTTGCATGGTTAGCAATTAAATACTTTATAGATAAACGTAAAGCAGCACAGAGTGATGATGACGAAGAAAAGGGAATGAACACAAGTGGATTGCTCATTCGTTTATTTGGAACCTTCTGGGGAACAGTTATTGCAGTTGAGATCATGGATATTGCGTTTTCAGTTGACAGTGTGCTCGCGGCCTTTGGTGTTAGTGAACAGGTTTGGGTACTATTAGTCGGTGGTATGCTTGGGGTATTAATGATGCGAGGGATTGCAGGTTTATTCCTTACACTTATTGATCGTATTCCTGAACTTGAAACCGCTGCTTATGTGTTAATCTTGTTAATTGCAGCGAAAATGTTTGTAGCAGTATTTGGTATTCATATTGAGCATCTTCACTTCTTTATCGTTTTACTACTAACTTTTGGTGCAACTTTCGTTGTTCACTTCATGAACAAAAAGAAAGAAGCAGGCAAACAATCATAATCATACAGGCATAACATAAAATGGGGGAAGACGAAAGTCAGTCCCCATTTCTTTTTATTTTAAAAAAGGAGTTAGTAGAATGAGATTTTTTACATACTTTTATGAAAATGAACTCGATGAATTATTCTTTAAAAAACCGCAAAACTTTAATAAGTATACAAACCGGGAACTCCTTTCCTATGGTCTAGGTGCAACCCTTTATATGCCAGCCACACGTCCTAACATTCATCAGGATCTGTTAACAAAAAAACATGAAGGATTAACCTCGCTTGTTATTGACCTTGAGGATGCTGTTGGTGATAACCAGCTAGGTCAAGCTGAAGAGCTACTAGTTGAGGAATTGATGAAGTTAGACAGTGAAATCAACAAAAACTTCTTTACGAGCGATGATTTACCACTCATATTTATCCGCATCCGTGACCTAGCACAATTTCAGCGGATAAAGGGACAATTGGGTGAGGCAATTCACCTGCTGACGGGTGTGGTCCTGCCGAAATTTAGTGTTGAAACAGGAGAGGATTTATTAGCTGAGGTGGCGAAAATCCATACAGAGCACGAGCCATTCTATGCGATGCCCATCCTTGAAACCAATAAAGTAATTCAAAAAGAAACTAGAATGAGAGAATTGATAGGGATTAAACAGCTACTAGATCAATATAAAGACAATATCTTAAATGTTAGAATCGGCGCTACTGACTTTTGTGGTTTATATGGAATTCGCAGAAGCGTAGATACAACAGTTTACGATATTGCTGTTTTAAGAGATTGCATTGCTGATATTATCAATGTCTTTCAAAGGTCAAAATGTCCCTATGTCATTTCCGGACCAGTATGGGAATATTTTTCTTCAAAGCCAAGGATGCTGAAGCCGCAGCTACGGCAGACACCCTTTCGCGAACGATACGGTTCAGAAGGGTTAAAGTGGCGTGCGGAGTTAATAGATCAACATATGGATGGACTAATTCAAGAGGTATTAATGGATATTGCTAATGGTCTGACGGGAAAAACAATTATTCATCCAACACATATAAAAGCCGTTCAAGCCTTAAATGTTGTTTCTTATGAGGAATACATTGATGCATGTGAAATCATTGAAGCGGCAAACGGTGAAAATGGAGTAAAGAAAAGTAATTTTGCCAACAAAATGAATGAAATTAAGCCGCATTACTTTTGGGCAAGTAAAATCATATTAAAGTCACAGCTATATGGGGTGCTGCATGAAGAAATCACAAACATCGACCTTATTAAAAAAGACGCATTCGTATACCATTCTTGATGCCCTTAATGTCGATATCGAAGTAACTGCTAATCCATATTTGTTGCCGATTGAAGAATTGTTTACGATGGCAGCGAG
Organism: Neobacillus sp. FSL H8-0543; assembly: GCF_038592905.1. Classification (GTDB taxonomy): domain Bacteria; phylum Bacillota; class Bacilli; order Bacillales; family Cytobacillaceae; genus Neobacillus. The sequence continues at coordinate 508,964 of NZ_CP151943.1, read as the reverse complement.
AATAAACAAAAAACGTTCCTTTTTATTTGTTAGTAAGGTGTTAGGAAAGCATATACCAATCACACCGCAAAAAGGACTACTAACAGCGGCACTCCTCGGAATGAGATATGCCGAATTAATTAAAGGCTTGAATCCTATTGAAAAGGAAAGACTCCTAACCTTATATAGTGAGGATAAGCCCTCCTATCAAAGTACTTCGTTTATTCCTAAGCAAGTTAATCCAGTCGTCATTGGTTTTGCAGAGACTGCTACCTCACTAGGACATGCATTTTTTGATTGCTTTATTAATGCGGAGTATTTTCATACAACAAGAGAAGAATTAAAGGACCTCATGCCCTCGGTTACCTTTGAAGAAGAGCATTCACACGCTACCTCTCATCGCTGTTATATTCCGATAGAGATGATCAAAAATGACAGGGAAATCATTCTAGTGGATGATGAAATGACTACTGGCAAAACGGCTTTAAACATCATTCAATCCATTCACACGCAATACCCAAGAAAAGATTATACCGTTGTTTCAATTTTAGATTGGCGTTCAGGGGAACATATAAAGGAATTTGAAAAATTAGAAAACACACTTGGTATTACGATTAATGTTGTCAGCTTATTAGCGGGCAAGGTTCAGGTGAATCAATTTCAGAATATTCCAGAGCAGTCAGATAGAAGGGATCATTCCCTCCCTGCTAAGCAGCCAATCGAAGTAATATCACTTTCTTCATTTTTTAAAAACACAGGTTTTTCGGCGCTATTAAGTCATCAAAGTCAGGCTCCTTTTATTGAAGAAACTGGTCGTTTTGGTATCAGCAGCGACAGGAATACATCCCTTCACCAGCAAATATCAGATGCGGCTAAATATTTATCTGAAAAACGAAATGGTGTGAAAACTCTTTGTCTTGGTACGGGGGAATTCATGTACATCCCGATGAAATTAGCTGCGGAAATGGGCAAAAATATTCTCTTTCAATCCACAACGAGAAGTCCGATCCATATCGCAAAGGTTAATGGATATGGTGCAAGATACGGGATTAATTTTCTAAATCCTGAGGATGAGTCAGTAGCTCACTTTGTTTATAATATCCCGCCCAATGAATACGACGAAGTATTTATCTTTTTTGAACGGGAAGTAACGAATGAAAAACTGAAGCCGTTGCTAAAGCAATTAGAAAATTTACAGATAAAGTCGATAAAAGTCGTCTTTTTCTCTCAATCATAGAGGTGTTAGAAATGTCAATGATAACAAATAAACCTGCTAAAATCGGAAGCTATCAAGAAGCGGATGTTCTCTTTCTATTAAAAGACTTGAGTGATGTGAAACTTGAAGATACGACCGATAATCGGGAACTAAGGGTCCAATCCGGACAGCATTATAGTGAATCCTTGCCGATTGAGTATCAGCCACCAAAAGAGTATGTTGATTTATTTTGGCAGACACTCATGGAATATAAACAAAAGGTGGCACTTTGTGTTGGAATCGTTGCCGAGCAAATTTATCAAATGAAGGGCGACAAAGCGATCCTTGTTTCTCTTGCTCGTGCAGGCACTCCAGTTGGTATCCTAATAAATAGATATATTAAACTACGCTACCAAGTTTCTTTGCCACACTATAGTGTCTCTATTATCCGCGATAGAGGGATTGATGAAAATGCTATTCAATATATCACAGCAAAGCATCCAGATGGAGTGTTGCAGTTTGTCGATGGCTGGACTGGTAAAGGTGCAATATCGCTTGAATTAACGAAAGCCTGTCGGGATTATCGGAAAAGGTACGGTGTTGAACTTGATGATACGCTTGCGGTGATAGCAGATCCTGGGTACTGCACCACTCTATTTGGAACACGAGAAGATTTTTTAATTCCAAGTGCTTGTTTGAATTCCACGGTATCAGGGCTAGTGAGCCGGACGGTATTAAATGATAAATATATTGGTGCAGATGATTTCCATGGGGCAAAGTATTATCGGGAGCTTTTGGCCGACGATGTCTCAAATGACTATATAGATTTGATAGAAAATGAATTCACAGCTATTTTTACAAAAGCCGCTGATCTTGCTTCACAAAAAAAACAAGAGGAAATAGAAACGGGATTTCTAGGGATGGAAGATGTTAAGAAAATTCAAGCCGAGTTTGAAATTGAAAGTACCAATTATATTAAACCTGGAGTCGGTGAAACCACGCGGGTTTTACTAAGGAGAATTCCTTGGAAAATTCTGATGCGCGACATAGAAAGTCCTTATGTCAAACATATTCTAATGCTTGCAGAGGAAAAAGGTGTAGAAGTTATTCCATATCCCAACCTGAATTATTTATGCTGTGGATTAATTAAATCGGTTAAGGGGCTGCAGTCATGATTATTGCCTCTGACCTTGACCGAACGCTAATGTACTCTACGAGAGCGTTAGAAGAGCTCGGTCGTCCTGAAGACACAGTTCTTAAACCAGTTGAAAACAAAAGCGGCAACTGGGTTGGCTTTATGACAGAAACGGGTTATTCTGCTTTAAAGCAGTTAAACCGTCAATCCTTATTTATCCCTGTGACAACCAGAACGACAGAACAATTCAAGCGATTTGTGATTTTTGAAAAAGAAATACCCTTAACCTATGCAATTACAACGAATGGGGCAAATATCTTGTATAAGGGGGAACCATTGACAGATTGGTCAGACAATCTACACTCCCTGCTTGGAAGTAAAGCGGCGGGACAGGAAGAGCTACTGGCTGCTCTAAAAAAAGAAGGTTTTCAATTTGATGGGCAACTGAAGCAGGTGGAGAAACTATTTTTCTATTTTATCTTAAATTGTCTTCCAACTGCCTCAGATTTACTAGCTGTCCGTGAGCTTGTGGCATTATATGGGTGGAGAACCAGTTTGCAGGGAAGAAAGCTTTATCTTATTCCAACCCTGATCAGTAAAGGGAATGCACTTGATTATATTTGTAACCGAGAGGGAATGGAAGCGATTGCGGGGGCAGGCGATTCTGTCCTTGATTGGGATTTTCTGCGGAATTGTCGCAATCGATTTGTTCCACGTCATGGTGAACTTGTGGATAAACTAGAGACGTCGAACGTAACCCTAACAAACAATCTCGGTATCGCTGCAGGAGAAGAGATTCTCCAGCATTTTCAAACAATGCTATCACTGAAAGTCTAACTTTTTTTTAGATAAGGATAAAAAAAGATATAATAAACACAGTTGAAAAATACATAACTTCCACAAAAAAATAAAATCGCTATCGTCGTTGTTGGAAGGACAGGAGAAAGAAGCAACGTGAAGATCAAGCAGCACCAGAATAAGTCGATCATCACGAAAGTCTTAGAAACCATCAGGTCCATTAGGGTAGTCAATTCCTCCCGTACATCCTCCAATCTTGGCCGTTTATATAGAAACCTCATTTGAGTCACCTACTTATATGTGTGTACTCAAATATATGTCAGGCCAAGCCAAAGGGTGAAGATTAAGGGAAATGCCCAAAATATGAAACATTTTTCAGATTCCTGCGTATTAACAAATGAACCAAGTATTTAACTGTGATATGATGGTAACATAGCCTTACATAATTTTACTTAGATAGATAAGCTAAAAGCACTTTGACGCTGAGGCGAGGAAAAAAATCTTTCGCTTTTCTCGAGGGAAGGGATTATGAATGCAGTTACGGTACAATCAGATGAAAGTTCAACCTCTATCCCTTTCATATGAAACCTGGCTTAGTTTACTAAAAAAACCGCTTTCAGAAAGGCCAGAATTTTCATTTGAAAAAGGAACGGTTCAAATCGGGCAAGTTCTCGGGAAATTCCTTGGGATTCCGATTGACACGGATGAGTATTATAATCAGTTATTTGACTATGTTACCTCATCGGATAATAACTTACATTTATTAAGTGAAGATTCACTTAATAAGGTAATAAATAATCAGCATTTCCAATCGATTCAAAAAGTGTTGAATATCAACAATGAGCAGAAGCTATCGATTAACCGCTTCACTGCTTTTCTGGATGGCGAGCAACTTTTGTATAAAGCTAAGATTCCTGCGGTTCACCGGAAAATACGAGAAGCGATGATAGCTACCCTTGAATTATTCTCGACCCGGGAAAAGGAAGGCTTGCGAAGCCCGGAACTAAGGCGGGTGCTTGTAGACCTTATAAAATGGTCGATGAATCATTTAAACCCGTTATTAGAGAATTCAGACCCCGAAAGGGAAATGCCTAAATTTTTATGGTATGGGAATGCCAAGAAAAACCATCAATATTTTTTATTCTATTTAACTATGCTCGGGTGCGATATCGTCCTTTTTCATCCTGAAGGTAAGGATGTATTAGCTGACGTAATAAGAATGGAAGTTTTTACGCACCATTTTCCAAATAAACATCCGTTAGAGCCGTTTCCAACTGTAAAAAAAAGCAGGCAAACCACAGTTGCCTATCGTGCATCTAGGGAGATTGAAACGATTCTAAACCAAGAAGGTTCTGGGCTTTATAAGCCTTGGCAGTTAAGGGATTATACTCCATCATCGATTACCTTGAAGACAACCTATGATGAGCTATATATTCTTGGTAAAGAAATTGCAATGGTTCGTCCTGGATTTGAAGTAAGTAACGGTGAAGTCAAGATTCCTTCATTGTTTTCGAAAATCCAAGGTGTGAGTAAAAACAGAAAAGAGTATTGGGAAAGGCTACGGGTCCTTTCTGATTTTGACCATAGCTTGCTTATTCGCCAACTTCCTTTTACATGGTCAAGCTCAAACGATTTTCGCTTTCACTACCGAAACGCACTGGGGAAGGATGGACTCCTTATTCCAGATATGATGATGCAAGCGCATTACTGGCCATACTCCTTTTTACCAGCAGGATTGCAAAAGGGGATAGCAAATGCGATTCGACGTATCTGCGAGAAACCTGCGTTAAAACCGCTTCCAGGGGAAAGCCCGGAAGAGGTCAAAATTTATTTATTTAGCCAGGCGATGTTCACCCCTAAAGATATGATTCAATTAATGGAGAAATTCGATTACTCCCAGGATGTTCCGAAATTAATTATATACAACAACGAAAGTCACGGCATGCTCTCACGCTCTGACGCAGCACTAATCCTGCTCTTAAACCAATTTGGTATCGATATTATCATCTATAATCCTCCCGGACATAATGATATCGAAAATTTCCTTGAAGATAGCTTATTTGATACACATTGGTTAGAGGATGTTGTCTTTGATTTAGAATTTAAAGAACCATCCCGGTTGAAGAAATTATTTACACAGGGAATCTTAAAAAATTTAAGGGGAGATTAACGCGTGAATCTATCACCAAACCAACCTGCCGACTTATTGGCAAAAACTTCTGAAGATAAACTTGATGAAACAAAGGCTTCAAACATCAAACTAGCCCTTCGTAAGGAGCCTGAAGTTCTTAAATTGGCCCAGTCCATTGATGAACGGGATCAATTAAAAATCTTGGAGTTTGGTAAAGAACCGGCTGTTCAAATTTCCAGATTTTCCGATCAGATCTTAGCGAATATGCGAACAACCAATGTAGAAGATTCTGGTGAACTTCTTAAACAATTGGGCCGAATCATGGATAAGTTTGATGCCAAGGATTTCAAAAAGGCCGATAGCGGATTTTTTGCTAAGCTCTTTAAAAAGGGCGAAAAAGTGGTGGAAAAACTATTTGGCAAATACCAGACAATGGGCTCTGAAATTGATAAAGTATATGTAGAAATTTCTAAGTATCAGCATGAGATGGCTGACTCAACAACTATGCTCGAGCAAATGTATGAGCAAAACTACCAATACTATTTAACCCTGGAAAAATATGTTGTCGCTGGTGAAGTAAAGGTTGAGGATTTAAAAAACAACCAGCTGCCGCAGCTAGAAGCGCGTGCAGCTTCTGGGGACCAGCTTGCGTCTATGCAATTGGATACACTTAGAAATGCTGTTGAACTTTTGGAGCAGCGAGTGTACGACCTAGAAATGGCGAAAATGGTTTCCTTGCAAACAGCACCGCAAATTCGCTTATTACAACGAGGCAATACGAAGTTAATTGGAAAAATAAATTCTGCCTTCGTAACCACGATTCCAATTTTTAAAAATGGTCTAATCCAGGCAATGGCAGTGAAAAGACAAAAGCTTGTTGCTGACTCAATGAGTGAGCTTGATCGCCGGACAAATGAAATGCTGTTAAAAAATGCGCAAAACATTTCGACGCAAAGTACGGATATCGCTAGGCTTGCTGGCGGTCCAAGTATTAAAATTGAAACAATCGAAGAATCCTGGAACATTATCATCAAAGGTATGCAGGAAACCAGAGCCATTGAAGATGAAAATAAGCGCCTACGTGTGGAAGGTACCAAACGTCTTGAGCAATTACAGGATAACTTTAAAAAATTGAAACAATAATACTTTATATATTGTTGCACATTACAAATTTTATGATGAGGTGAAGAAAATGGCTATTAACTTACAAAAAGGTCAAAGAGTCGATTTAACAAAAGGAAATCCAGGTCTTTCTAAAATATTAGTAGGTTTAGGTTGGGATCCCGTTCAATCTGGTAAAGGTGGCGGCGGTGGCCTCTTCGGCGGTCTGTTTGGCGGTGGTGGCGCAAGTGGCGCTAATGTTGACTGTGATGCTTCGGTTATTATGCTTGGTGCAAATGATAAGGTTCAAAACAATAAAGATGTCGTTTACTTTGGAAATTTAAAAAGTCCTGACGGCAGTGTTCAGCATTCAGGTGATAACTTAACAGGTGACGGTGATGGAGACGACGAACAAGTTGTTGTTGACCTGAGCAGAGTTCCGTCGAATGTGCAAAAGCTCGTCTTTGTCGTAAATATTTATGACTGTGTAAAAAGAAAGCAGCATTTCGGTATGATTCAAAATGCATTTATCAGAATCGTCAATCCTTCAAATAACAATGAATTGATTCGCTATAATTTATCTGACAACTACAGTGGATTAACTTGCTTAGTAGCAGGAGAAATCTACCGCCATGGCAACGAGTGGAAGTTTGCTGCGATAGGTAGTGGTACGAATGCAGCAAGCTTAAGTGAAGTTGTTCGTTCATATAGTTAATTAGAAGGGCTTATTGTTGAGAGAATTAAAATGTTCTTAAAGAGGTGATAAAGGTGGGTATCAATTTATCAAAGGGACAACGTATTGACCTAACGAAGACGAATCCAGGATTAACCAAGGCCGTAATCGGACTTGGCTGGGATACAAACCATTATCATGGTGGTCATGACTTCGACTTGGACGCATCTGCATTTCTGACGGATGTCAACGGTAAGGTAACACAAGATTTAGACTTCATTTTCTACAATAACTTGGTCCACACTTCAGGTGGAGTGGAGCATACAGGCGATAATCGTACCGGTGAAGGTGACGGAGACGACGAGCAAATTAAGATCGACTTTAGCAAGGTCCCGGCGCATGTACATCGGATTGCGATTACGGTAACGATTCATGATGCCGATGCAAGGCACCAGAATTTCGGACAAGTTTCAAACGCCTTTGCACGTTTATTTGACGAAGAAACGGGTCGTGAAATTCTTAGATTTGACCTCGGTGAGGACTTTTCAGTTGAAACCGCCGTCGTCATTTGTGAACTCTACCGCCATAACGGCGAGTGGAAGTTTAACGCTGTTGGTAGCGGCTTCTCAGGTGGACTAGCCGCACTATGCCGTAACTTTGGATTAGTTGTCTAGGTATCTTTTATAAAAACTCGTACATTTGTACGAGTTTTTTCATTTGGGATAGGGAATGAAAATAATGGTATAGTTCACCGCAGTGGGAAAAAGGAGGGATCGGTTAGTATCAATCGGTTTAAAGTGCCCGAACCTTGTGAGAAAACGCAAGTGTGGTAACTAAGGGAGGTTCAAGGTGCCCGAACCTTGTGGAAAAATGGAAGAGCGGTAACTAAGGGAGGTTCATAGTGACCGAGCCTAAGGAAAAGTCGCAAGAACGGTAAATAAGAGAGGTTCATAGTGACCGAACCTTGTGAAAAAACGCGAGAGCGGTAACTAAGAACGGCTTAAAGTGCCCGAACCTTGTGGAAAAACGCAAGAACGGTAAATAAGAGAGGTTCATAGTGACCGAACCTTGTGAAAAAACGCGAGAGCGGTAACTAAGGGAGGTTCAAAGTGCCCGAACCTTGTGAAAAAACGCGAGAGCGGTAACTAAGAACGGCTTAAAGTGCCCGAACCTTGTGGAAAAACGCAAGAACGGTAACTAAGAGAGGTTCATAGTGACCGAACCTAAGGTGAAAACGTAAGAAGGGTAACTAAGAGAGGTTCAAAGTGACCGAACCTAAGGTGAAAACGTAAGAAGGGTAACTAAGAGAGGTTCAAAGTGACCGAACTTAAGGTGAAAACGTAAGAAGGGTAACTAAGAGGGGTTCAAAGTGACCGAACTTAAGGTGAAAACGTAAGAAGGGTAACTAAGAGAGGTTCATAGTAACCGAACCTAAGGTGAAAACGTAAGAAGGGTAACTAAGAGAGGTTCATAGTGACCGAACCTAAGGTGAAAACGTAAGAAGGGTAACTAAGAGAGGTTCAAAGTGACCGAACTTAAGGTGAAAACGTAAGAAGGGTAACTAAGAGGGGTTCAAAGTGACCGAACCTAAGGAAAAGTCGCAAGAACGGTAACTAAGAGAGGTTCATAGTGACCGAACTTAAGGTGAAAACGTAAGAAGGGTAACTAAGAGGGGTTCAAAGTGACCGAACTTAAGAGAAAAACGTGAGAGCGGTAACTAAGAGAGGTTTAAAGTGCCCGAACTTAAGTGAAAAACGCAAGAGTGGTAACTAAGAGAGGTTCATAGTGACCGAACCTAAGGTGAAAACGTAAGGAGGGTAACTAAAGGGAGGTTTAAAGTGGCCGAACCTTGTGAAAAAACGCAAGAGCGGTAACTAAGGGAGGTTCAAAGTGCCCGAACCTAAGGTGAAAACGTAAGAAGGGTAACTAAGAGAGGTTCATAGTGACCGAACTTAAGAGAAAAACGTGAGAGCGGTAACTAAGGGAGGTTTAAAGTGCCCGAACCTTGTGGGAAAACGCAAGAGCGGTAACTAAGAGAGGTTTAAAGTGCCCGAACTTAAGTGAAAAACGCAAGAGTGGTAACTAAGAGAGGTTCAAAGTGCCCGAACCTTGTGAAAAAACGCAAGAGCGGTAACTTAGGGAGGTTCAAAGTGCCCGAACCTTGTGAAAAAACGCAAGAGGGGTAACTAAGGGAGGTTCAAAGTGCCCGAACCTAAGGAAAAAACGCAAGAGCGGGTAACTAAGAGAGGTTCAAAGTGCCCGAACCTAAGGAAAAAACGCAAGAGCGGGTAACTAAGAACGGTTTCAAGTGAACCATGCAAATGAGACTACAAGAAGTGGTCACAAAGAGTAGTTTATATTGCTTTCTAATGTATTTTTTACCATTTTTACCTGTGAACACCAAGATTCTACAACCATCTACCATGTTATAATTCTAGTAATAGACTAGGAGGATGATAACATGAGAAAATGGGTCGTAGCAACTATGATAACTGTAGCGTTTTTGGCGGTTATTACGACTTCACAGGCATCCTTTGACGGCATTAAACTGGCAGATTACCCGAAAGACTCTGTGCTCTATCAATCAATCAATAATGAAACCTCCTTACAACACTTAAACCAAATTATTGTGTTACCTGAAAATCTGTTTAATCAAAAAGAAGCAGCTGCAATTATTAATAGAATTGGGTCTTTACCAGACTTCATTTTAAAAAATATAAATAACCACGGCATTATCCTTAAGCTTTTCACTGGAAAACTAACCGATAACCCGACTGCGAGCAAGTTAGCAGGGCAAACCCCTCGAGGCTACCACTCTAAGACAACCTGGGATGACGTGCCAGGCATCGGCGGTACGAAGGTAGTACTTGTAAAAATAGGACATAGTGAACAAGGAAAAGGACATGGATCAATTAATCTGGAGCTGCATGAAATGGCGCATTCAATTGATCGCTACTTGTATGAGAATATTAGCAAAAGCAAGGAATTTCAGATGATTTGGGAAGAGGAAAGAGGGCTGATATTCCCAGGTAATATCTACTTAATAATGTATCCGGAAGAATATCTTGCTGAAACCTTTGCGATGTACTATCTGAACGAAAGTTCACAGAATCTCCTTGAATCAAAGGCACCACGTACTTATCATTTTATTAAAAACCTTCAATAAGGTAAAATGAAAAAATATGAATAGACAAGGGAGTGTCAGTGGTGAAGCAGTATTTAGAGCTATGTAAGCATGTATTGGAAAATGGAACAAATAAAGGTGACAGGACAGGAACGGGGACAATTAGCACCTTTGGCTACCAAACAAGATTTAATCTAGCAGAAGGCTTTCCGCTGTTAACGACAAAAAAACTCCATTTAAAATCAATCATTTATGAATTGCTTTGGTTTTTAAAAGGTGATACGAATGTCCGTTATTTACAAGAAAACGGCGTTCGTATTTGGAATGAGTGGGCCGATGAAAATGGTGAGTTAGGGCCAGTATATGGACACCAGTGGCGCTCTTGGACCGGGGCAGATGGTAAGACTGTTGACCAAATCAGTGAACTCATTGATCAAATCAAAACGAATCCGAACTCGAGAAGATTGATTGTGAATGCCTGGAATGTTGCCGAAATCGATGACATGGCACTGGCTCCTTGCCATTGTCTATTTCAGTTTTATGTAGTCGATGGTAAATTGTCTTGTCAACTATACCAGCGTTCAGCAGACCTATTCCTTGGCGTACCATTTAATATTGCCTCTTATGCATTACTAACAATGATGATAGCTCAAGTATGTAATTTAGAGCCTGGTGAATTTGTCCACACCTTTGGCGATGTCCATATTTATCAAAATCATTTTGAACAAGTAGAGTTGCAAATGAGCCGAGAACCTCGAAGCTTACCAAAAATGCAAATTAACCCGAACGTTAAAGACATCTTCTCGTTTGATTATGATGATTTCACCTTAGAGGGCTATGACCCTCATCCGCATATTAAAGGAGTGGTCAGCGTATGATTTCTTTTATTGTTGCAATGGATGAAAATAGAGTTATTGGCAAAGACAATCAATTGCCGTGGCACTTACCAGAGGATTTGAAATTTTTCAAAAGAGTGACGATGGGACATCCGATTGCGATGGGAAGAAAAACGCATGAATCAATCGGACGGATACTACCAGGCAGAGAAAATATAATTATTACAAGGCAGTCCAACTATCAAAGTGAAGGCTGTACCGTTTTCAATTCTATCGGAGATTTTGTGGAATACTCTCGGAAAACGAACGAGGAGACTTTCATCATCGGCGGTGCAGAAATATTCAAGGAAACCTTCGAATATGCCGATCGTCTTTACATCACACATATCCAAGACAGGTTTGAGGGGGATACGTTCTTTCCTGAATTTGATGTGGGAAAGTGGCAACTTATTTCGTCGGAGCAAGGAATAAAAAACGAAAAAAATCCTTATGAATTTGAATTTATGATTTATGATCGAAGAGCTAAATAATGTTACTGAAAAAAGAAGCACCAGCAATGCTGATGCTTCTTTTGCTAATAATAAGAGCCGTTTAATTCATAGTCTGACAATTGTGCTAGCATTTTTCTTAATTCGTCAGGGTGGCAGAAGTCTTCTTCATGGAAGTGTGCTTTCACCCATTCGATTAATTCATTGGGACTATTGAAATACTCCCCACTTCTGTCACTTTTACGAATTGTATATCTTCCGTTGTCATCATCAATGGTTACCTCTACAGGTAAGGCTCCATCATAACTAGAGAGTGAAAATTCCATCTTCATCACTTCCATTTCATTTTAGATTTCCAATAGTATATGTTGTTGTTAATAAAATTATATATTAAAAGCCTGTTAATTGTCAAAATATTTTTACAATTAACTCATCGGAATTGGTCATTGACTTCAGATGGGGTTATTGATAAATTGACTATAGAGATTTTTTATCTAAAAAAACTTTAAATGCTAAATATCACAACGAACCTAATTTTTTTGGATTATGTGAAATTACTATGAATTATTGCGTAAATTCAACTCAAATATGATAATCAGTACTATAATCATAGTAGAAAGACAATTTATTACTAAGGGGATGTAAAATAATGTTTTCAAATATTGGAATACCCGGATTAATTTTAATCTTAACATTAGCCCTAATTATTTTTGGACCGAAGAAATTACCTGAAATTGGTCGTGCGATGGGACAAACGTTAAAGGAATTTAAAAAATCAACACGTGAATTGACTGACGATGTAATGGTTGACATTGAGGAAGAAAAGAATAAATTGACTAAATAGGGTGTAAGAGTTTACGTCTTACCCTTTTTTTCTTCATTCTTTTTTTAGACTATAGAATTGCTCGTATCGTATTAATAAAATTCAAAGGGTTTTACTCATTTTCACCTTTGATATTGGCAGGGGAAGCAAATGGAAGATAAAGAATTACAATTAGTCGATCATTTAGATGAATTACGTAAACGAATCATAATCTCAGCAATTTCCTTTGTTATCTTTTTTATCGTCGGATTTATGTACGTTGGAGATATTTATCATTGGTTTGTACGTGATCTTGATGTAAAATTGATCGTTCTCGGACCAAGTGATATCATTTGGGTTTATTTTATGATAGCGAGTGTTATTGCGATTGCAGGTACGATTCCGGTATTAGCGATTCAATTATGGGCATTTGTTAAGCCGGCACTAAGACCATTTGAGAGAAAAATTACATTATCATATATTCCAGCATTGTTTATTCTATTTATAGTAGGTCTTGCTTTTGGTTACTTCGTAATATTCCCAATGGTGCTAGAGTTCTTAGTGAAAATGGGAGCAGATATGTTTGTAACGAACTTTACAGCAGATCGGTATTTCCGTTTTATCATGAACATGACACTACCGTTCGGTGTATTATTCGAACTACCAGCAGTAGTTATGTTCTTAACCTCTTTAGGAATTATTAATCCTTTTGTATTAGCAAGAATTCGTAAATATGCATACTTCGTTTTAATTCTAATTGCCATTGTTATTACCCCCCCTGACTTTATGTCGGATTTTGTTGTAACACTGCCATTGTTGCTTCTTTATGAAATTAGCATTAATCTGTCGAAGATTGTTTATAAAAGGCGATTGAAAAAGGAACAGCAAGAAGAAGAACTGTACGCCGATTAAAGGCTTTTAAACATACAACTTATTTAGGTCACCAGGGACAAGTCTCTGGAGGCCTTTTTGCGTTTGTTTGCATCTTCTTTTCCAAGTTTTTTAACAAAAATATGATAGAAATACAGTTAAGGAATCTTTGTGTATCTTTTTGAAAATTCAGTACGAAATCCGTCGTTTTGTACTACAATTTTTATGTAATCATGTTTTTTACATATTTTATGCAAATGGAGGAGAAAGCGGATGAGAAGACAGAAGACCGTTTATGAAACCGCGATCGATCAAGGATTTAGTCGGCGTCAATTCCTCAAGATGTGCACAGCCTTAGCTGCGACACTCGGGCTGGATTATTCCCAGTCAGACAAGGTCGTAAAAGCGATGGAAATCAAGACAAGGGTACCGGTAGTCTGGCTGCAATTCCAGGATTGCACTGGTTGTTCCGAATCATTTATTCGGTCATCACAGCCAAAAACTGAAAGCGTTTTACTCGAGATGATTTCACTCGAGTACTCCGAAGTATTATCCGCAGCATCAGGCCACCAAGCAGAAGCAGCAATGAAACAGGTTTTAAAGGATTATCATGGCGAATATATTTTGGCGGTGGAAGGAAGCATTCCTGAAAACGATGCCTTCTCAACCGCAGGAGGACAATCGGCAAAAGCGACATTCCTGGAAATGGCAGAGGGTGCACAGGCAATTATTGCCTATGGCTCATGTGCCGCATGGGGAGGAATTGCCGCAGCCCATCCAAACCCAACTGGGGCGAAACCAGTCACAAGCTTTGTTAAAGATATTCCAACCATTTTAGTACCTGGCTGTCCACCTATAGCAGAAGTAATGACAGGGGTCATTGCTCATATCATCACCTTTGGGAAATTACCAGAATTAGACCAGTTTGGTCGTCCAAAAGCTTTCTATCGTCACCGTATTCATGACAAGTGTAACCGCCGTGCATATTTTGACGCAGGGTTATTTGTTGAATCGTTTGATGATGAAGGGGCGAAACAGGGATATTGCTTATACAAAGTTGGCTGTAAGGGACCAACAACCTACAACTCCTGTGCAGAAATGCGTTGGAATGGTGGGGTGAGCTATCCAATTCAATCAGGAAATCCATGTATTGGCTGTTCAGAGCAGGGATTTTGGGATAACGGGCCATTCTTTACAAGGAGAGCAAAGATACCTGGAACACAAACAACAATTAATCCAGATGCCGTAGGCTTGGCCGTGATTGGAGCAACGACTGCTGGAATTGCCGTCCACGCAACAGGTACTGTAATTAAGAAAAAGTTAGATGACAAACGAGGTGAAGAACATGAGTGAGCGTATAGTAGTAGATCCAATTACAAGAATTGAGGGCCATCTTCGAGTAGAGGTGGATGTTGATGAAGGCGGAGTGATTAAAGATGCATTTAGCTCAGGAACATCGGTACGTGGTTTGGAACTAATTGTAAGAGACCGTGATCCGCGTGATGTTTGGGCATATGTACAAAGGATATGCGGGGTTTGTACCACCACGCATGCACTAGCATCAATTCGTTCGGTTGAGGATGCCTTAAAAATAAAGATCCCTAGAAATGCACATTTAATTCGTGACATCATGAACGAGGCGCAATTTGTCCATGACCATGTTGTCCATTTTTATCACTTGCACGCATTAGACTGGGTAGATGTTGTCAGTGCGACAAATGCAAATCCAGCGGAAACTTCGAGAATTGCCCAATCCATTTCAAGCTGGCCAAAGTCTTCACCAGGCTATTTTACAGATGTGCAAAATAAAATTAAGAAGCTAATTGCAAGTGGTCAATTGGGGATTTTCGCTAATGGGTATTGGGGACATAAAGCCTATAAGCTTCCGCCAGAAGTGAATTTGCTTGCGGTTGCCCACTATCTGGAAGCATTAGATTGGCAAAAGGAGATCGTCAAAATTCATACGATATTTGGTGGGAAAAATCCACATCCGCATTACGTAGTAGGTGGTATGGCTACACCTCTTGATATCGATAGTGATAACGGCATCCATGCTGAAAGATTGATGCACGTATCACAAATCATTGATGAGGCTCAGCAGTTTGTTAACCAAGTATATATTCCAGATTTGTTAGCGATTGGTTCCTATTACAAGGAGTGGACGTTTGGTGGCGGTATAAACAATTACCTATGCTATGGGGACTTCTCTACTGGAGATATTTACGACACAAAGTTATACCGGATGCCAAGAGGAATTGTTCTTAATGGTAACCTAAACGAAGTTTTAGATGTTGATTTGAAAGATCCAAAGCATATACAGGAATTTATTGATCACTCCTGGTACACATATGATGGAAATAGAAAAGGAAAAGGGAAGCACCCGTTTGAAGGGGAAACAACCTTTGATTACACTGGGCCTAAAGCTCCTTTTAAAACATTAGATACAAACAAAGAGTATAGCTGGCTAAAAGCGCCACGCTGGAAAGGGCATCCAATGGAAACCGGTCCATTAGCGAGGATGATTGTCGGTTATGCCTCTGGAAAAGAAGAGATCGTTGGTATAGTAGACGATACATTACAGAAACTTGATTTGCCTATTACGGCGTTACAATCAGCACTAGGTCGGACGGTTGCTCGCGGACTTGAAAGCGTTTTAATATCGGGCTGGCTCCGAAATGACATGGATGCCCTCTTGAAAAATATAAAGGGTGGAAACCAAGTTACCTTCGATCGTTCGAAATGGGATCCAAAGTCTTGGCCAGAGCGCTCAAAAGGTGTGGGCTGGATTGAAGCGCCACGTGGAGCACTTGGACATTGGATTGATATTAAAGACGGAAAAACTGACAATTATCAAGCGGTGGTACCCAGTACTTGGAATGCTTCGCCACGCGATGCGGAAAATCAGATTGGTGCCTATGAAGCAGCACTAATCGGTACAAAAATGTTAGATAAAGAACAGCCGTTAGAAATTATGCGGATCATTCACTCATTTGATCCATGTCTTGCATGTGCCGTGCACTTAACAGATCTGGAAACGAACAAAAGTACTGAAATTCGTTTAGGTTAGGAGTGAGATAGATGGCTGCACCAAAATTACCGAATCACGGGCCGAATCCACCTGACTTCAAAATTGAACCCAACTGTGAGAATACACTTCGCCCTGAACGGTCAATCGTTTATAAGCCTGTAAAAAATGAAGTGAGAGCCTATGTATGGGAACTGCCAGTAAGGATCTGGCATTGGGTCAATATGCTCGCGATCATTGCCTTAACGATAACAGGAATTTATATTGGGAAACCGATGACCGCTGCGATTATCCCTGAGGAAGCCTATTATTCAAATTTAATGGGCTGGATGAGATATATTCATTTCTTTTTCGCTTTTATCTTTGTAATCAATCACATGTACCGCTTGTATTGGACATTTGTTGGAAACAAGTTTGCAACCTCAAACCCGTTTAGATGGATTTTCGTGAAAGAAGTATTTGAAGCGGTTAAGTTCTACTTATTCTTGCCAAATAAGAAACCGCATTATGTAGGCCACAATCCATTGGCGCAGCTGAGCTACTGGATATTTATCGGATTGTGTTCATGGATCGTCATGTTAACAGGTTTCTACATGTACTTTGAGCCACAGCAAGAATCCTTCTGGGGAAAACTGTTTAGTTGGGTGCCATTTATTTTTGGCGGTGACAGCTTCACTGTCCGTTCATGGCATCATCTGGGTATGTGGGGCTTCTTGTTATTTACGGTCATTCACATTTATCTTGCTTTCCGTGATGACTATCTTGATCGAAACGGCTGTATTTCTTCCATGTTCACTGGCTATAAAACAACAACAAATAAGTCAGTTGGTGAAAAAAATAATGACTAAGATTACTATTCTTGGGATCGGCAACACCCTCTTCTCAGATGAGGGTGTTGGCATCCACCTTTTGCCGTTACTAGAAGATGCTTTAGTAGACTATGAAGATATTGAAATTATTGAAGGCTTGACCGATGGAATGAAATTGCTAGGACCGGTAGAGGATGCTGAAAAACTGATTATTATTGATGCAATTAATGCCGGCAAGGAACCTGGCACCATCATTACCTTAGTAGGTGATGAAATTCCAGCTTATTTTGGCATAAAGATGTCGATTCACCAGCTTGGTTTCCAAGAAGTATTGATGGCCGCCAAACTAAGGGAGCGCTACCCAAAGGAAATAGTCATGTTTGGAATGCAGCCAACCTCGCTACAATTAGGTGTGGAGCTGACCGAAACTAACCAAAAAAAGCTTGGAGAACTCAGAGACGTCGTCATCAATCAGGTGAATCTATGGAGAGATGTTTATGAAACGGCTTGATTTTTTTAAAGAGATGGGCGGTAGCTTATTCCAAACGGTAAAGTCAGTCTATGAGCCTTTTATTCAAGGCGACTTGGAGAAAATAGAATTAGTGACAGACCGGTCGCTTGGAATCAGTTGGATTCCATTAATGAGCGATACGGAAATGTTACCAGTGCTTGAATTGAAGTTTATAGCAGGGAGACCTGTAATAGTCGCAATGAAGGATTCGAACATGCAGGCTTGGAATGGAATTTGTCCTGTATGTTCGTATATTATTACCGTTTCAACACTATATTCAACTGTGAAATGTTTGAATTGTCAAAAAGAATACAATTTTAAGACAAATAACGGTGACTTACAGTTAAAATCACTTCCAGTGAGAAAAAGGGATCAGGCTTACCAAATCGGTGTGGTGAAAGGTGATTTTCATGCATGAGATGGCATTAATGGGGGATATCCTTCAGCTGGTTCATGAGGATGCCTGTTTAAGAGGGATTGAAAGAATTGAAAAAATTGAATTAACCGTTGGTGAAATTTCCAATGCGATGCCGGATGCCTTAGGAATGGCGTTTGATATTTTTCGTGATCAAAATTTGCATATATTTACAGATGATGCGCAACTAATTATTCATGTTGAAGAAGCAAAGGCAAAATGTGTAATATGTGACATGGAGTATCGTCCAGAATTGAAAATTGCCCTCTGTCCAAACTGTCAGATTCCATCAGGTAAGGTGCTGGCAGGAGAAACATTTCAGGTTTTTTCATACGAAGGGAGTAATCGTAAATGAAAGTAGCGTTAAGAACAGATGTATTGACGAACAACAATAAGGCAGCAGACTTCAATCGGGGGCTTTTTATCGACACTAAAACCTTAGTGATTAATTTGATGAGTTCGCCTGGTGCTGGAAAAACGACACTTCTTGAGGAGACCGTTCGTGCTTTAGCCGGAAAATATCGAATTGCTGTTATCGAGGGTGACTTAGCAACAGAAAGAGATGCCGACCGGATTCGGGCGATGGGGGCAAAAGCCGTGCAAATCAATACACACGGAGGCTGTCATCTTGATGCAAGAATGATTGCGGCAGCACTCAGTGAATTTGACCTTGACCAATTTGATATTATATTTATTGAAAATGTCGGTAATCTTGTCTGCCCATCAGGTTACGACCTTGGACAGCATCATAAAGTGGCGGTATTAAGTGTCCCAGAAGGAAACGATAAAATCCCGAAATATCCGCAAATGTTTATGCGTACAGAGTTAGTGCTGTTAAATAAAATTGATTTACTTCCATACTTGGATTTTAATGTCGAT
Source organism: Neobacillus sp. FSL H8-0543 (assembly GCF_038592905.1). Lineage (GTDB taxonomy): Bacteria > Bacillota > Bacilli > Bacillales > Cytobacillaceae > Neobacillus. The sequence goes on along the minus strand of NZ_CP151943.1, from coordinate 490,193 downwards.
GAAGCGCGGAAGGATCTTTCAGAAATCAATCCGGTATCAACTTTGTTGCCTATGTCTGCAAGAACGAGGGAAGGGCTTCACGAATGGTTTTCTTGGATTGAAGGGGCTTACTTAAAATGCTTACGGCAGTAAAGATTGCTGTTAGTGGTAGAGTACAAGGGGTAGGATTTCGTCCATTTGTCTTCCAGCTTGCAGACAAATATCAGCTTAAAGGTACAGTCCAAAATAATATGGACGGTGTCAAAATACACCTTGAAGGTGATTCAGAGGCCATACAATTGTTTCTATCAGACTTGAAAAAGAAAGCCCCACGGCTGTCAAAAATAAATGAAATATTAGTTCAGCAGACAGAGCCTTTTGGTTTAGTAGACTTTACGATTATTGCAAGTGAGCGTAGCGGGGCTTCCATGCTCGTGATCCCAATTGATTCAGCCGTGTGCGAAGATTGCTTGGATGAAATGAATGACCCAAACGATTTTCGTTTTCACTATCCGTTTATTAACTGTACCCAATGCGGACCACGGTATACAATTATTGAAGAGTTACCATATGACCGACCCTACACATCGATGAAGACCTTTTCAATGTGTGACGATTGCCGGAGAGAGTATGAGGACCCGACAAACCGACGGCACCATGCCCAGCCCATTGCTTGCCCAAAATGTGGTCCCAAGGTACAGCTATTAAAGAGAAATGGTGTAGAGATAGATTCTGAGAATCCGATTATGGAAGCCATACAGCGTTTAAAAGCAGGGAAGATAGTGGCCATTAAAGGGATCGGCGGTTACCACCTTGCTTGCGATGCCAGTAATGAACAAGCGGTTACCACGTTAAGAAATCGTAAGCAACGACCCAATCGACCGTTAGCCGTTATGATTGCATCAATCCAAACGGCCATGGAAATGGCTGTTGTAAATGATGCGGAGCGTGAGCTATTGACTAGTCCTGAATCGCCTATTGTAGTCCTAAAGAAACATGAACAATATCAGCTTGCAGAAGGCGTAGCGCCGGGGATGGGAACGATTGGTATCATGCTCCCTTATACACCTTTGCACCACTTATTATTTTCTGATGCCAGCCTCTCATGCCTAGTGATGACAAGCGCTAATCCTTCTGGGATGCCGATATTATACAAGGATGCAGAAGCTTTTCACTATTTAGCAGGTATCACAGATTATTATCTCGTTCATAATCGAGAAATCCTCCACCCGGTTGATGATTCCGTTGTTCAAATCAATGATGGGACGCGCGATTTCTTACGAAGATCACGTGGATATGTTCCAGACCCTTTTTCGACAAATGTCGATGTTTCGGGAATCGTGGCGCTTAGTGGACAACAAAAAACGACATTTACCATCGGTCGAAATGAGCAGACTTTTGTTGGTCCTCATATTGGTGACTTAGAAAATATCGAGACAATCAACCATTATCAGCAGGAACTGGACCATTTATTAAAGTGGATTGATACACCGAAGTCAGTCGCTGTAATAGATGCCCACCCGGGCTATCAGGTTCAGAAACTGGTAAAGGAGTACGAGTTTGAAGAGATCTTCGAGGTTCAGCATCATCATGCCCATATGGCTGGATGTCTAGAAGAGCATTCTATAGAAGGAAAGGCTTTTGGGATTATTCTCGATGGTACTGGATATGGTCACGACGGCAACATATGGGGCTTTGAAATTCTCTATGGTGATGCGGGCGAATATGAACGGATTGCCCATTTAGAGTATACGCCACTTCCAGGAAGTGAAAAGTGCATACGTGAACCATGGAGAAATGCCGCAGCAATGCTTATCTCCCAGCATAATGAACAGGGAGTCGAGCTAGCAAAGGCAATTTTTACTGATAAAACTGACCAGATTGATATTTTAAAAATGATGATAGCGAAAAATATTAATACTGTTTATGCCGGAACTTGCGGTCGGCTGTTCGATGCTGTCAGTGCCCTTTGTGGGGTCACGAAAGTATCCAGTTATGATGGCGAAGCGGCAATTCTTCTAGCGGAATTGGCTGATGAACAATTGATTTATAATCCTTACTTGTTTGATTTGGAAGAAAAGGATATTTTCACCATCAATTTTTCAAAAATGACTAAAGAAATAGCAATAGATGTTTTAGCCAAAAAGGACGCTGCATTAATCAGTGGTCGCTTTCACGAAACCATTGTTCAATCGATAATCTTAGCAATGGAGCAATTGATCAAAAAAATGCCTAATGCGAATCGAAAAATTATTTTATCAGGGGGAAGTTTTCATAACCGTTATCTAAGAAAAAGACTCACCTCTGAACTAAAGGAACGAGGATTTAGTGTTTATGTACCAGAAAAAGTCCCTTGCAATGACGGAGGGTTATCATATGGGCAGTTAGTTGTTGCCGCTGCCAAAAGGAGTGCTCGTGGATGTGTGTTGGAGTCCCAGCTAAGGTAGTAAAAAAAATGGAATATAGCGCAGTCGTCGATGTCATGGGTTCACAAACAACAGTGGGAACGATTTTTGTACCTGAAGTCGAGTTAGGTGATTATGTGATTGTTCATGCCGGCCAAGCGATGAGTATCGTTGATGAATCCTACGCAAGACAAAGTGTTGAGGAATGGAGGAAGCTCGTCGATGCTCGAAATTCTGAAACAGTCCAATAACCCGGAAATTTGTAAACCATTAGTGGAAGCTGTGATTCAAATAGCCAAGGAATTTCAGCGAGTGTTCGGACGCAAGCCTGCCTTCATGGAGGTGTGTGGATCGCATACGATGGCGCTTGCACGAACAGGTGTGAAACCGTGCCTGAAAGATTTCGTCAATCTGATTTCTGGTCCTGGCTGTCCGGTCTGTGTGACAGACCAGCGTTCGATAGATGCGATGATAGCCCTTGCTGAAGGCGAAAACAGGATTATCTGTACGTTTGGCGATATGATGCGGGTACCTGGCTCAAATAAAACATTGCTAGACTCAAAGATTGCTGGCAAAGATATACGTGTGTTGTATTCACCTGTGGACGCGGTTCAAGTTGCGGAAGATAGCCCAGACAAAGAAGTCATCTTCCTCGGTGTAGGCTTTGAAACGACGATTCCGATTATGACTTTAATGGTTGCCGAGGCAGAAAAGCGCGAGATTACTAACTTTTCGATATGGATGACGACCAAGCTTGTCGAACCTGTACTGCGCTATTTATTGGATGCAGGGGAAGTAAATCTGGACGGTTTCTTGCTTCCTGGCCATGTATCGATTGTCTTGGGCGAGGATTCTTACAAGTATTTAGTGGATGAATACCATATCTCAGGAGTGATCACGGGGTTTGAAACCGCTGAATTACTAGCTGGCATCTATAAATCAATTGATTTAGCTTTAAAAGGTAAGCCAGCAATTATCAATAATCATCCAGCAATCGTCACAAAAACTGGTAATCAAACGATCCATCAGTGGATGGACAAATACTTAACAAAATCCGACGAGGCATGGCGTGGCATTGGCGTCATCCCAAACAGCGGTCTGGATTTAAGGGCAGATTATGACAGGTATAATGCGAAAAAAAGATTTTCGGTCGAAGTTGGTGAGCCTCGTAAAACTAAGTGCCGCTGTGGTGAAGTCATTCGGGGCTTGATATCCCCTAATGAATGTTCACTTTTCGGTAAAGCCTGCCATCCGATGAATCCAATTGGTCCCTGTATGGTGTCGGCCGAAGGAAGCTGTGCGGCAACCTATCAATATATGAGGGAGAGTTCGTGATGGAGAAATATATCAGCTTAGCGCACGGTGACGGTGGAGAACTAAGCTATCGCTTAATTCGCGACTTATTTGTTGAAGCGTTTAACGAAGAAAAAGCCGCTATGTTTGATGCGGCAGAAATAACGTTGTCAAGGCGTCAAATCGCTGTATCGACGGACTCATTTGTTATAAAGCCCATTTTCTTCCCAGGAGGTTCAATCGGTAAGTTAGCTGTCGCTGGCACGATTAATGACCTTGCAGTAAGCGGGGCAAAACCAGCCTTTTTAACTTGTGGTTTTGTCATCGAAGAAGGGTTTCCGATAGCTGATCTAAAGAGAATTGTAACCGACATGGCGAATGAAGCTAGAAAAACCGGAGTTACTATTGTTGCCGGGGATACAAAAGTGGTTGAACGCGGCAGTGCTGATGGTGTCTACATAAATACTACAGGAATAGGCATCTATGAGCCAAACGTTGGCTGCACCCTAGAATTTCAAGAAGGGGATGCGATTATTGTTTCAGGGACAATTGGAGATCATGGCATCGCTGTCCTAGCTGCAAGAGGTGAACTAGGAATTACCGTTCCAATTGAAAGTGACTGTTGTTCTTTAAATCGAATGTTAGGAGCAGTTCTTCAACATACCAGCGGAGTAAGAATTATGCGTGACCCAACAAGAGGAGGTCTAGCAACAACGCTTGTGGAAATAGCGGAGGACTTTTCGCTCACAATGGAAATTAATGAAATCGACCTGCCAGTGAAGGAAGAAGTTCACGGTGTCTGTGATTTAGTAGGCTTTGACCCGCTTTATATTGCCAACGAAGGAAAAGCGATAATTATTGTCGCCGCGGAAGAGAAGGATAAAGTGCTCGATATTGTGCGAGAATTTCCAGAAGGTCAAGATGCCGTTGTAATTGGCTCAATTATCAGCAAACAGAAAGGTCAACTATTACTGGAAACACCACTCGGCTCAAAACGTTTATTGAATAGATTAACAGGAACAATGTTTCCGCGAATATGTTAACCAAAAGGCCCTCATTCCAGAATGGAATGAGGGCCTTTTGACCTATTTAAGAGTTAGTAGCATTAAAAAGGTACTTACAATACCGAACGCACAATCCCTTATAAATTGCGATAAAATAAGAAAATACTAGATTATCTGTCAAAAAGGACGAAATTTGTTCTTTATTAAGAAAATTTGCTTGTTTTTGACGTTTCCCAAATTCTCTATTAAGAAGTAAACTGAACTTGTAAGTTCATTAATAAGAATCATGTGAAATAGTGAACTTGCAAATGAATTATCCTTTATACTGCCTAGAATCTTCAAATTGATTCAAAAAATAAAAGGTATAAGAGGAGGAAAAGACAATGAGCACTAAGAAAAGATTAGGATTGGGCTTAGCAACCGCAGCGCTTGGTTTGTCACTAATCGGTGGGGGTACATACGCATACTTTAGCGACACTGCCGATGTTCAAGCGAAATTTGCTAATGGTACTTTAGTCTTAAATGCTCAACCAACAACCATTATTGATGTCAATAATTTAAAACCAGGAGATTGGATGAACCGTTCTTTCAAATTGAAAAACGCTGGTTCTTTGGACATTCATAAAATACTATTAAAAACTACTTATAATGTTATTGATGCAAATGGAAATAATACAGAGGATTTTGGTAAGCATATCCGTGTAAACTTCCTACTTAATGGAGATAAGATAGATACTATTATTTTCTGGACAACATTAGATCAGTTAAAAACCATGACTCCCGACGCAATTGAAAATGATATTTTTATTCCATGGTTAGAGGAAAGAGGGGGAAAGCTTCCAGCTGGAACATCTGACGAGTTATATGTCCAATTCCAATTTGTTGAAAATCATCAAGACCAAAATCAATTCCAAGGGGATAAGTTAGATCTTACTTGGACATTTGAAGGCTACCAAGGTCATGGTGTAGAAAAATAAAGACTTTTAAAAGAGGGGTGGGTTTTACCCGCCTTTCTTTAAAAGGTTCTATTCACCTTAGATAAGGAACATTTTCTTTATTTAAGGTGAGTAGAAAAATACATTCCGACTGGGAGATGAGGGGTGTGATTAAGATTAGGTACACAAGGAGAAAGAAGTTTAAAAAGAAAAATTGGATAATGGTATTAACCGCTCAAATCATAGTTATTTCTTATCTGTTCACCCTATCAACGGGCATAATAACTTCTGGCACTGAGGCATATTTTTACGATAATTCACAAGTTATTAGTAATATCCAAGCAGGTTCTTGGGAGAATGTCTGGGATAAAAGCTCTTTTAAGTTTCTAAATGGAAATACTGATCAAGTCATTGAAAGTTGTGATCAAAAGGAAATATCTGTAACCATAACAAATATGGGAAGTAATATGGAAGGACCTTCACGATATGAGGTCTATTACATTTCAAAAGGGAATCCAAAGGATGGAGAAAAGGTTGCAGAAGGAGTAATACAACCGATTACAGCTAATCAATCAGGTGTTTTAAAATTTACCGCTTCTGATTCAGGAGCCTATAAATTTAGAGCGTTTCAAAGACCATTTCATGCAAATAAACCGGAAAGACAAGATTTATGGAGTGAAACAATCACAATTACATGCCAGTCTAAATCTGATAATAATAGCGAGCAAACTCCAATAGTACCTGCCCAAGACATTCCAGCTAATACAGAAACAACCCCAACAGAAGCGGCAAAGAATGAACAGCCAGTTGAGTATAGTCCGTCTGATAGTAATGTAATAAAAGAAGAAGTTGAATCCATAATAATACAGAATGCAAAAGGTGATTGAAATGAAACCTAAAACGATCATAAAATGGACCGGCAATATTATAACAATCTTATTGTTTCTATTATTAATGTTGACGCTCTTCGTTGTCATATCTTCCGAAGTTTCTGGGGGTGAACCTCAAGTTTTTGGATATCAATTGAAAACTGTACTTTCTGGGTCGATGGAACCAGAAATAAAAACAGGTTCAATTATTGCCGTAAAACCTGGCGGGGAAATGACGAGATTTAAAAAGGGTGATGTAATTTCATTTATAACTGAAAAAAGAGTACTTGTTACCCATAGGATTGAAGAAGTAATTAACTATGGTGACCAAGTGAGTTATCGGACAAAAGGTGATAATAATGAAACGGCAGATCCCAATTCTGTCTTATCAAATAATGTAATCGCAAAATATACAGGTTTTACAGTCCCATATCTTGGCTATATTGCAAATTTCTCAAAGACTAAACTAGGTATCTCCTTACTTATGTTTCTTCCAGGAATTCTACTAATAGGATTTTCAGGCTTCACTATTTGGACGACAATTTCTCAACTTGTAAGAAAGGATGATAAATCATCTGAAAAAAGCAATATTGAAAAGCCTATTTAGAATTCCGCTTTAGAAGCTAACAAAAGTTGAAATCCCGCCTCGTGAACTAAGGAATAGATACAAAGGGAGGGACGAAAAAAGGTGAAAAAAATAATTAGTTTTCTGATAATCAATATGCTGGCAATTACTCTTGTATTCACGGTAAAATTGAGTCAAATCAGTGCAGCTATTAATACTCAAGAGATTGATATTGCCACTTCACCTGAAAAGATCCTATTTAATGTAACTAATTTAAAACCAGGTGATTGGGCAGAACGTACCTTTACCATTATTAATAATGGTAAACAGGATTTTAAGTATTTGTCGTCTAGTAATCTAAAAGAAGGTTCTAAAGAATTTTACAACGAACTCCTGCTGAAAGTTTCAGATAAAGACAAGGTTTTATTTGATGGGAAAATGAACGACTTTAACAAATTTGATCCTAGGTTTATCGCGAAGAATGGTTCTGAACAACTATTCTTTAAAGTTGTAGTACCAGAGGAATTAGGGAATGAGTTCCAAGGCCTTGAAGCAGAAGTTGAATTTAAATTTTATGTAGAAGGTACCTTAGGCGGGGTCCTGCCTGCAGACGGACCTAAACTGCCTAATACTGGAACCGATATGTTTAATATTTTGGTAGCTGGTGCAGTATTAGTTCTATCAGGCACTATCTTACAGTTTGTTCTAGTATTGCGAAGGAAAACTGCTAAGCATGGTTAATGAGCCATGATTGATCTATTTTCATGGCTTTCTTCATAATTTGATAAAACTCTGAGATTAATCCATATTTATTCGATTTTTGACTAGGCTACTGGCGATTTGCATTAGCCGTTTCTTAACCATTTAAATGAAATTTCCCAATAATTGTTCATAAATATTTTTGAATCTGGGCATATTTAGACAGATTTCGAGCTGTTTTAGGTGTATAATATAGTCAAACGGGTGAAAAAGAGGATTGATATTGTGTTAACCAAAAGCCTAGAGTTCAAAAATGCAGTTGGACAGAAGGTTAAAGTTACGGAAATTCCTGTATTGGCGCAAGATAGCACTTATAAATTTATGATCCAAGTCCGTTTACAGGCATTTATCTCGACAATTTATCGTGAGAAAAAGCCCCAAAAATGCTATTCCTTTAGAGAGTATCTAAAAAAGGTCATGAAATGGCCTGATTATGAACAACTGTTTAAAGTTGGAGAATTAAAGAATAACGCTTAATTATTTTCGAACATCGGGCAACCGGTGTTCTTTTATTTTTCGCAATTTTTATACGGAAAAATAGGAGATATTATATCTTAAAGTGTATATAGCCTGTATAATACAATGGAGTAAACCAAGGGATGTGAGTGAATGAGTAAAATTAAAATTGTAACTGATTCAACAATGGACATGCCATTAGATATGGCGGAGCAATTGGGTATTGTTGTTGTGCCATTGTCAGTAACGATTAATGGAGAAACCTATTTAGACAGAGTGGAAATAGATGCAGCAGAATATATGGATATGATGAAAAAAGCAGATGAACTGCCAAAGAGCTCTCAACCCTCAGCTGGTGCCTTCCTTGAAGTGTATGACCGACTCGGAGACGAAGGATACGAAGTGTTATCGTTGCACATGACTGGCAAGATGAGCGGTACGGTACGCTCTGCTGAAAGCGCTGCCCAGATGACGAAGACCAAGGTGACTGTTGTTGATTCGATGTTTATTTCATTGGCCCTCCAGTTTCAGGTAAGAGAAGCGGTGGAGATGGCGAAGAAGGGTAAGAGTATGGAGGAAATCCTTGAGCGCTTGGACAAGGTCCGTATGAATTCAAAGCTATATATCATGATTGATACCCTTGAGAACATGGTTAAGGGTGGCCGGATTGGTAAAGGGAAGGCCTTTATTGGATCATTGCTAAACATTAAGCCGATTGCATCGCTCGAAGGTGCGGAATATAATCCAGTAGCGAAGGTTCGCAGCCATTCTCAGGTCGTAAAATGGTTGGCCAAACAATTTACCGAGGATGTTAATGGGAAAAATATTCTCGGCGTAGGACTTGTACATGCTGAAGCTCTCGGACTAGCAACGAAAGTAAAAGAAGCAATCACTGAAATAACGGGATATAATAATATTTCAATTGGTACGACCGGTCCAACAATCAGTACTCATACTGGACCAGGGACAATCGCGCTAATGTATTATTTTGAATAAAAAAGTAAGGGAATGGTGCCAGTCACCATTCCTTCTATCTTGCCATTTTGATTTCTGCTTCCTTTACCGTATATCCAAGCCGTATTAGGTGTTTGCGAATGCCACTACGTTCCCAGGTTTTAAGAATGAGGTTTTTGTCTAACAGTTTTTTCGGATAGAAAATTCCGATATTAGTCAGCTCCTCGAAATTTAGCCCCTGCTGCACATATTTTTCTATGGTTTCGTCGCGAAAATCAATAACGGCTAGATATTTTTCCATCGCTGCATGAAATTCCTGTTTAGTGAACAATCCTTTTTGGTGTCCGGTAATGAACGTATCTGCATCCATGTTGAGCAAGCGCTTGCTCGACGAAATAAACTCATCAATATCACCGTCTGTTCCGAAATACCACGGACCAAAACTAGTCATATCAAAATCACCGACAAAGACAATGCCTAAGTCAGGGAAGTAGGGGGAAGTATACCCTTTTGTATGACCAGGAGTGTGCTTAAAGATGACTTTCACATCGCCAAACAAATATTCCTGCTCGTATAGATAGCTTCCCGTTATTTCGCCAAGGCTATTTACCCATTTCGCTGGAAGGTTTTTTTGAAATGCCTCCACTCCAATAGGTCCCCATTCTTGATATATGCCATTTCCTTTGGCAATTCCCTCAATCGATTGCACTGTTTCATATTCAATCGGATTAATCCATTTTTGTGCATTTTTAAATAGATAGTTATGCAATGTATGGTCAGGATGGTAATGGGTATTAATCACCAAGTCGACTCCATATTGCTGTTCAACTGCTAGAAGTGCCTGGGGATCCGCACCAGTATCAATCAACACCTTGTCTGGACAATCAATGTAAAGACTTCTTGAGTACGGTATTTTACTGTTATGTGGACCTTCTATAATCATAATCGGACCGATTCGCTCCATTGGTGACACCTCCCCTTTAATATATTATTCACAATGTTCTAAAAATGAATACCTGTTCATTATACCACAACTGGCTTCATCAACAAACCTTCTTGCTTTTTCCTTATGTTCACATTAATCTTCTAAGCAAACAACCAATAATGGGTAAAAATAGATTTTCTGGTAAAGCTAAAAAAAAATGACAGGTTAAAGGTGTTGCTGATGTTCAAATGGTTAAATGGAAAAAAGTCCAAAGAAGGCTCGAAAGCACATAGCTTAAATATAGATGAATTGAAGGAACAAATAAAAAGTGGATTGAATGTTGGTTCTGACCTTGTTTTTAGAAACCTAAAAAGAGATGGGCAACGGTTAGTTTTTTGCTTTATGAGCAGTTTAACTGACAAAACCACACTTGATGACTTTGTCATTGAACCTATCCAAAGCAATATCGAAACGGAATGGGAAAGTGAAGCGATTGCTCAAATACTTCCTATTTCAGATATATCTGCTGTCAATCAATTAACTGAGGTTGTCGAAGGAATAAATGAAGGGAAGGTATATATTTATCCCGAAGGTCAGCCCTTTGGATTACTTGCTAATGTTGGTAGTACAGTTGAACGAGGGCTTGAAAAGGCAGAAACGGAATCGCTTGTCTATGGTCCGAAAATTGCCTTTACAGAATCGCTCATTGGCAATGTAAATATTTTAAGGCATAACATTAAAGATCTTAATTTATGCATGGAAGATTTTACTGTTGGTAAAAGATCAAAAACAAATGGGAAAATCGTCTATATTAAAGACATTGCCGATGAGAATAATGTGAATGCCTTTCGAGAGAAAATAAGTCAACTTGAGATTGATCATGTGCCAGGCAGTACTGTCCTTGGACAATTGATTGAAAATAATAGCTGGTCTGTTTTTCCACAATTGGCGACTACAGAGCTTCCTGATCGTATCACGATTGCCTTGATGAGTGGTAAAGTGGTTGTCTTAATGGACCGGAGTCCTGATGCCTTATACGGCCCAACTCCGTTCTTTACCTTTTTTGAATCAACAGAGGATGTGTATATGCGGTGGAATATGGGGATGAGTCTACGCATTTTACGTTTATTTGCAGCTTTATTATCCGTTCTCCTAACACCTGCCTATGTTGCCGTTTTGACTTACCATTATGAGGTAATTCCATCGCCATTACTTGTTTCATTGGGACAATCAAGATCGAATGTTCCCTTTCCGCCTGTTTTTGAAGCACTTCTTCTTGAATTTTTTATTGAGCTTTTACGTGAAGCAGGGGCTAGGCTCCCAACAAAAGTCGGTCAAACAATGGGTATCGTAGGCGGTATTGTTATTGGGCAGGCAGCGGTCGACGCAGGTTTCACAAGCAATATTTTAATAATTATTATTGCTCTTAGTGCGCTTGGCTCATTTACCACTCCTAGTTATTTAATGGGTACTGCGATAAGGATGATTCGTTTTCCGATTATTATTAGTGCGGGTATTTGGGGAGGAATAGGCATCATGGTTTCCTTTTGCTTTTTCATCATTCACCTCTTGAAACTAAACACGTTAGGTGTGCCATATCTCTCACCCATATATCCGTTCAGATGGAAGGATCTAGGGCATAGTTTTTTCAGATTACCACCCCAATATCTGTCTAAACGACCATTAACAAACCACACTGTAGATGATGAAAGATTCTCTCCAAATAAGGTAAGTAAAAAGGATGTAGATGAATAGGAGCTAATAATATGAAGGTGAACTTACAACCGAAGGAGAGCATATTGTTTAACGCCTTTCTGCTCTTTTTTATCATTCATTCCGTGCAATCCGGGGTGGGATTGATAGGTCTTCCAAGAATTGTATATTTAGAAGCGAAGCATGATGGTTGGATTGCTGTATTTCTTGCTGGAGTAATCACTGCGGTAGTATTGTGGTTCATGATAATTATGCTGAAACAATATGACAGTGCGGATTTATATGGCATTCATGTAGATGTTTTCGGTAAGTGGGTCGGGAATTTCTTAAGTATTGTCTATATGATTTATTTAACTGCCAGTTTTTTCGTTATTTTAATGAATTATATAGAAATTGTCCAGGTATGGATTTTCCCGAATTTACCTTCATGGCAATTAGCGTTGGTTCTTATTTTATTAACCGTTTATGCTGTCTTTGGTGGCATTCGAATCCTTGTCGGTGTCGCCTTTCTCTCCGTGGTTGGTACGGCGTGGCTAGCTTTAATTCTTCTTGTACCCATGCGTTATGTGGACACAACTCACGTGTTTCCAATTATGAATACCGAAATACCACATCTTCTTAAGGGAATAAAGAGTACAACCCTCTCGATGATGGGTTTTGAACTAATCCTGTTCATCTATCCATTCGTTAAAGAAAAAAAGAAAGTATTGCTGTTTGCACAATTAGGAAATCTTTATACCACCCTCCTTTCTACCATTGTCACTCTCGTTGCCATCATGTTCTTTGCTTCAGACAGTCTTGAGAGAATTATCTGGCCAGTATTATCTATGTTTAAAATTGTTCGTCTTCCTAATTTAGAGAGGTTTGAGTTTATTGCTGTTTCCTTCTGGATGCTGATAATTTTACCTAATATGTGTCTTTACTTATGGTCAGCATCAAAGGGATTTTCAAGAATTTTACATGGGAAGCAAAAATGGGGGATCCTGATTATTGCTCTCCTTACTTTTGGAGCCTCCTTTTTCATAAAAATTAGATATCAAATGAATACTGTAACAGATATTGTTGCACAAGCAGGTTTTTTGCTGGCCTTTTGCTACCCTGTAATGCTATCCATCATTGTCTTTATAAAAAAGTGGTTAATTAGGAGGAAAAAATCAAATGCTGAATCATCCTAAATGGAAAAGGCTGATTGTGATTTTTTCATGTGTCTTCTGTATGACCGGTTGCGTTCAGTCCAAACAATTAGAAAAATTGGGATTAATAACGGCGGTAGGTTATGATTTGGAACAGGCTAATACTATTAAAGGGAGCGTGGTTATCCACAAATTCGATCCACTTGCAGAAAGTGTGACCAAGGTGATTACGGCTGAGTCTAATACAAGTAAGGCAATTATGCAGAAGCAAAACCTTGAAACAGATCAAAAACTAGTATCCGGCCAGCTTCGCTGTGCGATTTACAGTAAGGATTTGGCGAAAAAGGGAATCAATCAGCTTGTCGATTCCTTAAACCGTGACCCGGCGATTGGAAATATGGTCTATTTAACGGTGGCCGATGATAAAGCTTCAGAAATCATGCAAATTGATATGGATAAATTAAAGGTCAATCTCGGGACCTATTTGTACAATGTAATTCAGCAGAATGTTGAAAGTGAACAGCTAATCTCGCCGACCCTGCATGAATTTAATCATAAATTTAGTGACCGAGGGCAGGATCCGGTTTTACCAATTCTTAAAATTAAGAAAGATAATGTCATCATAACTGGAGTGGCGCTGTTCCAAGATGATCGCTATATTGATGAATTAGAAAGTGAAAAACTCTTCTATCTCAAAATTTTATTAGATAATTATAGATCGGGAACACATGAAATGGGATTTAAACGTGAGAAATTCAACAAAATTATTAAGCATAAAGAGGGTATGGATGATAAGAAGGTTTACAATAAGATGTTTATCAATATTGATAATATTCGTAGCCATGCAAAAATCAAATTAGTTGATAAAGAAAAACTCCATTTCAAGGTCGATGTAAATCTAGAATCAAGATTATTGGAAGCAACAGAGGCAATAGACTTATCCACACCTGACAATATGAAATTTATCCAAAAAGAAATCGGCAAGGAATTGGAAAGAGAAATTAAGAATTTGATCTTAAGGTTTCAAAAGAAACAGGTTGATCCTATAGGTTTTGGAAATGAATACTTTACCCAGTTTCGTGGAAAACCACCAACGGCTAAGGAATGGAGAGAAAAATATAAGGATGCAACCTTTGAAATAAAAGTGAACAATAAGATTGTAAAAACAGGTGCTATTGAATAATGAGTAGATTCCTTTCTTCTTTTTTAAAACTTTGTTACACTATTCACTAGTTGGAAAAGAAAAAAGGTTGCGGGTGATGATATGAAGCATCGTTATTGGTTGGTTTTATTTCTTTTAGGCACATTGATATTGTCGGCTTGTGGACAAAAGGGGATTGAGAATGGGGTGGACTACCCTGTTGCTGATTTTACAGCTACAAATCAAAAAGGTGAGTCCTTCGAAAAGAAAAACTTAGATGGGAAGATTTGGATTGCGGATTTCATCTTTACAAATTGTGCAGATGTTTGTATTCCAATGACAGCTAATATGGCCAAGCTGCAAAAGTTGGTCAAAGAAGAGAACTTAAAAAATGTTGAGTTTGTTTCTTTTAGTGTAGACCCGACAGTAGATATTCCAGTAAAGTTATCTGCCTATATCGATCTATATGAATTGGATACAAAAAACTGGAACTTTCTAACAGGCTATTCCCAAGCGTTTATTGAAGAGTATGCAATGGAAACCTTCAAAACAATTGTGAAAAAACCAGAAGAAGGCGATCAAGTAATCCACCAAACCTATATTTACCTTATTGCCCCTGATGGTAATATTAAAAAAATCTATTCGGGTTTAAGTGATATGCCGGAAGAAGAAATTATCAGCGATATAAAAACATTGCAATAGACCATTTCAATGGTCTATTTTTTTTGCGATGAATAATATATAATACTAACTTGTTTTGAATTATTTTTGTCGTGTTATAATAACTTTAGATTAGAGGGTAGGTGAAAAAGTTGAAAAGGGTTTTCACGCTTCTTATTCTCTCGACGTTTTTCTTAAGTTCGTGCAGTCAAACCGATCGCTTCGAGTTTCACCAGGAAAAGAGGGCTGCTGCAGTCGTCTATGAAGAAGTTCCAGCTGATTTTGTGCCACAGGAACTGACGGTTCTTTCTGCCGGTGATTCTTTAACACAGGGTGTTGGCGATAGTACCAAAAATGGCGGATACCTGCCTTACTTAAGAACTTTGCTCGAGGATGAAAAGGGAATAAAGGATGTAGATTTCTTGAATTTTGGTGTACAAGGAAATCGTACAACCCAATTATTGAAAAGACTTAAATCTCAAGAAATGCAAGCGGCACTTCCTGATACTGATTTAGTCATACTTACAATCGGCGGCAATGATATTATGAAAGTAGCTCAAGAAAATTTTGCGAATTTACAGCTTTCGGCCTTTGAGGAAGCTAGAAAATTATACATTGATAATTTATATGAGATAATGAATACAATAAATAAAGCAAATCCGTATGCATCAATTGTTTTAGTGGGGCTATATAATCCATTTTCACAATGGTTTGCAGAAGTTGAGGAGCTAAATCAGATTGTTAATGATTGGAATGAGGCTGGTCAAAGAGTAATTGCTAGTTATTCAAATGCCTACTTCGTTTCTATAGAGGATTTATTCTTAAATCCTGCTGAAGATCTTTTGTACTCGGATAATTTTCATCCGAATGATCGGGGCTATGAACTAATTGCTGAGCGTTTAAAAACAACATTGGAAGAACGCACATTGCCTGATTTAATAAAGAATGCCTATATGGTTAGTAAAGAGGAGAATTAACTCTCTATGAAAAATAAATGGAAAAGTGGATTCCTCCTTTTATTAGGAATCAACCTGTTAATTATTATAAGTCTGTTGATTATGCTAATGATGCCTGTAGATCAGGAGGAGATTCAACATACGGAACTTAAGGGCGACCATGTTACATTTGAGGTTAAATCAAATAAAGCAGATTTAAATAAGCTTATTAATCAATACATGGAAAAAGAAATTGCTGATTCACCTATCGAATATCAGGTCCAATTGCGCGATGAAGTAGAACTGCACGGGACATTGCCGTTTTTCAGCCAGCAATTGAATTTGAAGCTAACCTTTGAGCCGGAAGCGCTGGACAATGGTGATTTAGTTTTAAAACAAAAGTCGATTTCTATCGGAAGCATGGATTTACCAGTCTCGTATGTTCTCAAGTTTATTCGTGATAATTATAAGTTGCCGAAGGGTGTAGATATCCTCCCAAATGATAAACTGGTTTATGTGAATATGCAGCAATTGAAAATTAAAAGTGATATTAAAATACAGGCGAATGAGTTTGATTTGAAAAATAATAATATCTCATTTACTTTATTAGTTCCAGTAGAATAAGGTGCCAGCATTCGTCATGCATGGCACCTTTTTTGTGAAAAATCTAATCTTTGATAATTATTACTTCTGGATTATCATTGGAAATTAAGATGATAGAATACGTTTCATTTGGCATGAATTGCGCCTTTGGAATGGAGAGAGTTACATTTTTTGTTCCTGTCTCCCTAAGTTCCAGATCCACAGTCATCGGTGTAATTCCTAAATAATCAGATGCTTTTTTGTAGCTAACATTAGGAAAGACAACGTCACGGTCCTTCACAGCAAAATCCATTGGCTGTAAATCCTTTGCTAAATGGATAAAGCGGATTTTTGATTCATTTGCAGGCACGGCAGGTTCAGCGTTATATACGAGTAAACGTAACTTATTAATAGGGTCAATGGCCGCAAGAGTATATGACTTGCCTGGTTCAACCGTAATCTTCTTATTAAGAACACTATCTACCATATTTCCTGTTGGATAAATATCTATATGGTATTTACCTGCCTTCAATGAAAAATAAGTGCTTATTTGCTTGAATGGAAGGTTTTTCAATGTAAGCTGACCATTGATATAAATGTCGATATTTGGAGCATTAGGGGAAGTGTGCAGGAAACGAACCATTGGATCCGCCAAGGGCTGCTGCTGGTTGTTTCTCATTTTCAAAGCCTTATTCACATTGTTCATGTGTTTTAAATAGTAATTGATGTGTAAGTTAGGATTGGTGTATTTATAATATTGGGCTAACAAATCATACATGGAAGCCCTTTGAAGATAATCAGAAGTATTTCTTTTTGAGGACATTATTCTCGCTCCTTTCTACATACTAATTTATTCAAGATTAAATAGGTAGGTGTCTAAAACTGGTTTTTTTCCCCTTTTTATTTACAAATAGATAAATTAAACATATAATAAATACAAATATATCGGAAAGCGGGTGAAGCATTATGGTACTTGAAAATACATTAATTGTCTCTAATTTCAATACTGTTTGCACAGCCCGAGGATTCTCTAAGTAGGGGATTTCTATTCATTATTCTTTGATGTGAATTAACCGCGGGCTGTGTGTGCCTGTGGTTTTTTTATATTACTTTTTGGAGGAATAATGAATGAATTTAGAAGCAATGGGATTAACGAAAAACCTGAAAAATGACTTTGATCGTTTAAAACATAATGAAGAAATGATAATTGGCCGCGTGGCCTTAGAACACAAACGGATGTATCGTGTATGGACAGAACAAGGAGAGTTGCTGTGCGAGGTTACAGGGAAATTTAGCTTTGATGCAGTCAATCGGGAAGATTACCCTGCTGTTGGCGACTGGGTGATTCTAAAGCCCAGGACGGAGGAAGGAAAAGGAAGCATCTATTCGGTATTGCCTCGATTTAGTAAATTTTCAAGAAAATCAGCGGGCAGGACGGCTGAGGAACAAATTGTTGCAGCGAACGTCGATACCATCTTTCTGGTCAATTCGCTTAATGATGACCTTAATTTAAGAAGAATGGAACGCTATCTGTTGTTAGCCTGGGAGAGCGGTGCCAATCCGGTAATTATCTTAAGTAAAGCGGACCTTTGTGCAAATATTGAGGAAAAGCTTTCTGTCGTTCAAGCGATTGCCTTTGGGGGCGTTCCGGTTATTCCGATTAGTGCAGAAACGATGAGCGGGCTAGAGCAGCTAGGTCCGTATTTGCAGCCTGGTAAAACAATTGCCCTCCTTGGTTCTTCCGGGGTAGGTAAATCAACGCTGACCAACCGATTATTAGGTGATGAAAAGCAGGTTGTCCAAGAAATCCGTAGAGCCGATGATAAAGGGCGGCATACAACGACACATCGGGAGTTAATCCAACTTCCAAATGGTAGTATCTTAATCGATACACCAGGAATGCGTGAGCTACAGCTATGGGAAAGCTCTGATGGCCTTTCAGAAACCTTCTCAGATATTGATGAATTGGCCGAGGAGTGCCGATTCAGGGACTGCCAGCATACCGATGAGCCAGGCTGTGCTGTTGTTGGTGCAATTGTAGAGGGAGCGCTAGCCCCCGAAAGGCTTACTAGCTATAACAAGCTCCAAAAAGAGCTAAGCTATATTGAACGTAAGGCCGACAAACGTGCACAAACTGAAGTGAAAAATAAGTGGAAGAATATAACCAAGCAAATGAGGCAGAAGAAGAAGTTTTAATAGTAACCCGAACCAGAATTGGTTCGGGTTTTTGTCTGGGTAAATATACTATACAGGAGTTGGAAATTGTATTTTTGAGCTCATTTTCTGTATACTTTTATTCAATACGAATGAAGGAGTGGGAGTGTGGAAGTTACTAACCAATTGGCGACGTTTGCGGGCGGTTGTTTTTGGTGCATGGTCAAGCCGTTCGATGAACAGCCAGGAATTATCAGTGTCATTTCCGGATATACAGGCGGTACAGTCGAAAATCCAACATATGAACAAGTTTGTACCGAGGCAACCGGCCACTATGAAGCCGTCCAAATTACCTTTAATCCGGATATTTTTTCATATGAAAAGCTTTTAGAATTATTTTGGCAGCAAATTGATCCAACCGATACGGGTGGTCAATTTCACGACCGTGGTCAATCCTATCAAACCGCGATTTTTTACCACAATGAAATTCAGAAAAGTCTTGCCGAGGAATCAAAACATGCCTTACAAGAAAGTGGCCGTTTTAACAAACCAGTGGTAACACCAATCTTACCAGCACAGACCTTCTATCGTGCAGAAGAGTATCATCAGCATTACTATAAGAAAAATCGATTGCATTATGAAGGATATCATGTCGGTTCAGGCCGGGCTGGTTTTATTAAAGAGCATTGGGGCGATCAAATTGAAAAATAAGGAACAGTTGAAGAAGGAATTAAATCCAATTCAATACGAGGTAACACAAAACAATGGTACAGAGCCGCCGTTTAGAAATGAATATTGGAATGAAACTAGAGATGGTATTTACGTGGATCTCGTTTCTGGTAAGCCGCTGTTTAGTTCTCTTGATAAATATGACGCTGGCTGTGGCTGGCCTAGTTTTACCAAGCCGATAGAAGACGAAGAAGTAGTCGAAAAAACCGACACTAGCCATTTTATGGTGCGAACAGAGGTTCGAAGTAAATCAGCAGACTCCCATTTGGGCCATGTATTTGATGACGGTCCAGGTCCTAACGGTTTGCGATACTGTATTAATTCGGCTGCCTTAAAATTTATCCCGAAAGAACAGTTGGAAGAAGAAGGCTATGGAGCATATTCAAAGTTTTTTGATGAAAAGTAAATAGCCGCATATTGCGGCTATTTTTTATTGGCTTTTTTGCTTTGAAGTGGATGTCATCCCGCCAGATAGGATAAATTTCATTGCATCCTCAGGTTTCACATCAATGATTTCAACCTGTTCCTTAGGAATTAAGAACGTAAATCCAGCGACCTGAAACGTTTGCGGGACATAAACAGCAACATGGTCTTTTAGCGGGCTATAAAAATTTTCTAATTGCTCAGAAGTTACAAACCCCATACTTCTCATTTCTGTGCCTGGTATGACTACTAGCGCAACCTTCGAAAAAGACTTTTTCTCACCAAGAAAAGATTGAACTGTGTCTTTGATAACTGAATAAATTGTTTTTACGACTGGAATTTTTTCAAGCAAAGCATCAATTAATTTGATTATCGTCCCAGTTACAAATTTCGTAGATAACCAGCCTAAAAGGGTAATTAAGATAATCGTAGTCAACAAGCCAATCCCTGGAATGTAATCTTCCTCTAAATATGGTTTCAATGTGTTTCCAAGCAGGCCGTCTAGGAATAGAAAGGTTTTATAGATGACAAAGATTACAAGAATAATTGGAACAATTGTCAAAATACCATTAATAAAATTCTTTAATACTGCTTTCATTCATTATCACCCACAAATTTTTTGATTGTAATTCATAATATAGGCGAACGCACATACAGGTCAAGTACCTACTACATAAAGTAACAATGTAAAGTACAAAATCTCAAGGAGTGATTGAGGAATGCATTATGGATATGATGGTTGTGGCTGTGGATATGGATATGGTTATGCAGCCCCTGTAGGATGCGGATTTAACAGTTTCGCATTAATCGTAGTACTGTTTATTTTATTAATAATTATTGGTGCGAGCTGGTGTTAATAGCATTAAAAAGGCTGACTAAGGAGGGACTTTCCTCTTAGTCAGCCTTTTTTATATTTTCAGACAAACAACCTAAAGACGAACATTATATTTGGTGTATAAGTAATAGTTCGTGTTTGGTGTTGACTGTGTGGAAAAAGTCTGATATATTTACCGTTGGTTAAAGCAAATTCGTCTTGGAGGTATTGGACAATGGAAAATAGATATGATGTAATTGTGGTGGGTGCCGGACCCGCAGGGATTTTCGCCTGCTATGAACTTACACTAAAAATGCCGAACGCAAAGGTGTTGTTAGTGGATAAAGGGCATGATATTTATCGGAGGAATTGTCCAATTTTACAAAATAAAATCGAGAAATGCCCTCCTGCTGCTGGGAAAAAGGAATTTGCAGGATGTCTGCCTGCTTGTTCGATTACAAGTGGTTTTGGCGGTGCAGGCGCATATTCAGATGGAAAGTTTAATATAACAAGTGAATTTGGCGGCTGGATGACGGATTATCTGCCAGATTCCGAGGTCATAGAGTTAATTCGTTATGTTGACGGTATTAATTTATCCCACGGGGCAACAGATAGCATTACTGATCCACTTACGGATGCAGTAAAAGATATTGAACGTCGAGGCTATGCAGCTGGCTTAAAGCTATTACGTGCCCAAGTACGTCATCTTGGCACAGAACAAAACCTACAAATTATGAAAAATATCTATGAATACTTAAATACGAAAATAGAAATGGTTTTTAAAACCGAAGTAGAAGATTTAATTACGGAAAAAACAGCCGATGGGCACCGGATACAGGGAATTATGCTGAAGAATGATCAGAATATTTATGCAGACAAGGTAGTAATTACACCGGGTAGGGACGGTTCCAAATGGCTGACTGAGGTACTAAAGAAACGCCGTTTGCGCATGATCAGTAATCAAGTGGATATTGGTGTTCGTGTGGAGACTTCAAATATCGTCATGCAGGAAATAAATGATCATTTATATGAAGGGAAATTTGTTTTCAATACTTCAGTTGGAACACGAGTACGGACTTTTTGCAGCAATCCTTCAGGACATGTGGTCGTTGAAAATCACTCTGGGATCATGCTTGCTAACGGTCATGCTTACAAAGATCCGAAGCTTGGAAGTCCAAATACGAACTTAGCCTTACTTGTATCACATACATTTTCGGAGCCCTTTGATAAACCCAATGAATACGCGCATGAAGTTTCCCGTCTGGCTAACAGCCTTTCAAACGGCGGATTAATCGTACAAAAATATGGCGATATTTTAAAAGGTAGAAGATCGACTGACAGAAGGATTAAAGAAGGCTTCATTGAGCCGACCCTTAAAGAAGCGGTACCTGGCGACCTTGGCTTAGTCCTTCCTTATAATACACTTAAAAGCTTAATTGAGATGACCGAGGCACTAAATCAGGTTTCACCTGGTTTCGCTTCGGAACACACTCTATTTTATGGTGTTGAAGCAAAGTTCTACTCTGCTAGACCGAAACTAAATGACCGCTTCGAATCAGAGATCAGCGGTTTGTATGTTGGCGGTGACGGAGCCGGAATTACCCGCGGGCTTGCACAAGCCAGCGCTTGTGGCGTCTGGATTGCCCGAGACATTATCGAAAAAAAACATACCAACGAACGTAAATTAGAAACAATCATGGCCTAAACCCGCTTACTAGCGGGTTTTTTATTTATCTACGAAAATAAGTGGAAATCAGGGATTTCAGTAACAAAAAGGGATATTTTCTAAATATCCCTCTGACTTATCCTGTCTTAGCGCACTATAATGGACTTATCCGATTGTAACTTTTTCTTTTGGATAGTGGATTTTCTCGGCACTATTCCCTTTACCTCTTAAAATAAGTAAACAAGAAACGATTCCGACTCTTCCTATAAACATTAATAGAATGATGAGGACCTTTCCAAATGTTGATAATCTAGGTGTTAAGCCCATAGACAACCCATTGGTACCAAATGCAGAGTTAACTTCGAAAATCACTTCTATTATCGTTCCATTCTCTGTAACAGAGAGAATTAATATCGAGGTTAAACAGAGCATGACTGCTGTTGTTAAAACAATAAAGGATTTTAAAATATCCTCGTTATGTAATTCTCTCCTAAATATTTTAATGGTCCCTTTTCCCTGTGCATAATATATAATAGCCAATATAATGATCGCAAAGGTTGTTGTCCGGATTCCACCACTTGCACTGCTAGGAGATCCGCCAATAAACATTAAGATTGAGAGGAAAAGCTGATTACTTGATGTTAATTCATTTAAATCCATTGTCGCTAATCCAGCACTTTTAGTTGTTACCGAATTAAATAGTGAGTAAAAAAAGGATTCATGCCACGGTTTTCCTGTGAAAAAGTTTTGACTATCAAGTAAATAAATTAAAATTGCCCCTATTACTGTTAAGATGATAAAAGTAGAGGTAGTTAACTTAGTAAACAGGGAAAAGTGAAATCTTTTCTTACTTTTAAGACTTATAAAGAATTCATAAATTTCGACGATAACGGGAAAACCGATGGCGCCGAAGATAATTAAGAACATAACTACTGTTTGAACAAAGTAGTCTGAATTAAACCTAATAAGAGATTCATTTGTAATATCAAATCCAGCATTTGTTGTGGCACTAATGGAAGCAAATAATCCATGTTTAAATGCTGTTATCGGACGTTCAAAATAATCTAGGAAGCGAATTCCTAAAATAACACCACCAATTACTTCGAAAGAAATAAAAATGATAAAAATCCTTTTAGCTAGATGAACGAGTCCAGATAATTTAGATTGATTTTGGTCAATCATAAGTAGTTGTCTTTCCCGTAAGCCCACTTTTTTACCGATCATCACCCAGATGAAGGTACTCAAACTCATAACCCCTAAGCCGCCTAATTGGAGAATTATACATAATAGGAAGATTCCGAAGTTACTAAAGGTATCTTTAAGGGAGATTACCGAAAGTCCTGTTACACTAATCGCACTTGCAGACGTAAACAGGGCGTCTATAAAACTTAAAGATACACCATCTTTGTGTGCAATTGGAATCAATATTAGAAGTGTGGAAATGATTAATGCTGATAAGTAGAAAATAACAATTAATTGTATGGTTGATAATTCTTTCCTTATTGCTTGGTTTTTTCTCGATATATTCATTAGGACCTTCCTTATATAAATCTAAGTGTATTCTATAATAATCATTTCGAAAAGTAAAAGACAGATTTGCATCTGCTATAGAATTTTATGCCATTTTTTAATATGCTATAGGTAAAACATATTGCGTGCCAAAGTGAGAGGTGGATAATGACTATTATAGCGCAGCTAAAAGCCTTGTATGAAAAAAGGGAATATGACCAAGCCTTAACTATAGTAAATAAAGAAATATATCGGTTAAAAAACCTTCGTTTTTCTGAGTTTAAAGCGGAATTACTAAGGATTGATTCTGTAGAGGAATTTCAGGTGATGGTTCGTTTGACAGACCATTTCTTAATGTTTCACATAAGTTCCTTTATTACTCGCTATGCCTACCGCAGATATCCCAATCTAGTAACGATTTCCTGGTATTGCGAAGAGCTTTTGGATCAAGGGAAATTAATCGAAGCAGATGAACTCATTTCAAATGCAATCGCTGAAAATAGTGAAGGTATTCACCATAGTGAACAAATAGAGAGGATTTATTTTTGCAAGCTTCGTTGTTTGCTAGAGATGAAACGAGTAAAAGAGGCAGAACTTTTACTTGAAAAAATTAAACAATCACCAAGGCCGATTGAAGATAAGCTTGGGTATGTATATATACAATTAGGAAATAGAGAGCGCGCCCGGGAGTATCTAACAAAAGGCATGGAGACGGAGGAAAAAGGGCGGATTTGTTATTTACTGTTAGCAGATTTGCTGGCAGCCAATGGCGAGCTTAAGGAATCCTTAGAGCTAATTGAAAAGGGTGAAAAGCTTTACCCGGAAACACCTTCCTTTCAGTTAGAAAAGGCAAAGCGCTTTCGAGACCTAGGAATGCCAACAAAACTGTTAGAAGTAATCCAGGTATTGAATGAAAAAATCCCTGAGCATGCGTTTGTACGGTATTTTCACCATTTAACGGAAATTGCTTATTATCAACTTGCTGATTTTGATCGTCTCAAAGCTTTTACTCATGAGAAAAAGAATTCCCTTTTTAGAATGAAAAATCAACAAGGTATGTTAACAAAACTGGATATCAACCCAATTATTCAAAAAAGCAATTATTGTGTACCAGCAAGCTTAGAGATGATTCTGACTTTCTACGGAATGAATATCACTCAGGATGAAATTGCTGGCCATATTTTCGACTTTACCGGCTCGAAGCTGTCGACAACCGTCAATTATCTCGAAAGCATTGGATATGAATGTCGTTACTTCATCGGGAAAAAAGAGCATTATCAAACATTGTTGGCGAAGAATATCCCAGTTCTGTTAAGCGTTGATTTTGAACATTCTTCGCATGTTCAGCTTATGACAGGGTATGACAGCCGTTTTGATTTTTATCATATTCAAGACCCGAATATGCTTGAAACGATTTATTTGTCAAGCGAAGACCTTGAAAAAGTAAATGTGGCAACGAGCTATATGTCGATTGTCTGTGTGCCAAAGGAAAGGGCTGCTGAGTTAGCCTTTCTATCAACGGAGGAGAACCAGTATTTCCGAACGATCAATTATTTAGGTGAGAAGCTGGAGGAAGAGGAGGACCAGTACAAGGAGTTGTTTTTTCAGTTTCTCAAAGAAAACCTGGATGTTCCTTATACAGCCATATATGTTGTCAAGCATTTTTCCTTTGAGGAATATAGTGATTTCATCCTTCAATGTATTGAGAAACTTTTGGAGCTTTACCCGAATAATGATTTTATGAATTTACATATTGCCCAGGCTTATATGCGTCTGCAAAAAATGGAGCAGTCACGAGAGCAGTTAAAGCATACCGTTCGAAAAACCTTCAGTCCGCTCTATCACTTTTTAAATGGGCGAATTGCTCTTTATTTTTCTGAAATGCAGGAAGCGATTAACTACTTTAGAAAATCTCTGCAAATCGACTATGATCAATATTATACCTGGAGCTATCTCGCCTTGTCGTATCTTTATAATGAGGATATTAATAAGGCAGAGTACTATTCAATGATTAGTATGGAGCTAGCACCCAAGGATCGGTTTGTCCGTATCAATCATGCGGCCGTGTTAATTGAAAAGGAAGAGTACGAGGAGGCTCGTCAGATTTATAACCGACTGATTAGGGATGAACCAGCAGATGGCCATGCCTGGTATGAACGAGCGCGTCTTGATCAGCGGCTTGGAAAGCTTAGGAAGGCGATGAGGGGTTATTTACTGTCTATCAAACTAGATAACCATGTTCCATATTCCTACCTTGCTGCAGCCGACCTTTATGAATATGAGTTTGAACAGCCCTTGCTGGCAGAAGAACTACTATTGTCAGGGCTTGATTCGGCTAATTCCCCTCAGCTTTATGTCCGACTGGGAGAGTATTACCGGGAGTATGATGATACCACTGCAGCAAGTCACTATTTTCAAACGTGTATCGAATTATTTCCTGATGAACGGTTTGCTTATATAGGATTGGCTGAAATGATTATTAATAAAGAAGAAGCCGTTGAATTTATTAAAAATCATTTGCCCCGTTTTGAAGATGATAGTGAGTATTTAATTAATAGCGGCGAGTTGCTTGCAAAATGGGCAAAAGAAAAGGATAGTGTTCCATTACTCGAGGAAGGACTTCAACTCGTTGAGGAAGGGATAAGCAAGATTCAAGGAAACTTAACTGAAGCTTTAGAGCATTATGTGAGAATGGTGGAAGAGTCATCTTTAATTGATCGTGCAATAAATTTCCTGGGGTTGAAGTTTGCTGAAAATCCGCATCTAATTGAGTATGCTTGCTATCAGGGTTCATTATATGAAGAACAGCTTCAATTTTCATTTGCGATTGAGTGCTATCAATCTGCCTTAAAGGTCAGGGAGAATGCTTATTCCTATTATCGCCTAGGTGAGGTTTACTTTAAAATCGGACAGTACGGCCTTGCCGCCGATGCTTTTAAACAGTGCATAGGGCTTGATAAACAGATTGAGTCTGCTTTAGAGAGACTGGCAGAAATAGCCGGTATTGAAGGGAAGCATGAGGATGAAGCGGAATACCTTTTAAGTATCCTTGAACTTTCGCCCCTTAGTGTAAATATAGAATACTTAGCCTCTATTTTGGATGAGGAAGGGCTAAATCAATTATTAAACAAGCTCCAATTTTTAGAAGGAGCCGACTCGAAGATATGGCAGCTTGATGCCGTGTCATATGTTTATGGTGCACTTGGAAGAATTTCTGAGGAAGAGGAGTATCTTGCTTCAGCGCTCGCGATAGAACCGGATCATCCTGAGCTGATACACCACCAAATGAAGCTGTTTATCAAAACGAAAAATTGGGAAAGGACAGATGCCATACTTGAGATTCTATTAAATAAGTATCCTGATGATGAAGGGATCTACCAATCATTAATATTCTATACTGCTGAAGCGAATAAATGGTCTAGCTTGCCCGCTTTCCTCCATGCCTTAAAAGGTAAGAAGGAAGTGAAAAGTTCGAGATTTTTATTATCTGCCGAAGCAGGTCAACAATACATTTCGAAAATAAACTGGACTGACATTGGGGAAGGTAATGTCTTTAGTCGTTTTGTTCGTAAATTAAAGAATCGCACGAAGCAAATTTCGATTTTTGGTTCAATTATTGAGTTATATGAGTTAGCGATAAAATTGGATAATAGCAATCTGGCGGCTGTCAGCCGGTTTGCTAAATTCTATGAAAATTTCGATCTTGCAGAAGAAGCGATAAAAATATTACAAAAAATATTAAAGCAACATTGGGATGATCGGATTGCCTATCAGTTAGCTATGAACTTCTTAACTATAGAAAATTATCAATCTGCACTTCCGTTGTTTGAACGTCAATTAAATTCAGACCGGAGTGACACGCATCTGCAGTATTTAACTGCCCTATGTATGTGTGAATTAGGAGATACGGAAGAAGCAGAAGAACGAATAAAGAGGATTATTGACGTGAATCCCTTCGAAAGCAATGCGCATTCCCGTTTAGGACAATTATACAATGCCCAAGGGCGTTATTTGGAAGCGAAGGAACTGCTTGAAAACGCACTGGTCTATCATCCTTACGATTCAGACATTAGAATAGGGCTTGGATTGACATTAAGGCAATTAAATGAAGTCGAAAAGGCACTTGAAATAAATAATTTTGTCCTTCAATTCGAATCTGATAATCTGCTGGCGCATTACAATAAAGCTTGTTATTTAGCGCTGCTAAGCCGAGTTGAAGAAGCGAAACGGGTATTGGAATTTGTCTTTGAACATGATTTAGAAGGATACTTCCAAAATCTAGCGGAAAGTGATAAGGACTTAGAAAACTTAAAAGTTGTTAGTAAATAAAACAGACACACGCGTGTCTGTTTTTTTTTCGGGCTGTTTATTCTTAAATATAACGAAAGAAACATAAATCTGTTCATACAATTAACTAAAAGACCTGGAATATTAAGAAAAGGGAAGTGGTGCCGTTTTGGAACGATCATTTCTTATTAAGCCAGTCCTCGATGAAACGTTGCCAACGATTGATTATGGCAAAGGGGTCTATCTGGTTGATATGGAAGGAAAGAGATACTTGGATGCGGCTTCGGGGGCGGTCACAGCGAATATCGGGCACGGGGTGACGGAGAT
Organism: Neobacillus sp. FSL H8-0543; assembly: GCF_038592905.1. Lineage (GTDB taxonomy): Bacteria > Bacillota > Bacilli > Bacillales > Cytobacillaceae > Neobacillus. The sequence continues at coordinate 461,976 of NZ_CP151943.1, read as the reverse complement.
TATTGAAGCAATGCAGAAACAAGCAAACAGGGTATCGTTTGTGTACCGTTCACAGTTTACCAGTGAAGCGGCGGAAAAGTTAGCAAAAAAAATCGCTGAACTTACACCCGGGGAGCTTAATTGGTGCTTTTTTGTTAATAGCGGCTCTGAAGCAACGGAAACGGCGATGAAAATGGCTATCCAATATTGGCAGGAAAAAGGCATCCAAACCAAAACAAAGGTTTTATCCCGTTGGGTTAGTTATCACGGAATTACTCTAGGGGCACTTTCCATGTCTGGCCATACCAGCAGAAGAGCAAGGTTCGTACCGCTCCTTGAGGATTTTCCAGTGATTCACCCGCCGTATTGTTACCGTTGCCCCTATAGTCTTGAGGCACCCTCCTGTGGCTTTTTATGTGCACATGAGTTGGAAACGGCTATAAAACGAATAGGTGCTAATAACATTGCAGCATTTATTGCTGAGCCAGTGATTGGAGCTGCCGGGGGAGCGATTACGCCACCGAAGGACTATTTTAAAGTGATTAAAAAAATATGCGACGACAATGATATTTTATTTATTGCTGATGAGGTTATGACAGGCTTTGGAAGGACGGGGTCCATGCTTGCGATGGAGCAATGGGATGTCGTTCCTGATATTGTAGCTTTAGGGAAGGGGATGGGAGCTGGCTATGCAACAATTGCCGCTGCCCTCGCAAGTGAAAGGGTGATGGAACCGATTTTGAAAGGGTCAAAAATTGTTATGAGCGGACATACATTAAGCGCTAACCCGCAATCCTGTGCAGTTTCCTTAGCGGTTCTCGAATATTTGGAAAAAAATAAGATTGTCAAAGAAGTAGAATGGAAGTCCATTTACTTAATAAAACAACTTGAAAACTTAAAAAGTCAATTTACCTTTATTGGTGATATCCGCGGGAAGGGGTTAATGTTGGGGATTGAATTCGTGGAAAACCGTGAAACCAAAACACCTTTTTTAAGAACATCTATGGTTACATCAAAATTAGTTGAAATGGCAAAGAAAAATGGTCTGCTCATTTATCCAGCTGGTGCAGGCATCGACGGAATTAACGGTGACTCCATTATTATTTCTCCGCCTTTAACCATTACAAAGCAGGAAATGGATGAATTAATCCAATTATTGAACCAAACATTTGAAAACTTTTCAGAGTATCTGAATAATCACAGGACGGTTGGTGATGTGTAAATGGATAATCCGTTTGGAAAAATTACGACGCTAGAGCATGTGATGGGGTTCTTCAACGATGGAATGACGTTGATGTTTGGTGGGTTCGGCGGAGTCGGAACTCCACCTGAACTTATTGACGCAATTCTTGAGAAAGGAATTAGTAAGCTGACGTTAATCGGAAATGATACAGGTTTTCCGCATATTGGCATTGGTAAGTTAGTTAGTAAAGAAAGGGCGATAAAAGTTATTGCTTCACATATTGGTTCCAATCCGATTGCAGGTAAGTTAATGCATGAAGGAAGACTTGCAGTCGAATTTTCTCCGCAAGGAATTCTTGCAGAAAGAATTCGTGCAGGCGGCGTAGGACTGCCGGCAATTTTATCGGATATTGGAATGGATAACGAAATCGTCTCAAGCAATAAACCACATTTTCTTCTTAATGGTAAGGACTTTTTAGTTGAATCTGCTTTAACTGCAGAAGTGTCAATTGTATTTGCGAAAAAAGCTGATCCATATGGAAATCTGATTTATGACAAAAGTGCCAGGAACACCAATCCGCTTGTTGCGATGGCGGGTGATTTAACGATTGCCGAAGTTGAGGAAATTGTCCCGCTGGGCAGTTTGCATCCAGATGAAATTATCACTCCAGGGGTGTTTGTCGATTACGTCATACCTTCAAAAGGAGTGAACTGGAAATGGGCATGGGAGTAGATAGCCGAAATCGAATGGCAAGAAGAGCAGCAGAGGAAATTCAAACGGGAATGGTTGTTAATCTTGGAATTGGGATTCCCTCTCTCGTTCCTAACCATTTACCGAACGACAGGATAGTGATGTTTCATGCAGAAAACGGAATCACTGGAATGGGACCAAGTCCAAGTAAAGGTGAAGAGGATGAAAATCTATGCAATGCAGGAGGGTTTCCTGTTACATTAAACAGCGGCGGATCTTACTGTGATAGTACGATTGCCTTCGGGATGATCCGCAGGGGACGTGTTGACCTAACTATTTTGGGTTCACTTGAGGTGAGCGAGAAGGGTGATCTTGCAAACTGGATAGTTCCTGGAAAAAAAGTACCTGGAATGGGTGGAGCAATGGAGCTTGCGCAAAAGGCAAGAAAAGTAATCGTAGTAATGAATCATTGTGACCGAGCGGGAAGACCGAAGATCGTTCCCGCTTGTACCTTACCGTTAACCTCTGCTACCTGTGTCGATATGATCATAACAGACCTGGCGGTTTTTACAGTAACGGCAGAAGGCCTGCGATTGACCGAGTTATTTGCCCCATTTGATTTAAACGATGTTCTGAACAAAACTGGCTGTGAGCTTAAAAATAGTGAACAGATTCGCCTGATCCCATATTAAGCCATAAAGGAGTGAACGAATTAATGAGTAATGAATTGGCTATTAAGCAATGGCTAAAGGAAAATCGAGCGAGGGGAGCTAGGTTTTTACAATTACTTGTACAAGAGAATAGTACTCGGGGAAATGAAAGCAGTGCCCAGGCGATTATTATTGAGAAATGCCGTCAGCTTGGCCTCTCCTTGGATATATGGGAAATTGGAGGGGATGGTCTAATGCAGCATCCAGTCTATTGTTGTGACCGCAAGAGCTTTGGCGGGAATCCGAATGTAGTAGCAGTCTTAAAAGGATCCGGTGGAGGAAAATCGATTATCTTAAACGGACATATCGATGTCGTCCCTGTTGGTGATGAGAGGAACTGGAAGCATGATCCATTCAGCGGACAAATTGAGTGCGGAAAACTTTATGGGCGTGGTGCAACTGATATGAAGGGCGGAACAGTTGCACTGTTAATGGCTATTGAATCGTTAATTGCGACGGGCATCAAACTTAAGGGGGATGTGATTTATCAAAGTGTCATTGAAGAAGAAAGCGGCGGGGCGGGTACTCTTGCAGCAGTGCTCAGAGGCTACACAGCGGACGGTGCCATCATTCCAGAACCGACAAACATGAAAATCTTTCCTAAGCAGCAGGGTTCGATGTGGTTTCGTATCAAGGTGAAGGGGAGGGCAGCCCACGGCGGCACAAGGTACGAAGGGGTAAGCGCCATTGAAAAAGCACTAATTGTCATAGATAGTTTGCAGCGATTAGAGAAAGAGCGAAACAGAAAAATCGTTGATCCGCTTTTTGATAAAGTTCCAATTCCAATCCCTATTAATATAGGAAAAATAAACAGTGGAGAATGGCCATCCTCTGTTCCAGATGTGGCTGTTATTGAAGGAAGAATGGGGGTAGCACCAGATGAAACGATAACAGCTGCACAACAAGAAATGACAAACTGCCTTCTTGAACTAAATGAGCAAGATGCGTGGTTTCAGGAAAACCCTCTCCAAATTGAGTGGTTTGGGGGCAGATGGCTACCAGGTAATCTTAATAGTGATCACCCGTTAATGCAGACTCTTTCTGAGTGTTTTGCGGATATAAAGGGAGTGGATCCAATAATCGAAGCAAGTCCGTGGGGGACGGATGGCGGAATTCTTTCAAATGTTGGAGATACACCCGTTGTTGTATTTGGTCCAGGAGTGACAGAAACCGCTCACGATGCAAATGAGCATATCGTCCTGGAGGAGATGTTTTTAGCAAGCGAAATCATTGCCCTAACGTTACTCAAATGGTGTGTAGTATGTGAGGAGAATACTGCGAAGGAAGACCAGTAAAGTGATACAATAGAATAATAATGATAAAAATTGGAAAATTGGAGGGAGAATATTGAAGAAACCATTGTGGATTGGCGGGGAAAATCGAAATGCCCTTTCCTATGCCGAGCTAAAAAATCCATATAATTTAGAGTACCTTGGCGATATTGCCATTGCCAGTCATGAAGATGTGCTTGATGCTATAAGTGAAGCCGAGCAAGCTAAGGCTGCAATGGCTGCAATGCCTGCCTTTGAACGTGCTGAAATTCTCGAAAAGGTAGCAGGGTACCTTAAGGCCGAAAAAGAGGAATGCGCAAGGATCATTGCTAAGGAGGCTGCTAAGCCATTAAAGGCTGCCCGTGCAGAAGTGGATCGTACGATTATTACCTACACGTTTGCAGCACATGAAGCAAGGCGAATCCACGGAGAAACAGTACCGATGGATGCTGCACCAGGCGGGCAAGGTCGACTTGCTTTTACCATCCGCGAACCGTTAGGTGTTATTGCGGCGATTACTCCATTTAATTTTCCTATGAATCTTGTTGCCCACAAAGTAGGCCCTGCAATTGCAGCAGGAAATACAGTTGTGCTTAAACCTGCGAGCCAAACGCCATTATCTGCCTATAAAATTGCTGAGTATTTTCATCGGGCAGGCCTGCCTAAGGGTGCATTAAATGTGATAACCGGCAGTGGACGCTCTGTTGGCGATATTTTAATGAAAGATGAGAGAATTAAGATGATCACCTTTACGGGAAGCCCAGAGGTCGGTAAATATATTCGTGAAAACTCCGGATTAAAACGTGTCACTCTTGAATTGGGTTCAAACTCAGCATTGATTGTAGATGATGCTATATCAATCGAAAAAGTAATACCAAAAATTGTGAGCGGAGCTTTTGCCTATCAAGGGCAGGTTTGTATTTCGATTCAGCGTATTTTTGTCCATGAAAATATTTTTGATCGTTTCGTTGAACAATTTATAAACGAAACCCAAAAGTTAAAAGCTGGTGATCCGCTTGAAGAAGATACCGACCTTTCAGCGCTCATCACAAGAGGTGACAACCAGCGGACAAAGGATTGGGTGGATGAAGCAGTACGTAATGGTGCAGTTTTAAAACTAGGCGGCGGCATCAAGGATGGGATTTTTCAGCCTACGGTGTTGGCGGATGTTCCTTTAATGGAGAAGGTCAGTTGTGAAGAAGTTTTTGCCCCTGTTGTTCATATCAATCGTTTCAACCATTTCGACGAAGCAATCGAGTTTGTTAATGATTCAAAGTATGGACTCCAAGCAGGCATCTTCACCAATGATATTCATAAAGCGCTTCAGGCCGCAAAGAAGCTTGAGGTTGGCGGTGTAATGATCAATGAAATTCCAACCTTCCGCGTCGACCAAATGCCCTATGGCGGGGTAAAAATGAGCGGGATGGGCCGAGAAGGAATCAAGTACGCTGTCGAAGAAATGACCGAACTAAAACTAATCAGCTTCAAAACGGAGTAAAAGAAAATGTCTGGCTGCTAAATAAGTCAGGCATTTTTTACAATATAGTTCAAAAGGAGTGGTAAGCATGAATCAACAAGCCTCGGTGATTTATATTCAAGAAAGTAATTACTTTCTTGAAATATATCTGGATCCTTTCAATAAAAGAATTCGAGTGGACGATTATCGCGGCTCTGTAAAATTCCTATTACATAAAGCAGAGGAGCTGGCACATCAGCACCATGCTGAAAAATTAATAATAAAAGCACGAGCAGAGGATTTTTTAGCATTATATGAAAGGGGCTTTCAGCCTGAAGCGGTTGTTGATCGCTTTTTTCTTGGGTCCGATGCTCACTTTTTTTCGAAATACTATACCCCAGAACGAAAGAAAAATGACCACTGGATAACCGAAGACGGGATGATCCAAAGTATTTATCAATTAGATTCGACCATTCAAAAAACCTATCCTCCTATAGAATATGAATTGAAAAAAGGGGATGAAAGCAGTGCGGAGGAACTTTCAGCTCTCTACAAGCAAATTTTTCAAATCTATCCAACCCCATTACACAACCCGGACTATGTGAAAAAGACGATGCAAGAAGGAACAATCTATTACGTTTTCTACTATCAAGGAAAAATTGTCAGTGCCGCATCAGCAGAGGTAAATGAGTTCTACAAAAATGCTGAACTAACAGATTGTGCCACACTTTCAGAGCATCGGAAATATGGGTTGATGAAAATTATCCTTCAGGAGCTTGAACGAGAATTGAAGCAAAAGGGTATCTATTGTGCTTACTCGATTGCCCGGAGTTTATCGTTCGGAATGAACGCTGTTTTATTTCAACTCGGGTATAAGTATCGCGGGAGGTTAATGAATAACTGCTATATTTACGATAAGCTAGAAAATATGAATATGTGGGTAAAGAATCTGACAGACTGCTAAAATCTTGGCGCGGGTGCTAAATTTTCGGCATCTATTTTCAGTAAGTAAATAGGGGAGGTGAATTAGTGGCCCAGTTAAACGCACTAACACAAGAAGTTCTTTCAGCTATTCTCAAATCGATCGATGAAGGAATTCATGTTGTTAATACGGAAGGGGAAACAATATTTTATAATGAAGTTGCTGCCAAACATGATGGCATGGACGTGAAGGAAGTCCAAGGGAAACATTTATTAGATGTATTTCCTTCGTTAACTGTTGATTCAAGTACGCTTTTAAAGGTGATTAAAACATCGAAGCCCATCTACAATCAAACACAGGTATACGTGAATATCCATGGAACACGAATTGATACAATTAATACAACACTGCCGATTTTTTTAGATAAAGAAATCATTGGTGCTGTTGAAATTGCAAAGGATTACACACGGATGAAGCTGCTGGCGGAAAGACTATTAGATTTACAAAAAGGTTTTAATAAAGCAGGTAAGAAGAAGTCATCGAAGACTGTGAAATATACTCTAAATGATTTAAAGACCGTTAATGCCCAGTTCTTGAGTACAAAGGAAGAGGCTAGAAAACTGGCAAAATCAGATTCTCCAATTCTTGTCTACGGAGAAAGTGGGACAGGAAAGGAACTTTTTGTTCAAGGTGTCCATCACGAGTCACTTCGAGCTGACGGACCATTTATTGCCCAAAATTGTGCTGCTATTCCCGAAACCTTATTAGAGAGTATCCTTTTTGGTACGGCTAAAGGTAGCTATACTGGTGCGGTTGAAAGAAAGGGTTTATTTGAGCTGGCAGATGGTGGGACACTTTTTCTTGATGAATTACATGCGATGCCAATTGAACTACAAGCGAAGCTTCTGCGTGTATTAGAGGATGGAATGGTTAGAAGGGTTGGCAGTGTACAAAATGTATCTGTTAATGTACGTATCATCGCCGCCATGAATGTTCATCCAAGCAGGGCACTCCAAGAACAAAAGTTACGTTCGGACCTTTATTATCGATTAAATGTATTTACATTTAGCTTGCTTCCAATCCGCGAACGGAAGGATGACATTCTGTTTTTATCCGACTATTTTATTCAGTCGTTCAATAGAAAGCTGCAAAAAAGTATTCAAGGACTTGATGGAAAACTAGAACTCTTTTTCTTAGGGTATAAGTGGCCAGGAAATGTTCGCGAACTCAAGCATACGATTGAATATATGATGAATATCAGTGAGGGTCAAAAGCTTTTTGCAGCTGACCTGCCCGTAATGATGAGACAACAGGCAGCACCGACGAATCAACGTGAGATAGATTTATCATTACGCAAAAATATTGCTGAGCTGGAGCAGCGGTTGATTGACCATGCCCTAAAATTAACCGAAGGAAATATTAAACAGGCAGCAAAGCTATTAGAAATTCCAAGACAAACCTTGCAATACAAAATGAAAAAGACAAATCAGTAGCTGCCGAAAAATCGGCGGCTTTTTTATTTGATTCAATTAAATTTGCCTGTTGATTGGAGCTCCAGGCACTTCGCTTTCCGCTCCAATCAACTAAAATGAAAAAACCGCTGATTTTCAGGACTTTCTGGGTTTTTATCCCATTGGCACGATTCTTGCATATTATTTTACTAAAAGCAGGTTAAGGGGGAAACTCACATGAAATATTCATTATACCAGCCTAATAGGCATTGGAAGGATATTGAACTTTGGAAAGATGTTACGGAAGAGCAGTGGAATGATTGGCTCTGGCAGTTGACCAATACGATTCGAACGTTAGAGGATTTAAAAAAGGTAATTAACCTCACTCCTGATGAAGAGGAAGGCGTCAAAATTTCTACAAAGACGATTCCCTTAAATATTACACCCTATTATGCTTCTCTTATGAATCCAGAAGACCCGCGATGCCCTATACGCATGCAATCCGTACCGATATCAAAGGAAATTTATAAAACAAAATATGACCTCGAAGACCCATTGTACGAGGATGAAGATTCACCGGTACCAGGATTAACACATCGTTACCCGGATCGTGTCTTGTTTCTTGTCACGAATCAATGCTCGATGTATTGCCGGTATTGTACGAGAAGACGTTTTTCTGGCCAAATCGGTATGGGAGTTCCGAAAAAACAATTAGATGCTGCCATTGCATATATACGTCAAACACCACAGGTCCGTGACGTGCTGATATCAGGTGGGGATGGGCTGTTAATAAATGATAATATTCTTGAGTATATTTTGAAGAATCTCCGAGAAATTGACCATGTTGAGATTATCCGAATTGGAACAAGGGCACCAGTTGTTTTTCCGCAAAGAATCACGGAAAATCTTTGTGAGATTTTGAAAAAATATCATCCAATCTGGTTAAACACTCATTTTAACACAAGCATCGAAATCACAGAGGATTCGAAAAAGGCATGTGAAATGCTTGCAAATTCTGGTGTTCCCGTCGGAAATCAATCGGTCATTCTCGCGGGCATCAATGACAGTGTCCCAATTATGAAGAAACTCATGCATGACCTGGTAAAAATTCGTGTGCGCCCATACTATATTTATCAATGTGATCTATCAGAAGGAATTGGCCATTTCCGTGCACCTGTTTCAAAAGGACTTGAAATTATCGAGGGTCTCCGCGGCCATACAAGTGGCTATGCGGTACCAACCTTTGTTTTAGATGGTCCAGGCGGCGGCGGGAAGATCGCTCTTCAACCGAATTATTTAATATCCCAAAGTCCTGAGAAAGTCGTCCTTCGAAACTTTGAAGGGGTCATTACCTCATACCCGGAGCCTGAAAATTATCAGCCTGGGACAGCCGAAGGCTATTTTCAAGAGGTGTATCCTGACATGTCTGAGAAAAAGTCGCTTAGCGGAATTGCAGGTATCATGAATGACCAGCATTTTAATCTTGTACCTGAGGGCTTAATAAGATTAAATCGCCGAAAAGAATATCAACAAAATCCAACCCATTCATCCCTGAAGGATAAGCGAAATAAGCGGGATGAATTAAAGGAAAAGAAATATCAAGCACAGCTGAAGAAGCCAGAAAAAAATGACACTGATGTAAGCACGGAAAAAAATGAATAAGGGGGGCTGATAATGGCCTTTTGTGAATGGTGTGAAAGTGAAAAAATAATAGGCGGTACTGCCTCTGTCTATTGGGAGCTACCAGATGGAACAAAAGCAATTGAAATTGTGGAGACCCCTTCGATTACGTGCAATGATTGTAAAATGACCTATCAAACGGAACAGACAGTGCGTGAAATCGAGGATCAATTATATTTAATAGATTGCAAACAGCTGGGTAGTACGGTAATTTATAATGAATTAATGAAGATTCCAAGATTTCTAAAAAAGAATTATTTTGATTTTTCATCATAATAACATGCTGGACGCCGCCTAATGTTTCCGTTATAGTGTTTTTAAGAAAAATTAATTTGTATTTAAAGGAATGGCGGACAGTATGAGGAAATCCTTTTATCATTTTTTAATGAAATACAGACATCCAAAACCAAAGGATGCGATTAGTGACTTTGCCAATCATGCCTATCTGGATCACAGTTTTCCAAAGATTGCCGATGATTACCACGAGATTAGTACCTACCTTGAATTGAATGGTCATTATTTGAACTCCATGTCTGTTTTTGATGAAGTATGGCAGGAATACATCCTAATGGAAAGTTAATCAACTTACCAAATCGTCTCTTAAAAAGAGGCGATTTTTCTTATTTCTGACGTGCGCTATATAACTTTTAGTGCATATACTATTGTAATCAAATTCACGACTCATCATTGAGAGGATGGAGGACATGAAAAGAAGGAATATACCGAAGTATAAGGTCGGTGATACGGTCGTGATATCAATGTATGGTACTGTCGGTAAGGTAACAGATGTTAAGTGGCTTGACGGCAAGTTTGTGTATGAAGTAAATAAAAGCGATGGGCTTTTTGTTGAATCAGGCCTGCAACTTCTTTCTGAATTTGAAGGGACGCTTGTGGAGCAGGAACAAATAGATATTGAATACCAATTTTTTTTCGGTGACTTGGTTCAGGTAAGCGGATATGGCTCCGACCTGTTTAAGGTTGTTGGGTTTCGCACAGAAATCTGGCGTTATAAAGAAGATGCATGGGAAGACGTTATCTATGAGCTATCAAGGGTTAGTGATGGGGAATGGCTTGAGGCTGGTGAAGAAGAAATAACACTCGTAGCCGATGCTGAGAGTGCTGACACCTTTATTCAGAAACTAGGACTCTTATACTTAGTTAACAACGAAGAAAAACAAGTAGCCGTATCACAAAAACAAAACTTGGTCAGAAAAGCAGAGCTTGAAGCGATTGAACGTAAAAAGGAAAAAAGGCAATTAATCGACCATTTATTGGATATATTTAATGATTATAAAATTCTATATCAGATGTTTCAAGATCAAGAGTATTATCAAGTGATGCGTGTCATTTTGAGGAAGTTAAAAAGTGTTGTAAATGACGATGGTAAAACCCACGTATAACTTTTTTACCACCTCGAAACCCCAATTAATAAATAAATTACCATTGGTATTCCTCCCCATTTGATCAGAAAAAATAAAGAGTCAGTAATCTTCTCAAATAATCGGGGGATAAATCCGTCCTCCTGGTTTACATCTTCAATGATTGCATCTAATTTAGTCTGTAAGTTCAACATAGTACCACCTCGACTGAGTTCTTTTGATTCATCCTATGCTTGCCCAAAAGAAAAAAGACATCTATTTATAAAATTTCATCACATGCTTAAAAGGTAAAGCTAATTGATAAAATACCGAGGTTCTTCTGAAGTAAGTAGCATGAAAGTGCAGGAATTAACATACATTCTGTAAAAAGGGGGCGATTGCTTGCGGGAGATTGAAGTGTTTATTGATACGGAAGAAATTGCTGAATTTTTCTTTCACGAGCTAGTAAAAAGAGGATATATACCTTCTGAGGAAGAATTAGAGGAAATCGCTGATATCACCTTCGAATATTTAATTGAAAAAAGTATTATTGATGAAGAAGTACCAGATGAGTAATTTCGTATAAAAGGAGAGTAATTTCCCCTTTAAAAATAGGCAGTAAATAAAAGGTCGAGCATTCGTGCTCGCTTTTTGTTTGGTTAAAATTGAGTTTAGTTAGAGATTTCAATGAAGTAAAAAATATTTATTATATTGGTGAAACCTTTACTTTTTCTAATCCGTATTAAAATTAGCTAAAATATATATAATTCAGATTTACAAAAAAATCATTTTTCTGGGAGGAAATAAAAATGTCTTTTTTTGACAAAGCGTTTGCAAGCATTGGAATTGGGTCTGCAGCAGTGGACACGAAGCTTGAAAAGGATACGTATATGCCTGGGGAAGTTGTAAGGGGGGTAGTTGAAATAAGAGGCGGAAAGGTTGCACAGCAGATTGACGACATTTATTTATCGCTAAATACTACCTATTTAAAAGAATCCGATGATCGAAAGTACAATGTGACAGCGACACTCGACCGTTTTCGAATTACCAGTCCATTTACTATTGGAAAAAATGAAAGAAAAGAAATCCCCTTTTCCTTCGACCTTCCAATTGACACACCTCTGTCTATCGGCAAATCAAAGATTTGGGTGACTACTGGTCTGGATATTAAAAATGCCGTTGACCCAGGTGATAAGGATTATCTTAAAGTGATTCCTAATCGCTTAATGAATGAAGTGTTTAATGCCATTGATGGTTTAGGCTTCCGATTAAGAGAAGCAGAATGTGAAGCAGCACCGCATCGTCTGCGCGGCAGATTCCCGTTTGTACAAGAATTTGAATTTGTACCTACATCAGGAGCATTCCGTGGGAAATTGGATGAATTGGAAGTGGTATTCAGACCTTCAGGCAGTGATCGGATGGAATTGCTTTTCCAAGTAGATCGCCGTGCACGCGGACTAGGCGGGTTATTTGCAGAAGCGATTGGAGCGGATGAATCAAATGTGAGATTGAATGTTTCAACTACTGATATTCCCAATTTACAACAACAAATCCACAATGTTTTACAAAGATATTCGTAAACATCAAAAAAACTGTCATTTTAAGCAGGAATTGACAGTGTCCATCTCTAATTATTAAAGTAACAGTTTTTATTTTAATGATTGGAGGGATAAGATGATCAAAGCGATTACGAAAAGAGCTAGTATTCAATATGATGTGACAATCTTCCAAACTCCAAAATATCGAGATAAAAAGGGATATAAACAAGTTTATCGGATGTTTATACATGCTAGTACTCGTGAAAACTGTTTGGAAGAAACATTCAGCCGTTTTAATGTGACTGATCGGATACCAGCAAATTACAAAGGTAGATTTTTAGCTACTGGAGATATTTTATTAATTGATGAAGGAACTGGCGGCCAATATTATTATCAACTCAAGTCTGGCGGCTGGCAGCCTATTAATCGCATTCACATTAGGTAAAAATGGTCCGCACAAGCTTGTACTTATACCGTTGTCTGAAACTGGATAAAATAAGCCTAAGGAGAAAATTCTCCTTAGGCTTATTAAAATTGTTGTTTGTTTTTACGCCCACCAGTTGCGCTATTTTCCTTAGCATGTGCATTGTGTTCAGCTTCTATTGCTTCTGGCGGGATATGATTATTTTTCTTAGGTGAACCAGTACGAGCTCGATGTTTTTTTCCCATAATCCTACCTCCTTTGGGTAATCTAAAAATAGCTTTCCACAATTTGAATAAAATCATGTCTGTGTTGTGAAAAGGTTTTTCATAAAAAATTATTTTATGATATATTGTCTATTGTGAAGGAATACTTCACTTAACAGGAATGGAGGATATTACATGAGCGTACATATTGGTGCAAAAGAAAACGAAATTGCTGAAACGGTATTACTGCCAGGAGACCCTTTAAGGGCTAAATATATTGCTGAGACCTTCTTAGAGGATGCTAAATGCTATAACGAAGTGCGAAATATGTTTGGTTATACTGGTACATATAAAGGAAATAGAATTTCTGTTCAAGGAACAGGTATGGGTGTTCCTTCCATCTCTATCTATGTAAACGAATTAATGAATAGCTATAATGTCCAAAACCTCATCCGCGTGGGTACTTGCGGTGCCATTCAAAAAGACGTAAAAGTTCGTGATGTGATTCTTGCGATGACTAGTTCAACTGATTCTAATATGAATCGCCTTACCTTTGGGGGAGTCGATTTTGCACCTTGTGCCAATTTTGATTTGTTGAAAAAAGCATACGACGCAGGGGTAGAGAAGGGACTTAGTCTTAGAGTAGGCAATATTTTTACTGCTGATTCTTTTTATAACGATAATGCAGACCTTGAGAAGTGGGCAAAATATCAAATTCTAGCGATTGAAATGGAGACCACAGCTCTTTACACATTAGCGGCAAAGTTTGATCGCAGAGCATTGTCTGTCTTGACTGTCAGTGACCACATTTTAACGGGCGAAGAAACGACAGCTGAAGAAAGACAACTAACCTTCAATGACATGATTGAAGTGGCGTTAGAAGCTGCAATCAAGTAACCAGTATTTTAACTTGACCTCTTTCACTAATGGAAGAGGTTTTCCCATATCTTTGGCCATTGATATAGTCGATAACATGAAGAAAAAATAGATGGGTGGAAAATATGAGATTGAAGTTTATGTTGTTGTTTATAATGATTGCCCTATTAGTTAGCGGTTGCAATCAGATAGATTTACCTTTGAAAAAGCTCCCATTCACTTCAGATGATTCTGGTGAAGAAAATCAGCAGCCACAAGAAGAATTACCTCCTGAAAATGACCCATTAAGTTTAGAATCAATATTTTTTAATGAAATTAAAGAAGTGGATGGAAAGAATGTCATCCAGAATACAACAAACACGATGGCATTAGTGAATAACCAATACTTTCTCCCTGAGAGCTATGTGCCTGAAGATTTAGTGAGGCCAAATGTTGCTTTTACTTTTGGTGATGAGGAGGCTGAAAAAAGTTTAATGAGGCAAGAAGCAGCTGATGCATTAACAAAAATGTTTACAGAGGCAAAAAATGCTGGGATTGAGCTGTTCGCCGTATCTGGTTATCGTTCATATAACCGACAAGAAATACTGTTTGAGGCAGAAACAAATCGTGTAGGGAGAGATAAAGCCATGCAAGTAGTGGCGATTCCAGGTTCTAGTGAGCATCAATCTGGACTAGCCATGGATATCACAAGCAGATCGATCAATTTCAATCTAGATGAAAGCTATGCTAATACCAAGGAAGGAAAATGGCTCGCTGAAAATGCCCATCGCTTTGGTTTTATCCTCCGATATCCGAAAGGAAAAGAAGCTATTACTAATTACATCTATGAACCATGGCACTTTCGCTACGTAGGTGTGAAAGCAGCAAATGTTATTTATGAACATAACTGGACATTGGAAGAATATTTTAATGAAGTCAAGAAAATGTGAAGTTACAATCTTTTGTAGAAATAAATTAAGGGCGCCCCTTTTGGTCAGTGCCGTTAATTATTTTCACACACTTTTCTTTGTTAATTTTATATGAAAGATGTTATTCTAAACCTTAAGGATTCTTTTCTTATTTTTTGGTTAATGAAAGTGGTGAACGCTATGGATGAACAGAATGTCGGTCAAGAGAATTTAGAACAAGAGCAAGTGAATGAAAACAAATCAGGGTTTGTTAATATGAAAAAATTTCATTTTGTTATGATGTTATTTTTCATTGTTTTCCTAACAGCAGGTGTTACTACATTTGCACTATCGTTTGGTGAGGAAAAAGTCGTTACAGTCGCAAGTGAAAGGACTGAATTTAATAAGCTCTATTCTGCTTACGACACGTTAAAAAAGGAATATTTTAAAGAGTTGGATCAAAACGATCTAATTAATGGTGCTATTGACGGAATGGTTAAAGCACTTGACGATCCATATACAGATTATATGAGTATCGACGAAGCTAAGAGCTTTCATAACAGCATCGATTCATCCTTCGAGGGAATAGGTGCTGAAATCCAGGAAAAGGATGGCTTTATTGTTATTGTTTCTCCAATCAAAGGTTCACCTGCAGAAAAAGCAGGGTTAAAACCAAATGATACGGTCATGTCTGTAGATGGAAAAAGCATCCAAGGGATGACTTCAACAGAAGCAGTTACATTAATTCGCGGTGAAAAAGGAACAAAGGTTGAATTAGAAATTCAACGGCCAGGGGCAGATAACCTAATCAAGGTTCCAATTATTCGCGATGAGATTCCAATTGAAACAGTGTATGGAGAAATGGTCGACGATAGTATTGCTAAAGTGCAAATTACTAGCTTTTCTAACAATACACCTCAAGATCTCGTTGTTATGTTAAATGATCTGCAAAAGCAGGGTATGAAGGGTTTAGTGCTCGATTTGCGCCATAATCCAGGTGGTTTATTGGACGAGGCTATCAATATTTCCAGCATGTTTGTTCCAAATAGTAAATTGATTTTAAAAGTAGAAGATCGAAATGGAAAGATAAAAGATTACCCTTCAGAAAATGATGGCAATCCAGATCTTCCATTGGTCGTATTAATTGATAAAGGCAGTGCTAGTGCCTCTGAAATTCTTGCCGCAGCGGTAAGAGAGTCTGCTGATGTAAAACTAGTAGGTGAGACTTCGTTTGGTAAAGGAACAGTTCAGACGGCTAAGGATCTTAAAGATGGTTCGAACCTTAAGTTTACAACCGCAAAATGGCTGACTCCTAAGGGGAATTGGATACATAAAGAGGGAATTAAACCAGATTTTGAAGTTTCGCTTCCATCGTATTCAACATTGTCAATCATTAATCCTGATAAGGAATTAAAGCTATCAAGTTCGTCGACTGAGGTGGAAACAGCGCAAAAAATGCTTAATGCCCTTGGATATGACCCAGGCCGCGAAGATGGATTCTTTGATGAAAAAACAAAAGAAGCTGTTGTTGCTTTTCAAAAAGCCCAAAAGCTGCCCGAGGATGGAGTATTAAAGGGTGATTCCACATTGAAATTGATGGAATTATTAAGAGATAAGATTGAAAATAATGATACTCAGCTTCAAAAAGCAATCGAAGTATTAAAAGAAGAAATGAAGTAATATGAAAAGCCTAATTCCTGCTAAAAATAGGAACGGGCTTTTTTGTATATATATTGTATATTCTTCCCCCTACTTTCCTACAATGGACAATAATAGAAAAGGAATGAAGGGGGTCCAAAAATATGAGAAAGTTGATTATTGCAGTGATTGTATTGTCCTTTTTTGGCTTTGGTCCGTTAACATCTGTATTTCATAATGGATCTTCGACTGATGACGAAGATGCTAAAGGGATATCGACAACGGAAGAAAAATTAAAGGAGAGTTCATTTGTAAATAAAGGGCTTCATACCTTTTTAGTGATGGAAAAAACAAAACCAGCACAATCCGCCATGCTTATAAAATATGATACCAACCATGATAAGATAATGGTGGGGTCTGTTCTGCTCCCCAAGGATGCATTGGCGGATCAGGAAATGGAGCCCAACGAGTTAATGGAAGCGGTAGAAGATCGGTATAATTTAAACATAGATCATTGTTTTACATTTAATCCTGAAGGTATGGCTAGTATTATCGACGCTATTGCTCCTAATGGGATTGAAGTAAACAGTAGCCAAGGTCAGAGGTTCCTTAATGGACAAGATTTTGTTAAAGAAATCGAAAACTTGCGTGACCAATCTCCCAATACGGATGAAATATTTATGATGTTAAAATCCTTAAAAGAAGAGATAAGAAATAGTTTTACAGCTGAAACCATTATTACTTTAGGTCCGACACTCCTTGATGAGGTATTGAAAAGCGTTGATACTGATATGGGAAAAGGAAGATTAATGGAATTTGGGTTAATGGTTATGATGAACCCCGTTACAGCAATAGAGCCAATGGAACTAACAGCTGAGGCAAATAGAGTAAACTTAATGATTAATGATAAGGAAAGCGATATCTATTAAAGAATTCTGCCTCACTACAATGCTCAATGACTTGGCACTTGGGCTTTTTTTGATGAAAAACTACAATGTAAAAGAAATTCAGCTATAATAAGGGGAATGTTAGGAAAAGAAGGGAAACGAAAATGAACAAAACAGAGGTTTATATCTTATCAGGTTTTTTAGGAAGCGGAAAAACAACACTTTTAAAAAGACTACTTGAAGATGAACGGAAAATAGGTAGAAAAGTTGCTGTGATGATGAATGAGCTTGGGAAGGTTTCGATTGATTCCAACGCAGTCGAAGATGAAGATGTGGCTTTGAAGGAACTCCTAGGCGGCTGCATTTGCTGTTCCATTCAGGACAAGCTGGAGGCCCAGCTTCAAGGACTATTACTTACCGAAAAACCTGAAGTTATATATATCGAGGCAACAGGTGCTGCACATCCAGTGGAAATTTTGGATGCGATTCTCTCGCCCTTATTTGCAGATCAATTTAACATTAAAGGTATAGTAACAACAGTTGACGGCTTACGATGGATGGAAAGGAAGTCACTGAGTCCTCAACTACAGCAATTGCTAGTAGAGCAGGTGCGTCATTCGGATTTTATTTTGATAAATAAAATGAATGAGCTTGCTGAATCACAGCAGGCAAAGATCAACTATGAAATTCAAGCTATAAATCCTGTGGCACGCTGTCTGCTAACAAACTTTTCACAGGTATCGATGGAACAGTTGAGAAGACTAACGGTTTCATTTACACAAAGAACCGAAAATGAATCGGGTCATAAAGCGCTTAATTTAACAACCTTTGTCTACCAATTCCAGAATGCGATCAGTCATACCGAGTTTGAGGAGTTTTTAAAGGGGTTACCAGATGCTATTTATCGGATCAAAGGGTATGTGAAATTTAATAATACCGAGAAGCCGTACCTTTTCCAATTTTCCTATGGCATGCCGCTATATATAAAAGAAGAGATGAATTTACCGTTAAATCTCGTGTTTATCGGTGAAGGAATTAATTGGACAGAAATTGAAACAAAACTAATTCACCTAGAAAAACGAATGTAAATATAAAAAAAGGTGAATGATAATTTCCACTTCAGGTAACTCTTAATATGTAGTTCATTTTCATATGGAGGTGGGTTGAATGAAGAGGAAAACGATTTTTTTTATACTATTTCTAATCCTCCTAAATGGAAATTTGGTTCATGCTGGACTGGATATTAGTTACAAAATAGAAATGCTGGAATGGAAAGCAGTTAATCAGCTTTTTCCAAAGTATTCAAAATTCACAGTGTTAGATATAGAAACAGGAATGCAATTTAACGTGCAAAGGCGGGCTGGCAGTCATCACGCTGATGTTCAGCCACTGACAGCTAAGGATACGAAGATAATGAAAAAGATTTACGGCGGAAAATGGAGCTGGAAGCGCAGAGCGGTTCTTATTATTAATAAAGATCGAATAATTGCCGCATCCATGCATGGAATGCCGCATGGAGCAGGTGCCCTGAAAAATAATTTTCCTGGCCATTTTTGCATACATTTCCACGGCAGCACAACTCACAGTACAAATACAATGGACTTATCACATATGTTAATGATATATAAGGCTTCAGGTAAATTGGAAGAGTACTTAGTGAAAGCAAATCCCTATGAGGTCATCACTGCTTTTGTAGCAGGATTGAAGCAGCAGGATAATCAAATTACATCCCTAAGTTCTCTGCAAAAGGTTAAATGGGCACCGATTTTTGCCCGAATTGACAATGTTAGAATAACAAGAATGCCCCTATTGCCTGCTGAAGATTTGAAAGAGGAAATAAGTATAGATATTCCAATTGAAATCGATTGGTCTATCAAAAATAGTGGTCATCAAACATATAAAGGAGTCATCCATGTCGTTCGCTTTTCAACGATGGATGCATGGAAGGTTGATTCTCAATCGTTTTTGCAGGATAACAAATTAAAATAAAACAACACCATTATGATTAGTATTTTAATCATAATGGTGTTGTTTTATTGTAGTATTAAGGCTGCTCGCCAAACTTAATAAAGGTTCGCTCCTCTTCTATTAAACCGCATACTCCACATTGAACACGGTAATTTGGTCCATTGTACGGCATATGAAACACCTCTAATTCATTTTCTCCATATTCGTGTACAACATCTCCTGAATGCGGATCAAGCTTAACCGACTGAGAAACTTGCTGGATGATATTAAAACGACTACGATTTGTTTTGCAATTAGGACATTTGTATGGCGTTGACATAGATTTCTCCTTTCTTGGTATTGTTAAAATCTATCTTTTGCAGTAATGTTGAAAAGTATGTAACATGATAATTGAGGACAAGGAGGGGCACCTATGCAAGAAGAGCAAGTCGATTATGCAGAATTACTGGCCGAATACCGAAGGATTTGGAATAATCGACAACTTGAAACAGCTGGCAGAGATAATGAAGCGGTACTAAAGGAAACAATTAAAAGAGAACTATTAGATGAATACTCACATCCAAGAATTAGGAAAAATAGATATGAAAAGTTTTATGCAGCGGTTAACAGAGTGGTTCAATCGGTTATTACCTCAGAAGCCAAGATACGATTGATTCATGTACATACACAAGTAATGGATGAATTAAATAAGGAGTGAAGGAATATGAAAAAGTTATTGTTTTTTAGCCTGGTACTACTGCTTTTAGTTAGTTTAAGCGGTTGCAGTGAAGAAAAACTTGAACATGAGCTGCCTGAAATGATTGAGGTAGTATTAACAGTAACACCTGAAAGCGGTCAAGTGAATGAACCAGTTACACTTGAAGCAAAGGTAACCCAAGGGGAAGAGAATGTTGAGGATGCCAAAGAGGTGAAATTTGAGATTTGGCGGGCCAATGATGAAAAACATGAGGAAATAGAAATTGAACATGCAGAGGATGGGGTTTATCGTCTGGAAAAAACGTTCCAACAAGAAGGTACATATTATATTATTTCACACGTAACAGCAAGAGACATGCACAATATGCCTAAGGAAGAATTTATTATTGGTACACCAAGTGAGCCAGAGGAATCAAAGGATTCAATGGAACATATGGACATGGATGAGTAAGATGCCTATAAATAAACAAAAGACAGTCTGCTGGCTGTCTTTTTGCCTCTCATGCTTACATCAGTTCTGTTACGTCGATTTGTGAATACTGCATATCAAGAGATTTTAATAATTTTACTTCAAGGATTCCATCCTTACATTTTGCCGATGCTCCTTTCTTCTTAACCATTGCAGGAAGAAGTATTGTTTGTTTATCTTCCTTATTGGGAATATGTTCAACAATCAATTGATTTGCCGTATGGTAAATACGCAGTTGTGTTAACCATTTTTCGTCTGTTATCGGAATCCTCACAAAAATGGCCTCGTGTGTTTCGAAGGTTATGATGTTTAATCCATTTTCCGCGGATTGTTGCTCGGCTGCTGGGCTGCGGAAATTATTAAAGATTTCATTTGATTTCATTCCACCCAGGTGTGACGGAAGAACCTTCCCCATAATACCTGAAATAAAATTTTCGATCTCCTCGGGCTTCATATTTTGCAGCCTATCCCTCAACTCTTTATTAAGAGGGGAAAAATTCCATGGGAACATAGTTGTCAACCAGCCTTTCGGGTAATATTTTTTTCGGTTCATTTCATTTATAACTCATAATATGCCAGCAGAAGCCTATACGTTAGCAGTAATTTTCTATTGTCTAATATTTGCAAATATAAATGAATTTTTTTAACATATAGTATAGGGATAGATTAAAAAATTGAGAGGTAATGGTTTGTGAAAAAAAAGACGGCTTTAATAACAGGGGGAGCAACTGGTATTGGCAAAAGAACGGCTTTACAGCTTGCGGAAAAGGGTTATCAGCTTGCAATCAACTATCGAAGCAGTGATAATGAAGCCATTTTTTTAACTAATCAGATCGAAAAATTATACGGAACGAAAAATATTTCCCTGCAGGGGGATGTATCAAAGAAAGAGGATTGCCAACGGATCATTGAGCAGGTACTTGAAGAATATTCCACCATTGATGTTGTCGTGCACAACGCAGGTCCATACATTAATGAAAGAAAGAAAATGACAGATTATACATTTGAAGAATGGGATTACTTAATTAATGGGAATTTAAATGCAGTTTTTTATTTATCTAAGCAGGTTATTCCTATCATGCGGAAACAAAATTGGGGAAGAATAATTACCTTGGGCTATGACAGGGTTGAAACTGCCCCTGGCTGGACTAATCGCTCCGCATTTGCTGCGGCAAAAACGGGGCTTGCATCACTTACTCGAACCATAGCGATTGAGGAAGCAGAAAACGGGATCACTGCAAATATGGTATGTCCAGGAGATATCATTAATGAGTGGAAAGAAAAAAATATTGATGAAGCAAACAATGATCAAATTGGAGGGGCACCGGTAGGCAGGCAAGGAACAGGAGAAGATATCGCAAGAGTTATTTCATTTCTAGTTGATGACCATTCTGACTTTATTACAGGAAGTATCATCCCCGTAACCGGTGGTATGGATGTACTCTCAAAAAGCATCCGATCATGGGATTGATAAGGATTATAAAGGTATTGAAAAAATAATCAAATAGAAGGTGATAACACCTTTTATAATTTTTTGAACAATTTGATTTCATTGAATGAAAATTGTTTCTTTTGTGGATAATAGTAAAAATATCTATGAAAGGAGCAAGGAATATGGGTTTTAATATGAATCGCATTAATCCTAATCAAACTCAAGTGATTTTTCATGATGGGCGTTTTGAAACGTTAACGAATGAGGAACTAAGTGAATTTTTGCTCCAAATGGGGATTAGTGAAATTAATACAGCAATGGAACAGGATGTAACTGATTAACATATTATGAAAAAGCAATCGGACACATCTCCGATTGCTTTTTTTATGCTTCCAATAAATGCGAGGCTTCGTTCTGCTGGGAACCATTTCGCATTATGTGTAAGGTGTATAGGTCTTTTGGAATTTCATATAAGTCATAAATGTCACCATTTGCATTTAATTGCTCATAAATGGTTTTTCTTGTTTCGTTTGCTTTAACTGCGTATGGAAGTTTTTCAGCCGCTTTTAGTGAGCGGATATTAACTTTACGGATACGCATAAAGATCGTTTCAATTTCCATTGTGTAAAACAGCTCTTGAAAAAAGGCATCCTTTGCAGGGGAATTATAGCCCTTTCCATGATACGGTTTTCCAAGCCAGGTTCCTAGAAACCCAGCATTATCTTCAATATCAAACAAATTAATCGTCCCGATGGGAACACCCCACTCGTCAAGAATCGTCCGTGAAATTAATTCACCGCGCTCTTCTGATTCCAATGTTTGTTTTGTCATAAATAAGAATTCTTCATATGAAGTGCATTTTTGACGAACGAAAGGGAAGACATCTGGATGCTGCATTAGTTCGTATAAAATGTGGCTGTCATGAAGATCACGTTTTTTAAGCATGATTTTCCCTCCATAGGGCACTCCGATTCCATGTTTAAAGAAGCGGCCCACCCTCGAAATTTTTTATATAAAGTTACTAAAAAATTCCGGGGTGGGAATCGAACCCACTAGAACCAGTAAAACTGGTGGCGCACCATTTGCCTTCCCTATTTCATTTTTTGTGTTAAATAATTTAGTTGTAAACCTCCAGATTTTAAGGCCTTATTCGGTTTCACTTAGAGTATCATACAAGAAAATAACAAAAAAATAAATAGTTTTTTTATAGAATTTTGTTGAAAATTTTCTGCCAAATTTCTACATTTTCCTACGCTTTTAAATAGACTATTTCCCCGCCAATCATCGTCCACTTCGGCTTTGCTAAATAATGAAAGGGATGGTGATTCCACAGAACTAAATCTGCCTCTTTTCCTTCTTCAATACTGCCGAGTCTATCCTCCAATTTTAGGTTTTTCGCTGGAAGAATAGTGATTCCCTCAAGCGCTTTTTGTTCCGAAAGTCCTTCGCGAACAGCTATACCTGCACATACGTTTAAATACTGGATTGGTGTATAGGGATGGTCCGTTGTAATCGATACTTCGACACCATGTGAGGTAAGTGCCTGGTAGGTATTCCAAGTTTTATTTTTCAACTCGATTTTTGACCTTCTTGTTAATGTTGGACCAACAGAAACCATTAAATTTATACCAGCTAACTCATTAGCAATTAAATGGCCTTCCGTACAATGCTCAATTCTTAAATCAAGGTTAAATTCCTCGGCAAAGCGTAAGGCAGTTATGATATCATCGGCACGATGAGCGTGGATTCGTACGGGAATTTCTCGTTTCAGAGCCATTACAAGCGGTGCCATTCTTAAATTCTCGGGATTATCGGTATGAATCGCTTGGTAGAAGGTTTCGCGAAGCATCCCCATTATTCCCATTCTTGTAATGGAATCGTTATTTCCATTACTGTGAATTCTTTTAGGGTTTTCTCCCAAAGCTATTTTTAAACCGGCAATTTCCTGAATAATCATTTTTTTTACGTTTTTGCCGATGGTCTTAATAACTGAAGTGGTCCCACCAATCACATTTGCACTTCCGGGCATCACATGTGCAGTTGTAATGCCACATTTAACTGCATCATTAAATGCTGGATCCAATGGGTAGACACCATCAATTGCTCGGATATGAGGGGTTAATGCCTCTGTTGTTTCATTGGCGTCATTCCCAGCCCAACCGGTTCCTTCATCATAAAGACCTAAATGTGTATGGACATCGATAAATCCTGGCAAAAGATAATGATTGGTGCAATCGATAATCTTAACCCCTGCTGCCATTGAGAGATTGTAACCAACCTTTTTTATCTTTCCATCTTCAATCAAGACATCTCCCTTTTTAATGGGTTTTGCGGTAATCGGATAGACGATAGCATTCTTTAGAAGTATTTTTGTCATAATAATACCTTTCTTCACTTAATAATAATATTTTATCCATTTTACCTAGGAGGGGTTCTTCGAAAGGAATTTTTTATGTAAGGATGAAACCTTTTTTTAGATATTGCGTAAATATTAAGGAAGGAACAAAAAACAAATAAATTCCGTGGGGGAATAGAAAATGGTAAAAAATGAAGAAAGAACATTGGCTGCTGTTCTTTATGTAATTAGTTTTTTTGCACCAATTATTGGACCTCTGGTTATTTGGTTAATTAAAAAGGATGAGTCAGCATTTATCGATTATCATGGAAAAGAATATTTTAACTTCTTTATTTCCTACACCGTTTATGGAATCGTTAGTGGGATATTAGTACTGCTGTTAATTGGTATATTTTTGTTATGGGCATTGGGAATTATGCTGTTTGTATTTACAATTATTGCAGCGGTTAAAGCCTATGAAGGAAATGAATATAGATTTCCATTAATCTTTAGGGTAATTAAATAATTAATATTATTCAAAGCCCAGCAAAAATTTTTGCTGGGCTTTGAACGTTTTTACTGGATAAACGTCATATAATTGTAAAAAAACTAGGGGGGATATTATGGATTTTCTAGCAAGTATACCTTGGGGACTTGTCGCGCCTCTTCTTATCATCCAACTTATTTTATTAATTGTGGCGCTTGTAGATTTAACGCGCACCGAGAGGACGAATGGTCCAAAAATACTTTGGGTGTTTATTATTTTATTCGTAAATATTATCGGTCCGATTCTATACTTCGTAATTGGAAGGAGAAATAACTAATGACACTTATTAAAATAAGTGGATTAAAAAAGAGTTTTAAAGAGACAGAAGTGATTAAGGGGCTTGATTTTGAATTAGAGAAGGGAAAATGTACAGCTCTTTTGGGCCCAAATGGAGCAGGCAAAACGACAACGCTACGGATGCTTTCAGGGTTAATGAAACCAACCGATGGATCCATTACATTTGCAGGTGTAAAAAAAAGCGGGGATATTCGACATTTAATTGGATATCTTCCCCAGTTTCCTGTCTTTTATGATTGGATGTCAGGATTTGAATTTTTAGTATATGTTGGGAGACTGGCTGGTTTATCGAAAAAAGAAGCAAGCTCAAGGTCGGTAGAGCTCCTGCAGCTTGTAGGGATTGCAGAAGCAAAGGCTAGAAGGATAGGTAAATATTCAGGTGGTATGAAGCAGCGGCTAGGTATTGCTCAAGCATTAATCCATCGTCCCCAGCTTGTGATGCTCGATGAACCTGTTTCCGCTTTGGATCCAATTGGCAGAAGAGAGGTCTTGGAACTTCTCGAAGGATTGAAAAAAGAAACAACGATTCTTTTTTCGACACATATCCTGAATGATGCTGAGGAAGTTTGTGATGAAATCTTATTCCTGCATAATGGGGAAATTGTTGAATCAGGAACGATGGGAGAATTGCGTGAACGGTATCAACAAGAAAAAATCGATTTATTTTTTCGGGGGAATCCAGCTGAATACATAAAGGCTTTTTCTACTCACACTTTAACGTTGTCCGTCCAGCAGGAAGGGAATAAAATTAGCATCTTTGTAAAGGATGTTGAACGTGCCAGGAAGGAGTTTTTAAAAGAAGTGATTGAAAAAAATTGGCCGCTTGAAAAATTCGAAATTAGCAGTATGAAGCTTGAAGATGTGTTTATGAAGGTGGTGGGCAAATGAGCCAGTGGCTGACGTTAGTTCAAAAGGAAATCCTCGAGATGTGGAGAAATTATAAATGGATTTGGGTTCCTATCACCTTTATTTTATTGGGCGTTACAGAACCATTAACAAGTTACTATTTGCCGCAAATACTAGATTCACTTGGCGGGCTGCCTGATGGAACAAAAATTGAAATCCCAATCCCATCGGCGCAAGAAGTGTTAGCTGCTGGCCTTGGTCAATACTCAACCATTGGCGTGTTAATCATTGTCCTAAGTACGATGGGACTAATTGCCGGTGAAAGAAAAAGTGGAGTAGCGGCAATGATTCTTGTTAAACCAGTATCCTATCTATCTTATGTTACCGCCAAATGGGCTGGAAGTCTTCTTTTAGTATGGCTGTCGTTTTTTATTGGATATTTTGCAACCTGGTATTATACTGGACAACTATTTGAGTGGGTTCCAATTGGGGAGTTTTTTCTATCTTATCTGCTATATGGACTCTGGCTCACTGTCATTCTCACGATTACCGTATTTTTTAGCAGCTCACTAATTACTCCTGGTATGGCAGGGTTTAGTTCCTTGGCACTTGTTCTTATTCTAAGTATTGTAAGCGGTACTTTATCCCATTTGTTGGAATGGAGTCCTGCACAGCTAACTAGCTATGCAAGCGTAGGGCTTGTGACAGGGGAATTGCCTGAACATACTCTCCCAGCAAGCTTACTTGCTGCTGCAATCATAATGACCCTGCTTTGGCTAAGTGTGATAATTTTTAAGAAAAAAGAGCTTGCGACAACATAATTCAAAGTTATGATTGAAAGAGGCTAGTAATTGGTCTCTTTCATTTTTTTTAGTAGCATGGGCTTGGATTTTGATGAAAAACTTCTATCATTTTTTACTCTTGCGTTTAATAGACTATTGTAAGAGGAATTATTAAGGAGTTTTCCAGATGAAAATACATGAGTTCTATAGAGATACTGCTAATGTCCACTTAAATGCAAGTATCATGGCGTTAGTTCCCCCGATTATCATTGTCATGGGTAATCTTTCATTCCTTCAAAGCAAGCAAATCATGATTTTAACTTTACCATTTTTCATTTACAGTATTATTAGTTATCAATTCTATCTTTTTAGGAAGAGGCAATCGATTTCGATTGGTAGACATATGCCGGCAGCAGAAAGCTACTATCAATCCCTATTTGATTCCCGCCATTTGCTAGTCGTTTTTATGAACACACTTTCCTCCAAGGTATACCTTTATTTTCCCACGGGTCATCTAGCAGGGGAGATAAGGAAATGCCGGGAAGAAGGAGTGAGTCCTCTTAGAAAACCTACGATTTATACCCTATATTCGAGAGATAACCAAGCTATTGCCTTTTATAAGATGATCGGGAAAAAATCGACTAGGATTGAAGTCTATAATCAAAATAATGAATATTTGGGTTGTTTTGAAAAAGAAAAGTGTGCTTTGCTGAAAAGTAAGAAGTCGTTGTTAAGTGAAACTGGTGAATTTATCGGCGTTGTAGAAGGTTCGTCATACTTTATGGATGAACAAGTCTTGAACAAGTTTAGCCAGCAGGAAGGAAGTTTACGCCGTGGCTGGATGCCAGTTGAGTGGAGAGATCTCTTCCCAGAACCAAATACTCCTGTACTTTCTTTCGCTGAAAATCTAAATAATAAGGACAAACTGTTGAGGATGTCTTTTTTAATTAATGAATATTTTAGTGAAAGATAAGAAAAGTACCAATTGAATCAATTGTTTGATAGAATAGGATGTAAATTTCTCAATTTCGTTTTTGGAGGTTTTAATCGTGCAAATTGATTTAATTAAAGGTCATGGCTCAGGAAATGATTTTCTACTAATCGATGAAAAAGCTAACCCCTATACATTTTCTGAAAATGATCGAGCAGTGCTTGCTCGTTTATTATGTAATCGTCATTCAGACCTTGGGGCCGATGGAATTTTATTTATTATGAATAGTAATCATGCCGATGGAAAAATGCGGGTTTTTAATGCAGATGGTTCTGAGGCCTCCATGTGTGGAAATGGACTGCGGCTTGTGGCTCGATATATTTGTGAAAAGCTTCAGAGGCAGGAAGGTGTAATTGAAACGATGAAAGCAAATTTGCGGGTAAGTAAACAAGCAGATTTATACCCTAATGTGCCCACCTATCAGGTAGAGATTTCTCCAGTTTCATTTAAATTAACAGACCTTCCGCTTAAACTAAATCAACCAACATTGGTTAATGAAAAGATACCAGAATTATCATCAGAGTTATCATTTTCAGCTCTTGCGGTGCCTAATCCGCATTTAATCGCCATTGTTGATACAGACCAATTGCAATCAGAGCTTCAAAGACAGATTAGTGAGCGGGTAAATGAACCCAATGAACTGTTTCCTGATGGGGTCAATGTTAGCTTTGTCAAATCTATAAATCCAGGTAACATTTATGTAAACACCTTTGAACGGGGTGTTGGTTTTACAAATGCTTGCGGAACAGCGATGTCAGCCTCATCCCTTATCACATGCCTGCAGAATTTAAATGAAATCGATCAGCCGATTAATGTTTATAACAATGGCGGAAAGGTTCAGTGTGTTGTTCATCGGTCGGAAGGAGATTATTCTATCGATTTGATTGGGAATGCAACGTATCTATATCAAGCAACCGTTGAAGTAGACTTAGAAAAAAATTCGTTTGCTGTAACTAATAAAGGTGATTTTTCGGAACAGATGGCCTATCAAAAGCTTCAAACAGAAGTACAGTCTTTCCTTCAAAAAGGATAAGGAATCCCTTATCCTTTTGTTTTTTTCCCGTTTTTCAATATTTCCAGTACAGGGGAAAAAGGCTGGATAGATTTAGTTTGAATGTAATTCTTAAATGGATCTCCTTGCTTCTGAAGACGCTTTAATGCGTTTCCCATATTAAAGGTTTTAGGATCGAGCTTCATGTGAACTTCCTCCCAGAAAAGCGGTGTTGCCACCCCAGCATGTTCATTTCCACGCATAGAATAAGGTGCAACGATGGTTTTACCTTCACCATGCTGTACATAATCGACGTAAAGTCTTCCTCCGCGTTTTTTCTTCATCCGTTCAATTGTAAAAGAATCAGGATCTTTTGAGATTAAGTAATCGGCAATAAAGCTGGTGAATAGACGCGTATCATCATATGAGAAAACATCCTCTGGTAAAGGCAGATAGATTTGTAAGCCTTTATTCCCTGAGGTTTTGATAAAACCAATTAAGTTTAATTGATCAAGGACTTCTTTTATCATGATGGCAGCTTTAATGGCTAAATGGAAATCTTCCTTGGAAGGTGGATCTAAATCAAAGACAATTTCGCTTGGCCCCTTACTATTAATTGTTTGGAATGGAATATGAAATTCTATTGCTAATTGATTTCCCAGCCAGATCAGTGTTTTAAGGTTGTTACAAACAATATAATCAATTCCATCTTCAAGGTGTGTCTTAACAAATTCGGGAGCATATTCAGGACAATTTTTTTGATAAAAAGGGTCACCAAACATCCCATGCGGGTACCGAATCACTGTTAATAACCGGCTTTCTAAGAAAGGCAGCATATACGGTGCTATTTCTCTCAAGTAAAGAATATAATCCGCCTTCTGGATATCGTGATCCTTCCAAAGTGGTTTGTCAGGGTGTGTTATCTCCAAATCAGCAGGTAGGTTTTTTTGTTTAAATAAGAATTCCTCATATGTACAGGCTTTTGGCTCCAAATCAAAGCGAAAGCGGTCAAAATGGGGTTCTCGTAACTGATTTTCATAGAGTTCTAAATACTTCACTTCAAGGCAAATAGCAGGATGTACATAAATAAATTGGTTATCTTCAGAAAGCATATTTTGTTTGATGGTCTGTTGAAGAGCAGCCTTTTCATCCGGCTTAAAGCCAAATAGAACTTGTCCAATACCATGAATCTGATTATCTTTATATACACCCACATAAAAGTAACCATTCGTTTTATCATATGAAGTAATATAGCAGCTTACAAATTTAAAATTCTTATACTTCAACCATTGTAATGTCCGTTTTCCTTCCTCCCATATACTGTTCCTATGCTTGGCAATTATTCCTTCACCGTCATGTAAAACAACCTTTTCCCATAAGTAATGAAAATCCTTATATGGCTGAACGAACTGAAGTAGTTGGTCACTATAAGGATCAGCGGTGGTTGAAAGCCCAACTTTTTGAAAAAAAGTTGTTAATTCCTTCTTCCGCTTATCAAAAGGAATAGAGCTCAGATTTTTACCTGCGAGCATGAGGATATCGAACACCATTAAATGGCAAGGGGATTTAGTAATAGATTCGGTGATTTTTTTAGCAGACTTCAAACGTCCCCTGACTTGAACGGCTGAAAAATTGGATTTATAGGGATTCTCTAGAGAAACAAGTTCACCGTCGAGCTTAATTGGCAAGAATGACTTGAATTGATCTTCATGGTTCACCAAAAATTCCTTGATCTCAGGAAACTGGGGTAATAGTGGTTTTCCATTTCTGCTAATTATTTCAATTCCGTTTGAACTCCATTCTAAAATTGCTCGAAAACCATCATATTTAACCTCGTACAGCCAATCTGGGTGTAAGGATAAATCAAATGTTAGACTTGGCAGCATCGGTTTCATAGCATGTTTCCTTTCTTTTTTATTATTTTGTTACATTTCGTTTAGATTCATTCTTTACCATTTGTTTTTACGAATGGATGAACCGTAATTAACGCAAGATAATGACAAAAAGATAGGAGATTTATCTATGCATACCATGTGGAAAGGCAGCATCAGCTTTGGACTAGTAAATATTCCAATTAAGTTGCACACTGCTACAGAAGATAAGGATATCAAACTCCGAACCCTTCATAATAAATGTCATGCACCGATTAAATATGAAAAAATTTGCTCTGTGTGTGAAGAAGAGGTAAAACCCGAAGAGATTGTCAAAGCGTACGAATATACAAAAGGGAAATTTGTTGTACTTGAGCATGATGACCTTGAAAAACTTCGTAAGGAAAATGAAGATAAGGCTGTAGAAATCATTGATTTTGTCAAAATGGAAGAAATTGATCCAATTTACTATGATCGCACTTATTATATGTCTCCAAATGAAGGTGGGGGAAAAGCTTATTCCCTTCTGCGCAAGGCCTTGCAGGAATCACAAAAAGTAGGATTAGCAAAAATAATTATCCGTTCCAAAGAACAGCTCGCGGTTATTCGGGTTTATGAAAATACATTAATTATGGAAACCATACATTATCCGGACGAGGTTCGACGTGCAGGTGATGTGCCGAATGTACCAGCAGAGGATAAAGTAACGAAACGTGAATTGGATACAGCCATTCTGCTGATTGATCAACTGACAACAGAATTTGAACCTGAAAAGTATACAGATGAATACCGTACCGCATTATTAGAACTAATAGATTCAAAACGAACAGGAAAAGAAACAGTAACGGCAGCAACAAAAGAGGTAGCATCAAATGTTACCGATTTAATGGCAGCCTTACAGGCTTCTATTGATCGGACAAAGCCAACGGATAAGGCAAAGCCAAAGAAAGCTGCTGCTCCAAGGAAAAGAGCAACACCAAAAGTGAAAAAAGAAGCATGATTCTAAGCGGATAGCATATAGCCGATTCAAATAGTGAATCGGTTTTTGTGTGTAACGAAATTAGACAATATAATTGGTTCTATTTCCTTAGTGAACAAATGTACTTAATATCTGTGCCTTTTCATAGGATATATGGAAACGGGGGAGAGGCAATGGCTGTTAATGTACTCTTGTTTGCGGATCCTGGTGTCGATGATTCCTTTGCTATTATGTACGCCTTACTTAATCCACAAATTAATCTAGTTGGAATTGTTAGCGGTTATGGAAATACACCTAAAGAGCAATCTGTAAAGGTAACGTCGTACTTGATTAATCTTAGCGGGCAAAAAGATATCCCGATTATTGCAGGTGCAGCAGGTCCATTATCTGGTGAACCAGTCGATTATTATCCAGAGATACACGGCAAGGAAGGTCTTGGTCCAATAATGCCTTCAGATACATTAAAAAGTGTAAATATTTATGATATAAACAAAATCCTAGAAATTATTACAGAATATCAAGGAAACCTAGTTATCGTAAATATAGGAAGATTGACTGAACTTTCTCTTATGTTTATTTTGTATGGGGATAACGCATTGAAAGACGTTTCAGCATTATATGTTATGGGCGGTGCCTTTTTGGTTCCAGGGAATATTTCAGCAGAAGCGGAAGCGAATTTTTATTCTGACCCTATCGCTTCAAACATGGTTATGGAAAAAGGACATAATATATTTTTGTATCCATTGAATGTTACAAATAAGGCAATTATAACACCAGAAATGATTGACCTACTAAGTGAAAATAGCCATACTCCTTTTAAACCGTTACTTAAACCAGCGTTTGATTATTATTATAAAGCCTATCAAAAAAATATACCTGGTATTAAGGGAGCTCCACTTCATGATGTTATCCCATTAATGGCATTAACGGAGCCTGGTTTAGTAAAATATATCCGACGGAGAGTCCGCGTCGAAGAATTCGGCAAGTCCAAAGGAAAAAGTATAGCTGATTTTCGCCCAAAACCTGATGAAGAACCTGAGGAAACACTGGATTACATTGGTATGGAAATAGATATTCAGAAATTTAAAGATCATTTTATGGAAATATTTATACAAGCGGATTTTTCCAAAGTGTAAGGTGCAAATTTGCTAGGTTACTGGTCTCATATATGAATTAACATTGACTTTTTGAGAAAAATAGGTTAATATAAAGGTACGCTTTTAAGTTCGGTATATATTTTTTGGATTAGGTAGTCGTAACTGCACGGAATGTGGGTGATGTCTATTACCCCAAATGTGCATTATGACTTTTTTGTTTTAATGACCAAGGTAACTTAAAGTGAAACAAATTATTGGAGGTACTATCCATGAACAACGGTAAAGTAAAATGGTTTAATGCAGAAAAAGGTTTTGGATTTATTGAAGCTGAAGGCGGTCAAGATGTATTCGTACACTTCTCAGCTATTCAATCAGAAGGTTTCAAAACTTTAGAAGAAGGTCAAGCAGTATCTTTCGAAATCGTTGAAGGCGCTCGCGGACCACAAGCTGCTAACGTAACTGCTATTTAATCTTTGGAATAAAAAGGTGATGCACCATTAAGGCATCACCTTTTATATATATATATGGATATTTTTCATTAGCTATTATCATCTAAGCGCAAGTGCAAAGATACAGTCATGCAAAATAGTACAAGGGGTGAAGTGTTTTGGCATTTGGTAGAAGAAATGATGAAGAAATCAAATTAGAAGAAACAAAAGTTTGGGAATGTACTTCAGATTCGTGTAATGTCTGGATCCGTGATAACTTTAAGAGTAGTGAGATTCCCCTTTGTCCAGTATGTAAAAGTGAAATGAGCCAAGGTACAAAAGAACTACAGGTCATTCACAACCACAGCAAAAACTTTATGTAATGTAATGGTAAGCAGGGAGAATAAACTCCCTGTTTTTTTTAGGTTGGGTTAAATGATATTGGTGTAGCAATAAACAGGTTGATTGGAGCGAAAGGCACGAAGACTCCTGCGGGAATACGGGGCTGTGGAGCCCCCACAGGCGCTTAAGCGCCGAGGAGGCTCCACGGCACGCCCGCGGAAAGCGAAGTGCCTGGAGCGCAAATCAACCTCCAAGTTTAACACAGCTTTATTTATAAATTTTCCTTGCAATAATTAAATACTAACAGTTCTTCCTCGTCCTCTAATTCAAAATCAAGAACTTTCTCTGTACCTGACTCAAACAAATGATAGTGAGAAATTCTTGGTCCCTTTTCATCAACAACAAAAATAACTCTTACTTCTACTCCTTTATCAGAATAAAGCTCATCCTCTTCCTCTACCTCAATCTCAAGAAAAAATTCATAACGGTCACCACTTAGTAATCCGAATGGATCTTCGAGCTTTTCAACTGTATGTCCAGTAATATTCAATATAATCATCCTTTACAAATTTTCGTCCTTTCTATTATATACAATTTTCGCTAGGAACTAGAAACAATCGACACTTTTCGACCATAAATTGTTATCAATTTATGGATGACTATTATGAATTTAATGTGAACGATCTCATTTTTAATATAAATTTAATAACTTTACAGTAAAATTAAGGTATTAAGATAACGAAATAAAATATTCTGTGATTTATTCTTCACTTGTATGTGAATATATTCACAAAAAATTTATACGTTTTTCTTTGCAGTTATTGAATGATGTTAAGGGAGGCATTAACTAATGTCAGATGGAAGCCCACTAAAGGACGTATTGACGAATAAAATGCAGCGTAGAACTTTCTTGAAATGGACAGGAGCAATTGGTGTTCCCGTAATTGCTGGTGGTGTAGGCACAAAATTATTAATTGATAATCAAGAAAATAAAAAGGTAGCTAATGCAAGTGAATTTGATGAAATTGTTTCTACCTGCAGTATAAATAACTGTGGAGGACGCTGTGTGATAAAGGCATATGTAAAGGATGGAGTAGTTGTTCGTGTAGCAACTGATTCACAGGAAAGCGGGGATTTATCTACCCCGCCACTTAGGGCATGTGTGCGTGGAAGAAACTATCGGAATTTGCTTTATCATCCTGATCGCCTTAAATATCCTATGAAACGGGTAGGTAAACGGGGAGAGGGAAAATTCGAAAAAATTACTTGGGAAGAGGCAATCGACACAATCGCCTCTGAAGTGAAACGAATTGGTGATACCTATGGACCTGAATCAAGATACGACAATTATGCTTCTGGACAATCCTGGGGGCTTCATGGCGGTAGTGCATCTGTAAGGAAGTTATTATCCATAACGGGTGGTTTCTTGAATTTTCGAAACGATTACAGTTCAGGTGCTGGAAATGTTGCAACCCCTTATACATATGGAACTAACAATTCTGGAAGTAGCTTCGATTCCCTTTTACACTCGAAATACATTATTCTTTGGGGACAAAATCCAGCAGAAATGATATTCTCGACCCCGTATCGTGAATATTTAAAGCAAGCAAAGAAAAATGGAGCAAAAATTGTTGTTATTGACCCAAGGTATACCGATACTGCAATTGCCTTTGCTGATGAGTGGATTCCAATTCTGCCATCAACAGATAATGCAATGATGGATGCGATGGGCTATGTCATTATCACTGAAAATTTACATGATCAAGAATTCCTTAGCAAGTATTGTATTGGATTTGATGGCGACCAGATGCCTGATGGTATTCCAAAGGACGAATCTCTAAAAAGTTACTTATTAGGTGAAAAAGACGGAGTAGCAAAAACACCTGAATGGGCAGAAAAGATTTGCTGTGTACCAGCGGATAAGATTCGTGAGATCGCCAGAGAGTATGCAGGGACAAAACCTGCAGCACTTATACAAGGTTGGGGAGCCCAGAGACAGGCATTTGGTGAGCAGTTCATGCGTGGAGGTGCACAGCTTGCCTGCCTAACAGGAAATGTTGGAAAACTTGGTGGATGGGCAGCAGGAACAGGATACTGGAACAGGTCTAACATTGTTTACCCAATATCTTATGATAACCCAGTAAAAGCTTCTATACCCTGCTTCCTTTGGACCAAAGCGGTAGAACAAGGAACAGAAATGACAGCCGCTGATGGATTACAAGGAACAGAGAAGTTACCGACGAATATAAAGCTAATCTTTAATATGGCAGGAAACATGCTCGTAAATCAGCATGCTGATATTAATAAAACCACTAAACTGCTAGAGGATGAAAGTAAAGTCGAATTTATTGTAGTCAGTGATTTATTTATGACCCCAAGCGCTAAATTTGCAGATATTTTACTTCCTGGCACAACGTTCTTCGAGCGTTATGATATAGGTGTTCCTTGGTGTTTTGGTGATTATGTTGTTTTTGGTGATAAAACTATTGATCCTCTTTATGAATGTCGAAATGAATATGATGTATTTGCAGAGATTGCTGATAAATTAGGGGTAAAGGAACAATTTACAGAGGGAAGAACCATCCTCGACCTGGTTAAGGAAAGTGTAGAAAGAACACAAAAAGAACTTGACCCAACCTTTCCTAGCTTTGAAGAGTTCCGCAAGAAGGGTGTCCATCATTTTAAATTTGATGAACCATTGGTAGGATTTAAAGCACAAATAGATGATTTGGAGAATAACCCCTTTGAAACACCTTCGGGGAAAATTGAACTTTTCTCAAAAGCTCTTTGGGATATGAATCAGCACGAAGAGATTCCGGCCATTGCGAAATACATTTCGTCGTGGGAAGGGCCGGAAGATCCATTAATTGAGAAGTATCCACTACAATTAATTAACTGGCATTATAAGCGCAGATGCCATTCGACCTATGATAACATGCCGTGGCTGGAGGAAGCGGCAAAGCAAGAAATGTGGCTGAATCCTAAGGATGCCGCGAAGCGCGGAATAAAGGATGGCGACAGAGCTCAAGTCTTTAATGACCGCGGCAGTTTATTTATTGATGTAAAAGTAACGCCTCGTATCACTCCAGGAGTGGCTGGCATCCCTCAAGGGGCATGGTACTCACCTGACAAAAATGGAATCGACCAAAGAGGATCGGCGAATGTACTTACATCACAAAGACCGACAGCACTCGCAAAAGCGAATCCGCAGTTAACAAACCTTGTTGAAGTAAAAAAAGCATAAGGAGTGAGTGTCTTGGCTCAAATTGGTTTTTACATAAATCAAAGCCTTTGCCTTGGCTGCAAGGCATGTAGTGTGGCGTGTAAGGATAAAAATAATACAGAGGTTGGTGTTAATTTTCGTAGGGTTTATACGTACGAAGAGGGATCCTTTATTCAACAGCCAACAAATGGAATGGTTCAAAATGTGAAGTCGTTTTATTTTTCAATCGCTTGTAATCATTGTAAACACCCTAAATGCCTGCCGAACTGTCCTACAGGAGCAATAATCAAGCGAAAAGAAGACGGTATTGTTACGATCGATCAAGATATTTGTGCAGGAACACAATTATGTGTGGCAGCATGCCCATATGGTGGGCCTCAGTATAATAAAGAGACATTTAAAACAAATAAATGTAACTTCTGTATGGATCTACAGGAAAAGGGAGAAGACCCTGTCTGTGTCGCTACCTGCCCGATGGGTGCAATTGAATACGGACCGATTGATGAATTAAGAAAAAAATATGGTGATATCAGTCAGATAAAAGGTATGCCGAAAGCTAATATTACCAATCCAAATCTCGTAATTACACCACATAAAGACGCGAAAATATAATAGTAACGATCAAGACTTGAGTTGGTGATGACATGTCAGTACTCACAAAATGGCTTGAAAGCTTGCATGTAGAAACAATAATTACATCAAAATGTACAAGAGCAAGAAACCGTAAATCAACATGTAGCTATTGTTTGGAGCAGTGTAAGCATGAAGCAATTGTTTTTAAAGAGCATTTACTAGTAATCGATACGAATAAATGTACAATGTGCGGTGCTTGCATGATAGCCTGCCCGCTTTCGGGAATTGAGGGTTTAGCAGCAAACAGAGTTTTTGAAAAAGGGAGTTTATTATTTGACCATACCTACACACCTTCCCTAAAAGAATTGCTTATTTATAAAAAAAGAGGGATGAAATTGATTGAAGCGGGGCAAACGCTGATAAATCAAGAATGGGAATCAGTTGTTGCAGAAGCGAATGAGCGGCTGACCATGCTTGGTGAAACGGAAATACACATAACCATGAAATCTTGTAGTGAGAAATTATCGAGAAGAGCACTGTTTGGAAACTTTCAAACAGAGGGGAAACAACTAGCAAAAAGTCTCACACCTGCCTCCTGGCAAATGGAGCCAGATGGCTGGAAACTTTCAAAGTATTTTCCTGGTTATCAATTTTTCTCAGTTGAATTAAACACAAATGATTGTACGCTATGTCAGGCGTGTTTCTCGCTTTGCCCAGAGGATGTTTTTACGATAAATGAAACCACTCTGCAAATTGATAACGGAAAATGTGTAAATTGTACTTCATGTACAGATATTTGCCCTGAAAATGCGATTCAAATAAGAGAAGATCTGAAAAGGAAAAATGAAAGGGAAGAAATGTTCCAGAAGAAGCAATGTGAAAGCTGCGGGCAAACGTTTAATACTTTTCAAATCGGAACGGAAAAATGTCACGTCTGTATAAATCGCGACTCTGAGTGGTTAAGTCCATATTAGAAAAGCTCCAATATTAATGTTGGATGATTGAATAGTTAATTGTTTATAAAAAAAGGGCTGGAGGATTTTTCCAGCTCCTTTTTATTGCTCGCCATGTGTTCCAGGTTTAATTTTTATTAAGGCAATGAATGCTGCAATTATACTAAGGCTACTAAGTGATATGAATATCCATGCGGTAGAGTGTTTCATCAGCACGGCAATAATCGGAGGGCCGGCAGCTACTCCGATAAATCTCATTGAACTATAAATTGAGGATATGGTCCCACGCTCTTCCTTTTCTATGCCTGCCGTAATCAAGGCATCTAGACAAGGGAGACCAACACCAATCCCTACACCGCTAATTAAAAACATACTTAACAAAAACCAAAGTTTGATTGAAAACCATAGGGCAGCAATGGAGAGTGCTGTAGCGATGATTCCCCAAAAGGTTATCCATTTCATTAACACTTTATTTTCCTTAATAACTTTTCCGCTAATAAAAGATGCTAAACAAAGTGCACCAAGCGGTAAGGCAAGAAAGAAGCCTTTTTTCATATCTTTTATACCATATACTGTTTCAAAAATCTCTGAGAGGTAAAATAAAATCCCAAAAAGAACTAGCATGAGAATTCCGCCGATAAAAAATATAGCATATAACCAAGATCCTTTTTCAGTAAATGTCTTCTTCACATTGATGAAGAACTGTTTAAAAGGAATTGGTTTCGATGTAGTTTTCGGACACTTGACTAAAAAAATCATCATCAGGACTGAAATGAAACAAAAGACTGGAAAAGAAAAAAACGGTAAAAACCAGAAAAATCCTGCTAAGAAGGCCCCTAATACAGGACTTAATACCTTCCCAAAAGTGTTAGAGGTTTCAATTAAACCAAGTGTGCTGCTTACGTCATCGTCACTTTTGAACATATCTCCTACGAGAGGTAGAACAATGGGCATTGCCCCAGCTGCACCGACACCTTGAAGGGCACGTCCAGCTAATATTAACCAATATGGATTATCTATCTTCCAAGCAGCCCAACCGGATATCAATCCGCCAATTCCAGCTATAATGAGACTAGGGATAATGACCTTCTTTCTGCCAATGTGATCTGATAAATATCCGGCCACAGGAATTAAAAAGATGGCTACAATCGAGTAAACAGTAATAACCATACTGGTTTGAAAGGAAGTAATGGATAATTTTTTTTCCATTGATGGTAATACCGGAATGAGCATCGAATTCCCTAATGTCATAACTAATGGAATGGAAGATAGTGAAAGAATTGCCCACTTTTGCTTTGAAACCTCAGTAGACTTCTTCTTCCCGCCTGAAGACGATTTTTTTTTCTTATCCCCTGTATCAAGGCATAATTGTTCCATGTGTTCCATTAAATTAATATCCCCACCTTCAAATGTGCTACTGTTAATATTGACTTGTTTAGTTGAAATTAACTAAGGATTGTTAATCCTTTTAATGGAATTATTAGGTTTTCGAAATATAAATGATTGAAAAGGTAATGGTTGTATAATTGAAATATTCTAAAAATTAATGTTGACATTGAATAAAATACTGGTTAATATAAAAACAATAATAAACTTTTATATTAGGCAGTGACGAAGAGTAGTAACTTTAACGGATTCTTTAGAGAGCTGATGGCCGCTGTAAATCAGTGTTGACGTTTAAGTGAATGGACTTCTGAGCCTCCAAACCGAACCTCCTATAGGGTCAGTAGGCTTTGGCGAACCTCTCATCGTTACAAGAGACAGGTATTCAAGCGTATTTGTATGCTTCGATACCGGATAATCAAGCTGATTTATTAGCAAATGAAGGTGGCATAACGGGTCTTCCGTCCTTTTTGGATGGGGGACTCTTTTTAATTTAAAAACATAATATCGTAATACGATGAGCAAGAGGAGTACACTTATTTTATTCTTTACAGAGAACTGGGGAAGGTGAGAGCCCAGTAAGAGTGGATTTGTGGAATGGACTTGCGAGTGGCAGCTTGAATCATTAGTAGGGCTGCACGGAGTTCCGCCGTTATAAGGATAAGATATCGGACGAATATTGTCCCGTATCTGAAAGAGGGAGCAGGATTTCCTGCTTCAATTGAGGTGGCACCGCGGTATAAAATCGTCCTCTATATGCATAAATGTTTATGTATATAGAGGACGATTTTTTTATTTTTTAAGGGAGGAGCCATTTTAATGTTAATAAAAAATGGAATTTATTTAGAAAAGCTAAAAGGTGATACCATCACCCCAATTTCAATTTTACAAAAAATTAGTGGTAATAAGAAATTCCTATTAGAGAGTTCACATAAATACCATGATTCTGGACGGTACTCTTTCATAGGTGCTGATCCGGCGTTCGAACTCATATCCACTGGTGAGCATAACCAAATCCTTTATCGGAATGGCGAAAAGAAAATATTATTCGGCAAACCACTAGAATTGTTAAAGACACTAATGCCTGCAAGTGAGATTGATGAAGAGTTTTTCCCTTTTTTAGGCGGGGCGGTTGGTTATGTTGGTTACGATATAATTCGGCATTTTGAAGAAATAGGTGAGGAATATCCAAACGGCTTAGATATGCCTGATGTCCATTTAATGTTTTACGAAGAAGTGATTGTTTATGATCATCTTGAAGAGAATATTTCAATTTGTGGCATTCCACTCTTGGAGAACAGTAATCATGAATTTATTAAAAAGAGGATTCAGCAAAGAATTGAAGAATTGAAAAAGCCTGAATTTTATCAAGAAGAAGAGCTTTTTACATTTTCGGGTTTCCAATCGGATAGTACAAAGGAAGCATTTATTAAAAATGTTGAGATTGCCAAGGAACATATCAAGGCTGGAAATATTTTCCAGGTGGTACTTTCAAGGCGGATGAAGTCACCATTCCAAGGTACACCCCTATCGCTTTACCGCAGGCACCGTGCTCATAACCCAACTCCGTATATGTTTTATATCGAATTTGAGGGGTATACAGTTATCGGTTCTTCTCCGGAAAGCTTGATTAAAACAAGGAATAACCATATTATTGCAAATCCAATTGCAGGGACAAAAAGAAGAGGAAAAACAAGTGACGAGGATAAGAGGATTGAAAAAGAATTGTTAACAGATGAAAAAGAATTAGCTGAGCATAAAATGCTGGTGGATCTCGGCAGAAATGATTTAGGCAAGGTTTGTGAATTTGGCTCAGTGAAGCTTGAAAAATATATGGAGGTTGAAAAATTCCGCCATGTCATGCACCTTGTCTCCGAAATAAGCGGGGAACTTACAAATGATCACAGCCCCCTTGATGCGCTTGCTTCCTGTTTGCCAGCGGGTACTGTGTCCGGGGCTCCTAAAATCAGGGCAATGGAATTGATTAATGTACTAGAAAAGTCTAAACGCGGACTCTATTCGGGTGCCATCGGTTACTTATCAGCCAATGGGAATATTGATTTTGCTTTAGCGATTCGAACAATGGTTTTAAAAGAAGGTGTAGCCTATATTCAGGCAGGTGCAGGGATTGTTCATGACTCCAATCCTGAATCGGAATATGAAGAAACGATAAATAAATTAAAAGCCTTTTTGGAGGGTGGAAAATGATCCTTTTAATAGATAATTTTGATTCCTTTACCTTTAACCTTTTTCAATATTTAGGTGAATTAGGCGAGGAGGTAAAGGTCTTTCGGAACAATCAGTTGACCATTGAAGAGATTGAAGAATTATGTCCGAAAGCAATCATTCTTTCACCAGGTCCTGGAAAGCCAGAAGAGGCTGGTATTTGCATTGAAGTCATCCAAAGACTTTATAAAAAGATACCGATATTGGGAATCTGTCTGGGACATCAAGCAATAGGAGCAGCCTTCGGTGCTGAAATACGCAGAGCAAAATATATAAAACACGGAAAAACCTCATTTATTACTCATGATCAGTGCGAGTTATTTAACTGTCTGTCGTCACCATTAGAAGTGATGAGATATCATTCCTTGACGGTTGAAGAGACTAGTCTGCCTGAAGATCTTAAATGTATCTCACTTGCAGATGATGACAATGAGGTAATGGCGTTAAAACATAGACAGTATCCAATTTTCGGTTTGCAATTTCATCCTGAATCAATTGGTACCCCTTCTGGGAAAAAAATTCTAAAAAACTTTTTAGTTGAAATAGAAAGGAAGCGAAAAAATGAAAAACTTTTTACTCCAATTGGCTGAACATAAATCGTTATCAGAAAATGAAATGAAAGCTGCGTTTGGCATGATATTGGGTGAAGAAGCCTCGGAAAGTGAAATTGCCGCATTTTTAATGGGATTAAAATCAAAAGGAGAAACAGTTGAAGAGATTACAGGAATTGTTAGAGCACTAAAGGAAAATACTCTTTCTTTTAAAAAAAGGCTTCCAAATGTCCTGGATAATTGCGGAACTGGCGGGGATGGATCATCGAGTTTTAATATAAGTACAACATCTGCTTTTGTT
Organism: Neobacillus sp. FSL H8-0543; assembly: GCF_038592905.1. GTDB lineage: Bacteria > Bacillota > Bacilli > Bacillales > Cytobacillaceae > Neobacillus. Next base: position 419,542 of record NZ_CP151943.1, on the reverse strand, counting down.
ATTGCTGGCGCGGGAATTCCTGTTGCCAAGCATGGAAACAGAAGCATTTCCAGTAAAACTGGGAGCGCGGATGTCCTCGAGTATTTAGGAATAAATTTAAATGTACCTGCCGAAAGGACAGAAGAAATTCTTCAAGAAATCGGGATTACGTTTTTATTCGCTCCCCATGTCCATCCAAAGCTAAAAAATGTTATGACCGTACGAAAGCAGCTTAGAATACCAACCATTTTTAATTTTATTGGGCCGTTAACTAACCCAATTGACTTAGATTATCAATTGCTTGGAGTATACCGTAGAGACCTGCTAACCGTATTTGCAGAGGTGCTTCAAAAACTAGGCAGGAAACGGGCTACAGTTGTCAACGGTGCAGGCTTTATGGATGAGGCCTCACTGCAGGGTGAAAACCACCTAACCGTATTAGAAAATGGTGTGATTTCCATTCAGTCCTTTTTTCCTGAAGAAATAGGATTACCGCAATATGAAAACAGCTGTATAAAGGGCGGTGATTCCCAAGAGAATGCTGATATTCTCTTGAAAGTACTAAAAGGTGAAAAAGGTGCATATCGCGATACTGTCTTACTAAATGCTGGGCTTGGGATTTTCACCACTGGTAAAACCGCAACAATCCAAGAGGGCATCCATTTAGCCAAGGAAATCATTGACTCAGGTGCTGCCCTTGAAAAATTAAACTTATTAATTGAAAAATCACATTCAGATCAAAGGGAGGCGATATAGTGGAAACAATCTTAGAACGAATCCTAAAGCAAAAACATATAGAGGTTGAAAAGCTTCAGAAATTAAAACCAGAGAAAATCGAACGGAAGCCCAAGAGGTCATTAATAAAAAAACTGCAAAATGCAGATGAACTTGCGATAATTGCAGAATTTAAACGGGCATCACCTTCCAAAGGAATGATTAATAATAGTGTGGAGCCAGCTGCACAGGCGAAGGTTTATGAAAAATATGGTGCCTCAGCCATTTCGGTGCTTACGGATACAACCTTCTTCAAAGGTTCTTTTACAGATTTAGCAGAAGTAAGGGAAGTGGTTGAACTCCCCATCCTATGTAAGGATTTTATCATTGACCCGCTTCAAATTGATCAGGCAGCATCTAAGGGTGCTGATATCATTTTATTGATTGTGGCAGCTTTGGAGGAAAGCAAGTTGCTGGAACTTTATCACTATGCTAGCAGCCTTGATTTAGAGGTATTGATGGAGGTTCATAATCTTGACGAAGTAGAAGTAGCAATTAAAATGGGAGCAAGGTTAATTGGTGTAAACAATCGTGATTTGAAGACGTTTAATGTAATGCTTGAGGTAACTGAAAATTTGGCATCGAGGGTTAAAGAATCTGGTGCATTTTTAATCAGTGAAAGCGGTATTCATCAGCAGGAGGATGTAAATCGGGTCAGAAAAGCGGGGGCAAATGGGGTCTTAGTGGGTGAAGCACTGATGAAAAGTACAGATATCAAACAAGCATTTCATGATTTTCGGTTGCCAATTGCTGGAGGATTAAAAAAATGAAGGTAAAGATTTGCGGTATTAGTGATATTGAAACGGCTAGGGCTGCAGTCGAATATGGTGCAGATGCGATTGGATTTATTTTTGCACAAAGCAAAAGAAAAATCACAAAAGAAAAGGCAAAAGAAATCGTAGCCCAACTTCCAAAGGATGTCCTCAAGGTTGGAGTCTTCGTCAACGAAGTAAAAGAAGTGATTGAAGACATAGCTAATCAGGTTGGCCTTACCCATATACAACTACATGGTGATGAAAAGGATGACTTTTGCCAGTCACTTTCACTGCCAGTAATAAAAGGTTTTAGTATACGAAATATAGCAAGTTTACAGGCTATCGACAAATTTACCTGTGAATATATTTTACTTGATGGCCCAAAAGGGAAATACAGTGGAGGAAATGGATTGGCATTTGATTGGAGTATCATCCCGCCAACAGCATTTGGCGGAAAAAGGGTAATTCTAGCTGGGGGATTAAATGAAGAGAATATTTTGCCGGCAATCCTGGAAGTGAATCCGGATATGGTAGATGTCAGCAGTGGGGTAGAGACAGATGGGGTAAAGGATTTAAACAAGATAAAAACATTCATTACTATGGCAAAGGGAGCCAATTAGGAGGACTAAGAATGACATCATATATACTGCCGAATGAAAAGGGCCATTTTGGGTTATTTGGAGGAAGATTTGTACCAGAAACACTAATGAAAGCAGTGCTTGAATTAGAAACGGCTTACACGATTGCTAAGAAGGATCCCCAGTACAATGCCGAGATTCAAAGATTATTAACCGATTATGTTGGTAGAGAGACGCCGCTATATTTAGCTGAAAACTTAACTAATCATGCAGACGGTGCAAAAATTTACCTTAAAAGAGAGGATTTAAACCATACTGGTTCACATAAAATTAACAACGCCATTGGGCAGGCACTCCTAGCAGTGAGAATGGGAAAAAGAAAAGTTGTCGCAGAAACAGGTGCAGGACAACATGGAGTGGCAACGGCCACCGTTTGTGCTTTATTAAATCTGGAATGTATTATCTTTATGGGTGAGGAAGATATCAAGCGCCAAGCATTAAATGTTTTCCGGATGGAACTGCTTGGGGCAAAAGTGGTTAGTGTCACTTCCGGCAGTGCGACCTTAAAGGATGCCGTTAACGAAGCACTTAGATATTGGGTTGAGCATGTTGATGATACTCACTATCTTTTAGGATCTGTTATGGGTCCGCACCCGTTTCCTGTTATGGTTAGAGATTTTCAAAGTGTTATAGGGAAGGAAACAAAAGAGCAATTCTTGAGGATTGAAGGAAAGCTTCCTGATGCTGTTGTTGCATGTATCGGTGGGGGGAGCAATGCAATGGGAATGTTCTATCCTTTTATTGAGGATGAACAGGTAGGGCTATATGGCGTCGAAGCCGCGGGTCAGGGGATTGAGACAGATTTCCATGCTGCATCACTGACAAAAGGTCGTCCAGGCGTCCTACATGGAGCCTTGATGTATTTATTACAGAATCAAGATGGGCAAATTCAAGAAGCACACTCAATCTCAGCGGGACTTGATTATCCCGGAGTCGGCCCTGAGCATAGCCATTTAAAGGATAGCGGGCGTGCAGCATACCACTCGATAAAAGATACAGAGGCACTTGAAGCCTTCCAGCTTTTATCAAAGCTTGAAGGTATTATCCCAGCTCTTGAGAGCGCACATGCGATCGCATTTGCCGTCAAACTAGCAGCCAATATGCACAAAACGGAGCAGATAGTTGTCTGCTTATCTGGACGGGGTGATAAAGACGTAGATACAGTGAAATTAAGATTGAAAGGAGAAAGACAAATATGAATCGAATCGAAAAAACTTTTATTGAATTAAAAAAGAAAAATAGAAAAGCATTTATCCCATACATAATGGCAGGGGATGGCGGCTTGGAATGTTTAGTTGAGAGATTGGTGACTCTAGAAAAGTTTGGTGCAACGGTGATTGAAGTAGGGGTCCCCTTCTCTGATCCAGTTGCAGATGGTCCTACGATACAACGCGCAGGAATTCGAGCATTAGAGAATGGTACGACTTTAAGAGGAATTATCGCTGAGATTGCGAAAGCGAGAAAGGAGGTTAGTATCCCCATTGTCTTGATGACTTATTTAAACCCCATCTATTCCTTTGGTATTGCTGAATTTGTCCATTCGATTGAACTAGCTGGTGTGGATGGCTGTATTATTCCTGACCTTCCCATAGAAGAAGAGGAAATTATTGCCCCGAGTCTTGAGGAAGCAGGATTGGAATTAATTCGCCTTGTTACCTTAACAACTTCAATAGAGCGAATTAGGACAATATCAAATAAAGGAAAAGGCTTTTTATATACTGTTACAGTTAAGGGTATTACAGGTACGAGAAAGGATTTTGATGCTAAGGTAGGTCAATTTTTAGAAAGTGTAAAAGCTGCAAGCTCTCTGCCTGTAGTTGCTGGCTTTGGAATATCCAATGAAAGTCAAATTGTTGAATTATCCTCTCATTGTGACGGGGTAGTTGTAGGCAGTAAGATTGTTGATTTATTCAATAAAAATGATCTCAGCGGTTTAGAAAGCTTAATGTCTGTTTTAAGTCCTGCAAAAAACATATTATAATTGACAGTCTGCTCGTTTTAGGGCAGACTTTTTCTAATTTTACATATATTTAGTCAATAGTGACATTTCTGATTGTACTAGTGCCATTTGTTACAGCCAATTGGCTGTTAATTAACTATAATTTTAGAAGAATGAAGGAAATGTTTATCAAACAGTGTTAGTTAAGGATGAGGAATCATGAAGGTTTATGAAACGATTATTTCTATATTAGAAAAAAAGGGGCCTTTACCACTTCCTGTTATTTGTATGGAAGTTAACAAGATTCTTAAAATACATCAGGAGAATCCGCTTAAGCCTTCACAAATTCAATCAATAGTCACAAGGAAAAAGGACTTATTTACAGTAAAGGGTGGAAAAATATCAATACATCCTGATAAATATCCATTTTCATTAATTGCAACAATGGAAGAATACTCTGGTGCTTCCAACCAAGTGCGCGTGAATTTTATAAAAAAGAGATTTATCTTTCTAGAATGGAGAAATAAGGATAATATACAACCTTTTGCCGACTATCCGGCTAAATTCCATGGGAGCTTAGAAGATTTCAAACGAGATATTTATTCCATGAAAATTTGGGAATGGGAACCTGCGTATCGTAATGTGGAGGGTATTGTTCTTGGAGGAAAGTTCTGGTCTGTAAAATTAAGTACCAAAGGCAGGGTTTATGAAAGTGAAGGAACCGACTGTTTTCCTTTGAACTGGGCTCGGTTTTGCAAAGCGGTTGAGAAATTAACAGGTACTCCATTTCGCTAGTGTTGCTTTCTAAGACAAAATTGGCAGTAATGTTTTCTTGATAGTAACGTTTATCTCTTATATAATTAGCCTATACTTTTACTGGACATTTTTTTAAAAACAATTAGCATCGTTAACTATTTATTAATTTATTATAAACTTCCATTTTTGGAAGTTTTGTTTGTTTAAGCGGTTTTTTGCTCATTCGAACAAAGACAGCAAATTGAGGAGCGACAAATATGAGAGAACTTACAGTAGAGGAATTAGAAAATATACAAAACCCCGTTATTATTGATATCCGGTCACCTATTGAGTTTAAAGACGGTGCCATTCCGGGAGCAATTAACATCCCATTATTTTCAAATGAGGAAAGAGAAGAGATTGGTACCATTTATAAAAAAGAGGGACAAGCTATTGCAAGATGGCGAGCAATGGAATTAGTATCTCCTAAAATACCTAACCTACTCCAGCAAATTAAGGAGACTCTTACAGACAACAGTGAGCTAATTATTCATTGCTGGCGTGGCGGAATGCGCAGTAAAGCCGTTGTTACTTTTTTAGAATTTGCAGGTCTTTACGCAATGCGCTTAGTTGGCGGATATAAAGCCTACCGCCAATTTATACTTAAGCAAATTCCAACGATGATTCCTGAAAAAGCCATTGTACTGCATGGACTGACAGGGGTAGGAAAGACAGAGGTTTTAAAAAACTTAAAAAATTTAGGCTACCCAATATTGGACCTTGAAGAAATGGCTGGCCATCGTGGTTCTATTTTTGGAACAATTGGCTTAGGTGACGGACATAATCAAAAGACATTTGATTCCCTATTATATAAGGGATTGCAGGAAATTGAAGGCTTTAACTATTTGATTATGGAAGCGGAAAGTAAGCGAATTGGTAAAACCATTCAGCCTGAAGAATTAATGGTGAAGAAAATGAAGGGGATTAATCTGCACCTTCACACATCGCTTAATCATAGGGTTGATCATTTAGTCCATGAATACGTCATCCCATTTGAAAATGAGCCTTGGTACGAGAAGAAGATATCTGAGGGCATTGATAGGATACTAAGACGAATGAGGGATACTGAAATTAAAAAGCAGTTAATTCATACTTTGAAAGTGAGAAATTATCCTGAAATGATTGCTATTTTGTTGGAAAAGTATTATGATCCCCGTTACGAACACGCGCTGATGGATTATGAAGGTCAATTCATTGATATTTTTACTGATGGGATTGATGAGGCTACGGCTAAAGTAATTTCCCAAATCGAGAAATTAATGAATGAAGACCAAAAGGCATTTGAAGGAAAGGTATAATTATTTTTTTGGAAGAACAACCTGTTATTTTTAACCAAGTGAAGGAAAATTCGAAATTATTACACAAATCCCTCGCTAATTTTCGATTATAATAGAATTATAATTAATGATTAGAAAGGAATGAGGGATTGGAATATGTATCATCTCCGTTTTGTTGAGTGTGAGGAAAATGATGCTTTTATGCCTGAAGATGGTATTAATGTGTTTAGTGGCAGTGCTGCAATAAAAACATGCCTAATATGTATTAATACTGATCTTCCAAGTATGGTAAAAGAGATAGTATCTCCGTATGTAATTGCAAAAAGAATGGAATCACATTCCCCCATACAATTAACTTACTTAACAAGAAACTTTTTGTAAATACAACTATACGTTCAAACCATTGAAGACCGGAATATTTCGGCCTTTTTTTTGCACGAAAATCAGCTTGAAGGATAGGCAAAAAAATTATAACCCGCCAATCCTGTTTGGCGGGTTATAAACATTGATAGTAAAATTATTAATTTTTGATTGGTTTCAATCCACGTCTGTTTATTTCATCTCTTAATATCTTTATCCATTCCTTTTCATTACCAGACTTTAATGCATCCCGATACGAAACGACCAGCAGCTCATTACTCATAATTTTCAATATAGCATGCCTCCTTTGGGTAATGGATTAAATATTCAGTTTTTACAATTGTAATGGTTATTGCCAATTATGAAAAGACCCTATCAGAACATTTATTAAAATGATCTACATATGTGTATATTCTATGAAGTTTTATGAAAGTTATGTTTGAATATTTCGAATGTAAAAAAATGTACGGGGTCTATTTAAATGGGTAGTTGGATTTAGTTGCGCGATCTCGTTTCGATTGATTATACTAGTATGTGGACAAAAAATGAAAAGAAGAGGTGCAATATGATTCATTTAGAATGGCGTGAGCGTGAAACAATCAAAAAAATAAAATGTATTCATACCGATGCAAAAAAATATATTGTAAATAACGCATTAACCGCAGGAAAGGTCTATGATGTAAAAAATGAAACAGAGGAGTTTTATTACATTATCGATAATACCAGTAAAGTTGGCGGTTTTTATAAAGAATATTTTCAGGATGAACATTAAAATTTAGACTGTAAGGCATAAATAGCCTACAGTCTTTTTTCTAAGACAGGGGGAGAGAGGTTGAAATTTTGGGATAATCTTTTTGTCCTTGAAGGGGAAATGGTAAAATTACAGCCCATAAGTATCGAACATTTTGATGGCTTATGGGAAGCGGCAAAACCAGACGAAATATGGACATATATGGCTACGAAGGTTCGGAATCAAGCAGAAATGAAACAAATGATTCACTCGGCTATCCAAGCTCGGGATAAAGGTTCCCAGTACACTTTTACTGTCTTTAATTATGAAAATCAGATTATTGGCAGTACGAGATTTTTAGACATATCGACTGTACACAACAGTGCTGAAATTGGCTCGACTTGGTATCATCCAGATGTTTGGAGAACAAAAGTAAATACTGAATGTAAATACTTACTATTGTGCCATGCCTTTGAAAGCTGGAATTTAACTCGTGTTCAATTTAAAACGGATTCACGTAATCTACGCTCACAAAAGGCAATTGAACGTTTAGGTGCAGTGAAAGAGGGAACACTTCGGAAGGATCGAGTGATTTCAGATGGATATGTACGTGATACGGTGTTCTACAGTATCCTTCGTGACGAATGGGATAGTGTGAAGAAAGAGTTTACGAACAAGCTAAATAATATATAAAAAAGAAGCATTGGCGGCCAATGCTTCTTTTTTACTATTAATTTATAGTTACTTTGACGATGTCTGCTTTTTTACTTGGGTAAAGTCTTCTGCTCAATGCGGTTTGTAGGATTAAAAACAATCCACCTACAGCCCAATAAAGCGGCAATGCTGCAGGGGCAGACATTGAGAACATAACAATCATGAGTGGTGACAAGAGCCCCATAAACTTCATTTGCTGTTGTTGCTGGACGGGCATGCTTGATTGTGAAACCTTAAATTGAAGATAATAAATCACACCAGCGAGGATGGTAATTACTATATCTGGGTGACCTAAACTAAACCATAAAAAACGATGGGTTGCGATTTCTTCAGAGCCCCGAATGGCATAATAAAAGCCAGTTAAAATTGGCATCTGTATTAATAATGGTAAACATCCCATATTCAATGGATTCACACCATGTTTCTGATATAATCCCATCATTTCCTGCTGCAGTTCTTGTTTCTTTTTTGGATCTTTTTCTGCTTTTAATTTCTGTTGGATTTCGTCTATTTCAGGCTTTAGAACATCCATTTTACCCTTCATATCCATTTGTTTTTTGTACTGTTTTATCATTAATGGCATCAAGGCTAATCTGATAATTAGCGTAACGAAGATAATGGATAATCCATAGCTCCCGTTGAAAAGCTCAGCTAAAAAGTGGATTGAAATGATAAATGGTTCGACAAAGTAAGTATGGAAAAAACCATCGCTTTTCCCATCTGTTGCAGAACAGGCTGAAAGTAATATAGTAGAAAATGTAATAAGTAAAATTAAGAATGAAGAACGCTTTGTTTTCATATTTCCTCCTAGTTTGTTTAAATTATTCTATTGAGAACAAGGAAGGAAATTGGTTCTTCTGAATCATCAGTGGTACATTTTTTCCTGCGAATGTATTTCATGATTCTAAAAAGAATCATATTTTCATGCAGATAGTTTTTATTCTTATAAAAAAATAACGGGTGAATTATTTTTGTATTTGCTGGTTCGGACATAGAGCCGATAAAGGAATACTCTACATTCCATGCCCATAGTAATTTTACCGTTACACCGAAGAATAGCCCATAGTATAGAGCGGATAATGCATTGACATCTGTAAGTTCGATGAGCACTTGGTACAAAAATAAATCACCTCGCTTTGATTCCTAATGATTTGAGTATAAAGGAGTTAGGTTAAAGAATCAATCTAACAATACTGGAAATATCCTAGATAATTTTCCCAAAGTTATAGATTAAAAAATAGAAAAAGAATGCTTCTCCTAATGGAGTAGCATTCAATAATTTCTAGGTACTCATTACTGGTTTTTCCCAATGTGCAGTTATCATTTCGTAAGCAAATTTCACTTTTTCCTCTGTTGGAGGTTCAATATCATTTAGCTGGTATTCAAGTCCGAGCGCTTCCCATTTATAAACGCCGAGTTTATGATAAGGAAGAATTTCAACCTTATGCACATTTTTCAGTGTTCCGATAAACTCTCCTAGCTGTTTAAGGTCTTCGTGATCATCTGTCACAGTAGGGACTAGGACATGACGTACCCAAACGGGAATTTTCCGGTCGGATAAGAACTTTGCAAATTCAAGAATATGATCATTCGCCATACCTGTTAATTTAATATGCTTTTTTCGGTTGATATGCTTTAAATCTAGTAAAACTAAATCGGTATATTGGAGAACCTCTTCAAGCTGTTCAGTAAATAACTTGGAATGTGAAAAACATCCGCCTGAAGAATCAATCGTTGTATGAATTCCTTTTTTCTTACATTCCTTGAATAACTCAATAAGAAAAGGAAGTTGCAGCAATGGTTCACCGCCGCTGACTGTAATTCCCCCGCCAGAAGATTGAAGGAAGGGGAGGTAGGACAAGAAATCATCCATGATCTCGGAAACGGCCATTTGTTTACCTGACCCGATTTCCCAAGTATCGGCGTTATGACAAAACTGGCAGCGTAATAGGCAGCCTTGGGTAAAAATAACATAACGTATTCCTGGTCCGTCGACGGTACCTAATGTTTCAATTGAATGAATATTTCCGTTCATGATGATATCCCCCTAATTTTAACAGGAGCCCATAAACGGGCTCCTGGTTTAATTGTTCTTACAGTGATTCGTGGAAGGTACGGTTAATAACGTCTAATTGTTGTTCTTTTGTTAATTTGATGAAGTTAACTGCATAGCCAGAGACACGTATTGTTAATTGTGGATAAAGCTCTGGGTGTTCCATGGCATCAATTAATGTTTCTTTATTAAAGACGTTAACATTTAAATGGTGACCTGCTTTGATTGCATAACCATCTAAGATGGATACAAGGTTACGAACCTGGCTTTCTTCTTCTTTTCCTAATGCTTTAGGAACGATAGAGAAGGTATTTGAAATACCATCCATTGCATAATTATATGGCAGTTTTGCTACGGATGCTAATGATGCCAATGTTCCTTTAGTGTCACGTCCGTGCATTGGATTTGCACCAGGTGCAAACGGTTCGCCCATACGACGTCCATCAGGTGTGTTACCCGTTTTCTTACCATAAACAACGTTTGAAGTAATCGTCAAGATTGATAGTGTATGCACAGAATCTCTATAAGTTTGGTGCTTACGAAGCTTTTTCATAAAAGTCTTTAGAACTTCAACAGCAATGCTATCTACACGATCATCGTTGTTTCCGTATTTAGGGAAGTCACCTGTAATTTCAAAATCGACTGCAAGACCATTTTCATCACGGATTACTTTTACCTGACCATATTTAATTGCACTAAGTGAGTCTGCAACTACTGATAAACCAGCAATACCTGTTGCCATTGTACGAAGAATCTTTGTATCATGTAAGGCCATTTCAATTCTTTCATAGCTATATTTATCATGCATATAATGAATAACATTCAAGCTGTTAATATATAAACCTGCAAGCCATTCCATCATTTGGTCGAATTTTTGAACGACTTCATCATATTCTAGAATTTCACTAGTGATTGGTTGATATTGTGGACCAACTTGGATTTTTAATTTTTCATCCACTCCACCGTTAATGGAGTATAGAAGTGCTTTTGCAAGATTCGCACGTGCTCCAAAGAACTGCATTTGCTTTCCAATTTCCATTGCAGATACACAGCAAGCGATACCGTAATCATCACCATATTCTGGTCTCATAATGTCGTCATTTTCATATTGAATGGAGCTTGTTTTTATAGACATATTTGCACAGAATTTCTTAAAGTTCTCAGGAAGCTGTGGAGACCATAGTACAGTTAAGTTTGGTTCCGGTGCAGGTCCTAAATTGTCTAATGTGTGAAGGAAGCGGAAAGAGTTCTTTGTTACAAGGGAACGACCATCCGTTGCCATACCACCAATAGATTCGGTTACCCAAGTTGGGTCACCACTGAATAATTCATTATAATCCGGTGTTCGAGCAAATTTCACAAGACGAAGCTTCATGATGAAATGATCAACTATTTCCTGTGCTTCTACTTCAGTTAATGTACCATTTTGTAAATCTCTATCGACATAAATGTCTAAGAACGTAGATACACGGCCAAGGCTCATTGCTGCACCGTTTTGTTCCTTAATTGCTGCTAGGTAACCAAAATATACCCATTGGAATGCTTCAACAGCTGTTTTAGCAGGTTTGGAAATATCGAATCCGTGGGTTTTTGCCATTTCTTTTAGTTCATTTAATGCACGAATTTGTTCAGCAATCTCCTCACGAAGACGCATATTGTCTTCTGTCATTACCTTACTTGTATTTTTTTTATCCTTTTTCTTTTCTTCTATTAAGAAGTCCACACCATATAATGCGACACGACGATAATCGCCGATAATACGACCACGGCCATATGCATCAGGTAGACCAGTGATAATAGCAGCTTTACGAGCAAGCATCATTTCATCCGTGTAAGCATCAAATACGCCTTGGTTGTGAGTTTTACGGAATTCTGTAAAGAATCTTTCGATTTCTGGGTTTAATTCATAACCATACGCTTCACATGCTGCTTTTGCCATGCGGATTCCGCCGAAAGGCTGCATCGAGCGATTGAATGGTTTATCGGTTTGAACACCAACAATCTTTTCCAACTCTTCATTTAGATAACCAGGGCCATGTGAAGTGATAGTAGATACAGTTTCAGTATCCATGTCTAGGACGCCACCATTTTCGCGTTCCTTTTTGGTTAATTCCATTACTTGTTCCCAGAGTTTATTTGTGGCATCTGTTGCCGCTTGTAAAAAGCTATCGTCGCCCTCATATGGAGCATAATTTTTTAGAATGAAGTCGCGGACGTTTACATCGTTTGTCCATGCACCTTTAACAAAACCTTGCCATTGTTCCATGCTTTTTCACCTCATAATTTTTATGTGAAGAAATGTAACAGTTGTTATAAAATGAGTATAACAGGTTTATGTGAAATGTAGCACATGAATTTTTGGTTAATTGTTAAGATATTGTGAAGTCTTTAAAAATGCGGGGTTTTTGGTTAAATTTAGAACGAAAATTCTAACGATATAAAAAACTTTTTGTAAACTGTACTATAATTAAAAGTGTAAATGTAGTAACTGTTATATAAAAACAAACTTCAATAACAACATGTAAATAGTACAAACAATCAGGTACAATCAATAGTACCATAAAAAAGGGCAGGAGAATTATCTCCTGCCAAATATATTTAATCCACGTTAATATATGCAATCATCGGACCGTTGTGTGCTCTGTCTCCATGTACTTCACATATCAAACGGTAGGTGCCTTCTTCGGTAAATTGGAGATCTACTATTGTCTCTTCACCTTTTTTTACTGAACCTTTAATATCTGTACCTTCTATATAAAAAGGATGCTCTTCACCATTAATACCACTAATAAATAGTTTTACCTTTTCATCTTTTTCAATATTTATTGTTCCAGGATCCCAGCGGTAAGCTTCTATTTTCTTGCCGTCCTTCGTAGTTGACTTGAATTCTACCGTGACCATATGAATTTCACGCTGGTTTTCGTTTGATGCTTGATTAAATACGACTGTATCGCTTCCTTTTAGTAAAAACCAAGCTGAAATGGCAATTAGCATAAATCCTACAAATAATATGAATATAAGCGTGTCCTTTTTCATTACTAAGAATTTCATTTCGGGCCCCCCGTATAATTTGTCCTATTTCATATTTATGCTTAGTAGGTAGGAAAACTTGTCTATTTTTTATAAAAATTTTTAAACGGGGTCAAAAATGATAAAGAAGAATAATCTCTTTGTTTTTATAGTGAAATAAGAGTATATTTATTACAATATTAAAAATATTTAAATAATAGGTGGTCTTCTTGTTGGTTAGGAAAAACAAAAAATTACTAACAACAGCAAAATATATTTTCCCGCTTTTATTACTAGTTTTTGCGATTATTGAATTGAAGAAATTTATTAAGGGTATAGATATTCAGTTATTCCAGCATGAAATAAATCAATTGCATTTTGGTACATTAATTCTTATTCTTGCCTTAACATTTACAGCGGTTCTACCGATGTTGATGTATGATGTCATGCTAGTAAACATACTGGGATTGCGTCTAGTGAAGAGGGAGCTGTTAGAGCAAGCTCTTATAGCAAATTCATTTTCTAATTTATTTGGTCTAGGCGGACTAATAGGGGTGATGTTAAGGACCTATTTTTATAATAAGCATGTGCCAGTAAAAAGAAGGCTTTTAGAAGGGATTGCCTTTGTCTCCTTTTTTTATTTGACAGGTATTTCCATGCTTGCACTTATTGTTGTTATAGGGTTCCACAGTTCTCCTGTTTTCGTTCAAACAAAATGGCTTTATTTTGCCGTTCTAGCAATTTCGTTATACCTACCTGTATTTATTGGAATACATATTTATAAGGCAAAGGTCGACAAGCAAAGCTTCTTTACACTTGATGTTGGAGTAAAACTATTTTTTATTTCTGTGATGGAATGGGCGGCCATGTTTCTTGCGATACTGTTTCTTTGTGAGATATTAAATATCTCTATTTCCATCAAGGATCTATTTCCTGTGTTTGTTGTCGCGATATGTGCAGGAATAATAAGTATGATTCCAGGAGGGTTAGGCTCGTTCGATGTCGTATTGATTTGGGGAATGTTAGAACTGCGAATACCTGAAGAGAAGGTAATCGTCCTTCTATTATTTTATCGAATCGGCTATTATTTAGTGCCGTTTCTCATCAGTGTTGTCCTATTTGTAAAGAGATATTGGGATAATTGGAACGAATCGTGGAGCAATCTACCAAATACAATCATTCAGAGATTTAGTCATGTTATCTTGACTGCATTAGTCTTTCTTTCAGGGATCATTCTCCTTTTATCTGCAAGTGTCCCAGGAATCATTTCAAGACTTCGAATTGCTCAAGAGCTTGTATATTTTCCTATCATTAATCTTTCACATCAGTTAACGGTTATTGCTGGTTTCCTTTTATTAGGGTTATCACGGGGGATTGAGTACAATGTGAAACGGGCATACGAATTAACTATTATTGTCTTAATATTTGCTGCAGTTTTTTCAATTTTTAAAGGGCTGGATTATGAAGAAGCCATCTTTTTAATCCTTGTTGCTCTTCTTCTTAAATTATCTAAAGGATATTTTTACAGGGAAAGCTATGTGCTCACGTGGGGGAAGACGGCTTTTGATATTTTGTTAGTCGTAGTTATTACCTCGATGTATTTAGTCATTGGTTATTTAAATTTACCAAATGCAAAAATCGAACTGCCAGAACAACTTTTATCCTATGTTATTTTAGATTCTCGAGATTTATTCAATAGTGCGATCATTGGAATCTTTGTAGCATTTTTTATTTTTTTCTTTGGATATCTAAAAAGCAAACCGGAAAAATGGAAATTTGAAGAGACGAATTATCATGAACCAGAAATAATTAAGCATTTAAAGCGTTATCATGAAAATAATTTGTCACATTTACAATTCCTTAAAGACAAGAAAATATTTTGGAATCGTAAGAGAAACATCTTACTAACCTTTCAGCCTTACGCTGACAAATTAGTGATTTTGGGTGACCCAATTGGTGAAAGAAGTGAATTATCAAATACGATCGAGGAGTTTCAAGCACTTGCCGATTTACATGGATACACACCGGTTTTTTATCAGGTAAGTGATGAAATGCTTCCTGTTCTGCATGGAAATGGGTTTACATGTTTTCTGCTGTCCCCCTTACCAAATGGAGGTCTTTCAAAGTTTTCATTTATTAGTGAAAGAATAGCGTCTCAAATTTTTATTCAAGGACAAAATAATAAAGTGGGCGATGGATGTAATTCTGATAATTGGGAAACAAGATATTTGGGATACAGGAGGAAATCTAACTATTCATTGCCATTAATAATGGTACAAATAACCTGGTTTATGTCAATAAAAGAATGAGTGATCAAAATAAAAAGGCCAAGAGGAGAATTCTCTCATCAAGGCTTTTATTTTTGCGTAATAGTAGTAAGTAATAACAAAAGGAAGGAAATGATAATCATTGAGCCTACTAATGACCAAGCTAGACTCATATTTCCTGATTCCATCGCAATGTATATGGCAGTAGAAGCCGTTTGTGTTCTTCCTGGGATATTCCCTGCGAACATAAAGGTTGCACCAAATTCACCTAGTGCTCGAGCAAAGCTTAAAACAACGCCTGATACAATGGCCGGTAGTGATAATGGTAAGGATACTAGTAAAAAAACCTTCCGTTCATTGGCACCATCCACTCTAGCAGCAGCCTCAATATCCTTATCAACGGCTTGAAAGCCCAATTTTACTGATTGATACATCAGTGGAAAGGCTACAATTGTTGAAGCGATGATGGCAGCGCCTGGCGTAAACATGATGGAATGCTGGAAAAGATCTTCTATTAAAATACCAACAAGGCTATTTCTTCCGAAAAAATAAATCAATAAAAATCCAATAACGGTGGGCGGTAAGACGATGGGGAGCAGGAGGATGGTTTCAAGTACCGTTTTCCCTTTAAACTGCTTATTATATAACAATCTCCCAATCAAAATCCCCAAAAAACTAACAATCACAACTGAAATGGAAGCAACTTCTAAAGAAAATTTAATAGGTGCCCAAAATTCATTCTGTAACATGCTCATCAATCCAATACATTAAATCCATATTTTTCAAAAATGGTTTTTGCTGATGTACTTTGTAAATAGCTGAGAAACAGAGCAGCTTCTTCCTTATTCTTTGAGCTTTTTATAATACCCGCAGGATAGATAATCGTATCATGTGCATCTTGCTCAGCAACAGAGACAACTTTAACTTTATCAGATATTTTTGCATCTGTCATATAGACAATGCCTGCTTCCACATTCCCAGTCTCAACATAGGCGAGAACTTGGCTAACATCCTTTGTTTGGATTATTTTTGGAAGGAGAATTTCCCATAGACCAAGATTTTGTAAAGTTTGTTTTGCATACATCCCTGCTGGGACAGTTTCTGGTGTACCAATAGCAATTTTCTTAATGACACCTTCCTGCAAATCGGAAAATTGCTTAAATACAGCAGGATTATCCTTGTTTGTAATTAGAACGAGTTGGTTACTTAATAAATCAACTTGATCGTGTTTATCGATGAATCCTTTTTTAGTTAATTCTTTAAATTGAACATTGGATGCTGAGAGAAAAATATCCACAGGAGCACCTTGGAGGATTTGCTGATGTAAGGTACCAGAACCGCCTATATTGTAGAAAAGGGATATATGTTTATTCTCTTGTTCGAAATTGGTTTTAATTTCTGAAAGTGCAGCATTTAAGCTTGCAGCTGCAGAAATGGTTAATTCAATTTCTCTCTGTTGTGTTTCTCCTTTATTCGTACAAGCAGATAAGATTATTATAGCTAATGCAAATCCGGTATAAAAAAACTTCTTCATTTATAACTTCCTCTCAAAATCTACTCGTAATGTGTATAACATTATTATAACGAAACGAGAATTATCATAAAAGACGGATAGTATAAAAAAAACTGCCTTTTGGCAGTTTAAGAGGATTTTTCAAAGAATTGGCTTCAAATTGTAACAAGTTATGCTTTCATCCCTATGGGAGGGAATAATAATTCATTGAAGTCTGCTAGCAACCTGTTCGCAAACTTCATCAGCACTCATGCCACTTGCTTCAATGACAGATCCTTTTGTTGAGATATCCTGCATCCCCATAATATTCGAATCTAAACCAGTAACCACACAACAATCACAATTTTGAGCATCGGATTCTTGCTTTAATTCAACTACATCATAACCTTTTTCGCGTAATGCCATTTGAATATTTGTAAGAGATTGTTCTACTCCAATTTTCGCCATAAAAACACCTCCTCCTGAAATTATCTTGCCATAATTCATCTTAATTATTCGGTATAAGTCTCAATCATCTGCCGAAAACTATTAGTGGAGGTGTTAGCAATGGGTAAGCGAAAAAAAGATCCATCGACGATTGGTCTTAATTCTCCGCAAGTAGAAGGGCAAGGGACAACGACCACAGAAACAGGCAGCAGGGAAGAATCATCATCCCGTCGAAAACAAAAACGTCACTAAACAAAAATAAGCGGGTTCTCGAGGAGAGCCCGCTTCATCATTCTTATTTATACATTTCTGCTACTTGTTTTTGTATTTCAGCATTTTCTAGGTATTCATCATATGTCATTTGTTTATCAACTAATCCATTTGGAGTTATTTCGAAAATCCGATTGGCAATCGTTTGAATAAACTGATGGTCATGTGATGAAAACAGCATGGAACCTTTAAAGGCAGTTAATCCATTATTTAATGCTGTAATCGATTCTAAATCAAGATGGTTTGTTGGTTCGTCAAGTAACAATACATTTGCGCCATTTAACATCATTTTTGAAAGCATACAGCGAACCTTTTCTCCACCAGAAAGGACACTTGCCTTCTTTAGTACATCTTCTCCAGAAAACAGCATTCTACCTAAAAATCCACGTAAAAAGCTTTCACTTTCATCCTTTGGAGAGTACTGGCGAAGCCAATCAATTAGGTTTAAGTCACTGCTTTCAAAATACTCGGAGTTATCCTTAGGGAAATAAGCTTGAGAAGTAGTAATACCCCATTTGAAGGTGCCGCTATCAGCTTCCATTTCACCCGTTAATATTTTAAAAAGAGTCGTCTTTGCTATTTCATTTGTACCAACAAGAGCAATTTTATCTGTTTTGTTCATAAAAAAGCTTACATTATTAAGGACCTTAACCCCATCAATTGTTTTAGTTAAACCTTCAACCATCAAGAGATCATTGCCAATTTCACGGTCGGGTGTAAAACCAACAAATGGATATCGACGTGATGATGGTCTGATATCATCTAGCGTAATCTTATCCAAAAGTTTTTTACGAGAGGTTGCTTGTTTCGATTTTGAAGCATTTGCACTAAATCGAGCAATAAAGGCTTGAAGTTCTTTAATCTTTTCTTCCTTCTTTTTATTAGCATCTGAAGTCAGTCTGGTAGCTAATTGACTTGATTCATACCAAAAATCATAGTTACCCACATATACTTGAATTTTTCCAAAATCTAAATCAGCGATATGGGTACATACTTTATTAAGGAAATGACGGTCATGGGATACAACAATGACGGTATTTTCAAAGTTAATTAAGAATTCTTCAAGCCATTGAATGGCTTGAATATCTAAGTGGTTAGTCGGCTCATCAAGAAGTAATACTTCAGGTCTGCCAAATAATGCTTGCGCAAGAAGGACCTTTACTTTTTCAGAACCGGTAAGTTCAGCCATTTTTTTGTCATGGAGGTCTTCACCAATTCCAAGTCCCTTTAAGAGAATGGCTGCTTCAGGCTCTGCTTCCCAGCCATTTAGCTCAGCAAATTCACCCTCAAGCTCGGCAGCTTTCATGCCATCCTCATCAGTGAAATTTTCCTTCATATAAATGGCGTCCTTTTCCTGCATCACTTCATAAAGGCGCGCATGTCCCATAATGACAGTCTTTAATACTTCATGTTCTTCGTATTCAAAATGGTTTTGTTTGAGCACAGCCATCCGCTCATTTGGACCAAGATGTACTGTACCTGTCTGAGATTCAATTTCTCCAGATAAAATCTTTAAAAAAGTTGATTTTCCAGCTCCATTCGCACCAATTAGACCATAGCAATTACCAGGTGTAAATTTAATGTTTACATCTTCAAATAATTTCCGATCCCCATATCTTAAACTAACGTTACTAACAGTAATCATATATGATATCCTCCAAAAGCAAAATATCTATACATTATAACACTAATTCAGTGGAAGAGCGAATTTGCGATAACCAGCATATAAAAAAATGAAGGAGAAAGTAAAAATATTGAAGAAAAATTTTCTGGGTTTTTTTTATAATTTTCACACTTTATTCATATTTTTGTTGTAGAATTGGGTTAAGAAGTAATAAAAGAGGGTGAAAAGTATGGCGAAGAAACAACTTAGTGAACTCGTTAACAAGTTAAAGCAGGCTGGAATAAAAGCGAGTTTAACTAAACCAAAGTCCAATTACCTTTTATCGTTACAGCAAATAAAGAAATATCCTTCATCAGTGAATTAAATAGGTAAAATTAAAGCGATTAATCCAAGGGACTAACCGCTTTTTTTATTTGACTATTTAATTTCCTTCATAATCTCATCGTATACTTCTTTTTTGTCGAAGTCCTCTCCCATAGGGAATTTCTCAACAAATTTATTATTTTCGTCGACTAAATAAGTAAAGGAAGTGTGAACAAATTGGCCGTTCCCTGGGTCTTTGTATTGAAATTGCAAGGAGTCCGCTACTTCTTGTATTTTTTGCTGATCTGCTTTAATATTTTCTGGGTCACCTGTCAGGTAAATCCAATGCTCGCTGGTTTCAATTTCAAATCCCTTTATATATCTTTGTAATAGTTCAGGAGTGTCGCGGTACGGGTCAATGGTAATGGTAAGAAATTCAACATCTTTTCCAAAAACCCCGCTTTTTTCTAAATCAGTTTTTAGTGAATTCATCTTTTGAGTTGTGGTTGGACAAATATCAGGACAGTGGGTGTAAATAAATTCGACTAACTTCAATTTTGTCTTATCTTCACCAAAATTGTATGTATCACCATTCTGGGTAACTAAAGTGATTTCTTCTGGTATTTGTGCACTTGCATCTCGAATTAGAAAGAAAGAGATTCCTCCTGCAATCCCTAGGAACACCGCAAGACTGCAAATAATATAGATTTTTTTCATTTGTATCCCTCCTAGTTTAAAGATAAAGAAGTTTTTAGTAAAAAGATATGGATATTTTGTGAACAAAATACCTGCTTATATAGTCATTTTCCTTTATACTAGTAAAATGATTAGGGAGGTGAGATAGATGGAAAAGGCGTGGAGATCTTGCGCACAAATGCTCCTATTGGTTTTGATCTATCATATAGGAAATTATATTACGCAATTCTTTCAGTTAAAAATTCCAGGTAATGTCATAGGAATGTTATTGCTCCTAGTGTTACTATGGTTGAAAGTTATCAAGTTAGAACAGATAGAACTTGCCGCTGGTTGGCTCTTGAAGCATTTAGGTTTCTTTTTCATTCCTATTTCAGTGGGGTTAATGACCTTAGGTCAGGTTATTAGTAAAAATGGATTATCACTTTTGTTTATTATTATTTCAAGTGCGATAATTGGCATGATTTCCGCTGGAAGAATTACTCAATCAGTTATGAGTAGAAAAGAAAAGGTGAGAGTGACTTCACATGATCACGCTATTTAGTATTGTAATAACGATCACGATATACAATCTTATCCTTAATATTAGTAAAAGATTTTCTTCACCCTTAACCAATCCCGTATTCTTAAGTACGGTTGCTATTATTGCTATTTTGCTAATGACAAATGTATCTTATCAGGACTACACGCCTGCAAAAAATATTATGACTTACTTGCTAGGGCCAGCAACCGTGGCGTTGGCGATTCCAATTTACAAAAACGGGAAGTCATTAACTAAATACTTCAGTGCAGCATTAGTAGGCCTTATTTCAGGTACCTTTTTGACCATAACATCAGCCATTCTTATGGCAATTTGGTTTGGTTTTCCTAGAGAAATATTACTTTCATTTAGCGTTAAATCGGTAACCGTACCGGTTGCTACTGAGATAGGGCGGATAATAGAAGGAAATCAATCTCTTATTGCTGGCTTCGTTATTGTTACGGGAATGACCGGCGCTTTATTTGGTCCCCAAATCTTAAATTTAGTAAAAGTTGACCAGCCCTTTGCTAGAGGATTGTCAATTGGTACGATTGCACATGGAATCGGAACAGCTGAGGCAGTTAGGGAAGGGGAAGTTCAAGGTGCAGTTGCAGGTGCAGCTATGGGAATTGCTGGTATCCTGACTTCTATTGTTATACCTTATGTTATTCCCTATTTGGTATTACATTAAGGAAAATAAATTGACGTTGTATTAATTACACAACAAGCCTTCCAATTGGAAGGCTTGTTGTCATTTAGTGAAATTTGTCATAATCCAATCAGCAACGACACCGCCAAAATATACCCCGAAGACACCTAAAACGGCAGAAAGGACTGGAGGAGCTGGAATTGGTAATTTTAAAAATCTAAAAAGGATTCCTACTGCCATACCCGCAACAATACTTAAGACTATTTCTTTCATTGAACACCCTCGTTTCCAATTTATTCTTCTTTTTTATCCAAATATTTTTCGGCAAGCAATTGCTTTACCTGATTGTAACTTAATCCTGACTGGCTGTTTAAACGTTTCACCTCTTCAATATTAGTCCCTGCTATCGTTCGATTATTTACAGATTTATTCATCATTTGGATCCTTCCTTTATTTGTTTAGAGTAAAGATTGATTCGTTCGTGCAATGAAAAGTGCGATTTTTGTACATACTAATAAAAAAGGAGGCGGTTCCCATTTTTTATGGTAAAAGAAATAGAGATGAAGAAATTGAAACAATCATGTTAGACACCGAAATATATTCTTGTATGGATGATTCCTGTATCGGCTGGATGAGAAAGGATTTTGTTACTGACGACTTACTTTGTCCTATGTGTGGTAATTCAATGATTCAGGAAATAAGAGAGCTTCCAAAAATATAAAGATGTTTTAAAAGACTGTCTGCATTTTAACGACAGTCTTTTCTATTTAAAGATTTTCATTCTGCTGACCTATTTCATTGCCTGAGATTGCAGTATTTGTTTCCTCGATAGCCCTTAATTTATCAACAGAATCGCCAGCTACTCTAAGGGAATTAGGGAGAATCCCACCAATAATTCCGTTTGTTTGTGGATAATTAGGTATAGTTGGGTTATCCTCATTTTTTTTCATCACAAACACCTCCTGTTCTAAGCTTTTGCCTAAGCAGAAAGGTTTATTCCAGCACTATTCATATGTAAAAATAAAACTCTCCTGCAATGGGAGAGTTTAGGTGTTTATTCAGCTCTATTTGATAAGCAACGATCACATTCCATTAAATAGCTTTCAGCCTGTTCATCCATGTGTTGCCCACACTCTGGACATTCCTTTTTAGGTAACGTACGAAAGAATTCAACTGGACTCATTAACATATAATATTCCTCCTTATTTAATACAGTGGATTAAATGAATGTCTGTTGTAGAACAACCTATTCAAAAAAATATTAATTCTACCTTTATTACTTTGTGTGTTTATTCAGCTCTTTTAGCTAAGCAACGATCACATTCCATCAAATAACTTTCAGCCTGTTCATCCATGTGTTGCCCACACTCTGGACATTCTTTTTTTGGTAAAGTACGAAAAAATTCAACTGGATTCATCATTGTAAAACCCCTCCTTGTTTAATACAGTTTATTAATTTATCACCTGTTGTAGTACAGTATAATCAAAAAAAAGTAATTTGTGTAGCCCTTTTTTAAAAAAATTCTCCTCTTTTTGAAAAATGAGACATTCATCCTATGTAATATTCTACTCCAATCTAAAAGTGTTTATGTAACAACAAAGAATAAAAGCTGGATAAAATAATGTTTAACAGTAGGTAATTCCAAAATTTACTTCCTTATCTCGCTATTTTACATTACAATCATAGTAGAAATAGATTGGGAAATTGGGGGGATGCTGTTAATGGATGCAGTATCAGGAGCGTTTCATCCTTTTTTAATCATAATTGCTATTGGATTAACGATCATGGCCTCATACACAGGCTTAGATATGTTTACATTAATTCAATCTTCTAAAAGTAAAAAAAGACTAATGTACCTAGGCGGTTCTGTATCAATGGGTATTGCAATCTGGGTAATGAATTTTATCGGCTTAATAGCAGCAGATATCAGTCGGTTTGCAACCTATCAGATTCCTTTTACCATCTTGTCGGTTTTTATCGGTATTGCATTTGCAGGAATGGCTTTTATTCTGTTATTAGGAAACGAAAGACGAATGATTCACTTTCTTTTTGGGAGTTTATTTTTAACAACAGCGGTTTTTTCCAATTATATAATAAGCCTATATGCAATGAA
This sequence comes from Neobacillus sp. FSL H8-0543, assembly GCF_038592905.1. Taxonomy (GTDB): domain Bacteria; phylum Bacillota; class Bacilli; order Bacillales; family Cytobacillaceae; genus Neobacillus. The sequence continues at coordinate 396,140 of NZ_CP151943.1, read as the reverse complement.
TTTAAGTTATCAATTAAATGTTCCTCTTTTTGTTTTTTCGGGAGTAATAATCTTAGGATCCTTTTATTTTTCATTATGGATTCTATTTTCCTCTAAAGGTTTTACAAAGAGCAACCAAACTTGGTTGAAACCTATAAGTGCGATTATTATGACAAGTGCAATTGCTGAAGGCCATTTTCTGCTTAAAAGAGCCTCTATATTAATTCCAAATCCGAATGGAATACAAGGGCAGGTTAGTGAAGGTACATTTATTATTTCATTAGTATTATTAATTACGGTATTAATTGTTGCGGGGTTAATTGCTTCTAGTACGCTTATAAGTAAACAATTGGCTGAATCAGACACTAATCTAAAAGATATTAAAGCCGCTCTCGATACCTCTACAATTGTAGCTATTACAGATCCAACTGGAACCATTGTATTTGTTAATGATAAATTTGAAGAAATCTCTAAGTATACTAAAGAAGAAATTATTGGTAAGAATCACCGAATTTTAAATTCAGGGTTCCATTCAAAAGAATTTTTTAAAGACTTATGGCAAACCATCCAGTCCGGTAAGGTGTGGAGAGGTGAGATTCGTAACAAAGCCAAAGATGGCACGTTCTATTGGGTTGATACAACCATTGTTCCGTTTTTGAATAAAAAGGGAAAACCAATCCAATATATTGCTATCCGCTCGGATATTACGAAACGAAAACAGGCTGAAGAGCATTTAAGAGAAACAATCAAAGATAATATCGATATTCGTTTTGCCCTTGACCAATCAACGATTGTTGCGTTTACGGATGCAAAAGGGAAGATTACTAGCGTCAATGATAAATTCTGTGAGATTTCAAAATACAGCCGTGAAGAGATCATCGGTAAAGACCATAATATCTTAAATTCCAGTTTCCATGGAAAAGAATATTTTAAAAGTTTATGGAAAACCATCGGTGAAGGAAATGTTTGGAAAGGTGAAATTAGAAACAAAGCGAAAGATGGCACTTTTTATTGGGTTGATACAACCATTGTTCCCTTTCTAAATGAACAAGGTAAACCTTACCAATATGTAGCTATCCGCAATGATATTACGGAAAGGAAAAAGACAGAAGAGGTGCTCCATCGTCAAGATAAACTAGCAGCAGTAGGTCAATTAGCTGCAGGAGTGGCTCATGAAATCCGTAATCCGCTTACTTCTATGAAGGGGTACGCAGAGTTCCTCACTCTTGATGAGAAAGATCCGGAACGTTTGGAGTTCATGAATATCATTCTTGATGAGATTGAACGTGTTAACATGATTGTGGAGGACTTTATGGTACTTGCAAAACCAAAGGCAGTGGAATTAGAAGAGAAAAATGTAGTTCCAGTTATTAAGGATGTTGTATCACTTCTTGAATTTGAGGCAAGAAAGAAAAAGGTCCGATTGTCTTTCGATTGTAACCATGAAATCATTCAAATTGAATGCGATGAGAATCGATTAAAACAAGTGTTCTTAAATTTTATTAAGAATGGTATGGAAGCAATGCCTAATGGCGGAGAATTGCATGTTAAAACCATGATTCATGATAACAATGTGCAAATATCAATACAGGACACGGGTGTTGGCATTTCCAAAGAAAAGCTCAAAAAGCTTGGTGAACCATTCTACACAACCAAGAAAAATGGTAATGGTTTAGGTTTGATGGTTAGCTTTAAAATCATTGAAAGTCATAATGGAAAAGTGTTTGTGGAAAGTGAACCAAATAAAGGAACAACCTTCAATATATTACTACCAGCCAAGCCAGCATGAAGAAACGAGACAATATCTCGTTTTTTTTTTTTTTTGAGGGTAGGAAATGAAAAATTCAATATTTTTCAAAAAATAGACAAATTTTTTTTGAAAAAAGAAGCTACTTTCCAGTTGAATAGATTAATATGTTTATATAGGTAATAATGTTTATATAGGGAGGTTAGATAATGGGAGAAGCAAACTTGGTAAAAACTATTTGCGGCTATTGCGGTACTGGCTGTGGATTAGTGCTAGAAGTGAAAGATAATAGGATTATTAAAATTCGCGGCGACAAAGAGGCACCTGTTAATAAAGGGCAAACCTGTGTTAAGGGTGCATTCGCCTATGAATACGTACATGCTAAAAATAGACTTACATCACCGCTTATTAGAAAAGCAGGGAAGTTGGTCGAAACAACATGGGAAGAGGCCTATAAATATATTGCAAATAATTTAACTGCCATTAAAGATCAGTGGGGTCCTAAGGCCATTACAATGTTTGCTTGTGCAAGAACAACAAACGAATCAAATTTTATCACCCAAAAGTTTATGAGAACAGTGATTGGCAGTAATAATATTGACGGATGTAACCGAACTTGACACGCACCTAGCGTTGCCGGTCTGGCGACAGTGTTTGGAAGCGGTTTCCCTACAAATACACTTGAAGATTTTGACAAAGCGGAAGTCTTACTACTTATGGGCTCGAATACAACAGAAGCTCATCCAATTATTGCAAATCGGATCAAGAAAGCAGTCAAATCAGGTCTGAAGGTAATTGTAATTGATCCTAGAAAAATTGATATGGTTAAATTTGCGCATCGGCACTTACAAATAAATGTCGGAACGGATATCGCACTCATTAATGCATTTATCCGGGTAATTATTAAAGAAGGCTTATACAATCCTGATTTTATTCAGCAATTTACGATTGATTTTGACTTACTTAGAAAGCAGGTAGAGCTTTATACACCTGAATACGCAGCAGCAATTACCGGTTTAAAGGCAGAAGATATTGTAGAAACCGCAAGGGAATATGCTGGTTCAAGTGCTTCTATGATTGCTTATACATTAGGGATTACTGAACACCACTGTGGAGTAAACAATGTCTTTGATATCGCCAATATTGCATTATTAACAGGGAATATTGGAAAACAAGGTACAGGAATCATGCCATTAAGAGGGCAAAACAATGTTCAGGGTGCGGGAGATATGGGCTGTTTGCCAAACCAATTGCCAGGAGCGTTGAGTCTAGCGAATGACGAATACCGTGCACGTTTTGAAAAAGAGTGGGATGTCGTCCTTAACCCTCAACCGGGTGATACGCAAACAAGAACCTTTGATAGACTGGAAACAGGTGAATTGAAGGCATTATATGTCATTGGTGAAAATCCATTAATGGCAGATGTTCATATGAACCATACAAAAAAACTTTTAGAAAAGCTTGATTTGTTAATCGTACAAGATATTTTCTTAACGGAAACAGCCAAAATGGCCGATGTGGTTCTTCCAGCTCGTTCATGGGGTGAGGTAGATGGAACCTATACAAATACAGACCGCCGAGTTCAAAGAGTCCGTAAGGCTGTGGAATCCCACCCTAATGTCAAAGAAGATTGGGAAATTCTTTGTGAGCTATCCACCTTAATGGGCTATCCGCTTAGTTATGCTAATAGTGAAGAAATATGGGAAGAGGTTAGGGCGCTTGCATGGGAGTTGTACGGCGGGATGTCTTATGAAAGGCTTGATAAGGAATACAGCATTCATTATCCATGTCCAGATGAGAACCATCCAGGGACATTTATTATGCACGAAAGATTTCATAATCAGGAATCTGTCGTACAAAAGTCACCATTTGTTCCAGTGGATTTCACACCGCCATTAGAACTCCCAGATGATGAATATCCTTATACACTTACAACAGGCAGACGCTATGAGTCCTATAATACCCATAGCCAGACCCGACATTATGCACCTGGAGTGAAAATAAAACAAACAGAAGAAACTGTCGATATCCACCCTGAGGATGCTCTGAATTTAGGAATTGTGGATGGTGAAGTCGTTCAGGTTCGTTCTCGTAGGGGAGAATTAACGGTTAAAGCTAAGGTTACAGAACAGGTGGTTCCAGGTCTTGTCTTTATGAGTTTTCACTGGAGTGAAACACCGACGAATGTTTTAACACTAAATGAATATGACCCGATTTCCGGTACAGCAGAATATAAGGCGTGTGCGGTGGCGATTGCTCGTATTTGAAAAAGCAGTGATGGAAAAAGGCGAGGATAATCCTCGCCTCTTTTTCATATACAAAGAGGAATTGTCTGACAACAAGAAATGTTATCGTAATATAATTAATGAAGACGTAAACCAATTAACATCTCCCTGTTCTTTGTATTCAAAGAATCCATGTTAAAATTATCTCAGGTAGCTTCGAAAGAACATGGGAGGTAATAAAATGATTAAAAAACTAAAAACATTCATTGTAGTTGCAGCGCTCTCAGGGACTTTAGGCGCTAGCGTACTGGCGGCTGAAATTACTGAAGAAAATCACAATACTACTCTAGTTGAACAGTCAAAGGAATCTAATATTAACGAAGTAAATGATAATAAGCGATCAGAAAGTGAAGATCCTGTTGTTGATAATAAAATAAAAAAGGGAAAAACAGCAACTCCAAATATTGCTTCAGATAAAGAGAATCAAGTAAAAACAAATGATCCTAACAATGAAAGCAATCCAGTCATTACTGTTAAGGCGACAGCCTATACCGCTTCGTGTGAAGGCTGTTCAGGAATTACCAAGACAGGGGTTAATATTAAAGACAATCCAGAGGAGAAAGTGATTGCCGTTGACCCTAAGGTAATTCCACTTGGTAGTGAAGTCTATGTCGAAGGGTATGGTTATGCAACGGCTGAAGATATTGGTGGTGCAATAGACGGAAATGAAATCGATGTATTTATTCCTTCTGAAAAAGAAGCAAAAGACTGGGGCAAAAAACAAGTAAAGGTTACAATTATCGACTAAACTACTATCTATAATAGAAAAAAACAGGTTGGGTTATTACCCAGCCTGTTTTACTGTTGTTGCAGCTACTGTAGATTTTCTTTGATAATAGAACCAGTTAAGAGCAAATGCAACAACATAAAATCCGATAAAGAAATAGAATGCTGTAACAGGTGTACCCGTTGTATCAACAGACCACCCAAAAAGTTTTGGGATGAAAAATGATCCATAGGCTGCAAATGCTGCCGAAAAACCAATCACAGGTGCGGCTTCTTTTGGAATAAATAGATTCGGTATCATTTGGAAAGTAGAACCAGATCCAATTCCTGATGCAAGGAAAAGGACAAGGAATGAAAGTAAGAAACCTGCAAATTGTTTGCCGTTTAAGAAATAGATTACCCCAAGAGCACCAATGGCCATAAAAACAAATACATACGCTGTTACCTTTGCACCACCAAATTTATCACCAAGCCAACCACCAACAGGTCTTGCAGCTGCTGCTAGAAGTGCACCTAGGAAGGCAAGTGAAATATATTCAGGAAATTGTGATTTTAACAAAAGTGGGAATGCCGCTGAGTACCCAATAAATGAACCGAAAGTGGCAATATATAAAATGGTCATAATCCACGTGTGTTTTCGTTTTACGATAACAAATTGGTCTGCAACGGATTGTTTTGCGCCTGGAACATTATCCATTTTAAAGAATGCAAGTACAGTCATGATGATAATTGGAATTACCCAGATAAATGCAGCATTTTGTAAGTAAACTTGTTCACCGTTTGCCAAAACTTGCCCTTTACCAGCAAATGCGAATGCCCCAGTTGTTACAATTAATGGTGTAACAAATTGTACAACAGATACACCCATATTTCCTAAACCGCCATTAATTCCAAGTGCTGTCCCTTTTTCTTTTTTAGGGAAGAAAAAGCTAATATTTGCAGAAGAGGACGAAAAGTTCCCTCCGCCAAGACCACATAGTGCTGCCAGTAATAGCATGATGGAGAATGGAGTATCTGGATTTTGGACAGCAAATCCTATGCCAATCGCAGGAATGGCAAGTACCCCAGTAGATATCGCTGTCCAATTCTTACCGCCAATTGAACCAACCGCAAAGGTATAAACAAACCTCAGTGTAGCTCCAACTAAGCCAGGTATAGCAGCCAATGTAAACAATTGCTCATTTGTAAAATTAAAGCCAATATCATTTAATCTGACAGCAACGACTGACCATATTTGCCAGACGATGAATGCGAGCATTAATGATGGTACAGAAATCCAAAGATTTCGTTTTGCATGTTTTTTTCCTTCAGCATTCCAGAACTTTTCATCTTCAGGATTCCAATAATTAATTCGTGCCATGATCATCTCTCCCTAAACCCACATAATTTCTATTACTCTAGTGGTTTATCTTTGTGTTTTCACTATAAACCACATGATAACATCACTTTTGTGACGGATGTCACAAAAAAGGTGAAGGAAATGTGAACATGGGAAAAAAGTCAAAAAGTTGTAATATTTCATTCCTGTTCCAAAAAAATAGGACTTTCCGAAGAAAGTCCAGGGCTTATGATTTTTTGCTATCATCATCAACTTCATTAAACATACCGACATAATTTTTTGTTTCCCCAGTATCATCTTTAATTGCTGTAATGGTAAGCCATTCTTTATAAATTTCATTGTTTTTTCGTTTATTCCAAATATAGCCTTTCCATATTCCTTTAGTCTTTAGACTTTCCCACATTTTTTTGTAAAATTCATTATCGTGCTCACCAGATTGGAGAACACTTGGTGTTTTTCCAATTACTTCTTCAGAAGTATAGCCAGTAATTTTTGTGAATTCAGGATTAACACTTTGGATAACTCCAAACGCATCTGTAACAGTGATTCCATCTGTAGCGTGAGCGACGATTTTTGCGGAAATTTCTAGCTTTTCCTGATAATAGAGCCAAATCACTAAAATCAAACTTGCAAGCGAAAACTCAGATAAGGACATAAAGCCTATCGCGTAGTGACCAGTCCAGTTAAAGAGAATGGTTAGGATAATCGGTGGGAAAAAGCCGCCAAGACCACCCATTGCTGAAACAATCCCGTTAACGATCCCCGCCTGTTTTGAAAAGTAGAATGGGACTAATTTAAAAATAGCACCATTACCAATCCCCGCACAAAAGGCAACTAATAGACATCCAAAAGAGTAAATCGGCAGGGAAGGTGTAAAGGACAATAGAAAACCGGAGAATGTTAAGCCAGTAAAAACAACCGCTAAAATTAAAAATGGATTGATTTTATCCCCAAGCCAGCCTCCTATTGGTCGAAAGATTGTAGCTATAGCAATGAATCCTGCCGTACGTAAACCTGCATCTACTTTATCTAAATCAAAATGGTTTACTAAAAAAGATGGCAAATAAATAGTAAATGCTACGAAACAACCAAAGGTAATGAAGTAAAACAAACTTAAAAACCAAAGTTTAGGATTTTTATAAACAGCTTTGATTTGCTCATTTAATGGTTTGTTAACCTTTTGTTCTTGACGGTCTCCAAACAGAAAGTTAATAATCGCAAATATTAAAACAACAATTAGGAATATTTGTATCGTTGTTCTCCAGCCAAACGAATTCGCAAGGACAGGGGTAGCAAAAGAAGTGATTGCTGTTCCCATATTTCCTACTCCGTAAATACCATTAATAAATCCATGTTTTTCTTTTGGGTAGTATTTTGGTAGAGAAGTTACCCCAATTGAAAACACTGCCCCACCAATACCGAGCATAAATCCACCCAAAACCAACATGAATAATGTGTTAGCAAAACTAAGAATTGCAATTGGCACAAGTAGAACGATAAAACTAATTACAAATAATAATCTTGCCCCATAACGATTGGTCCAATATCCAATCGGAACTCGGAGCAGAGAACCAAGGATTACTGGTATAGCTGTAGCCCAGGCAATTTGCGTAGATGATAGCTCAATATCTTCTTTAATAAAAGGCATAAGTGAAGAAATAAGCACCCAAACCATAAATCCTACAATAAGGCTAGCGGTTTGAATATATAATTGTCTTGCACCTTGATTCATCTTTATCCCCCTTAAACATCCTTTTGTTGTAATATTTCCCCAAAATAGCTATAAGATAACAGTTTTTTAGTTGTAAAAGCCTATGTATGGAGCCATTTTCCCTTGTGTATTATAGTACAATTTATGACAAATAACAATGAGTAATGATACAGGAGTTAGAATAGGGCAAATTTTAATAATTTTATAATTTAAACTTGTAGACAATGAATTACCAAAGGAAGATAATTATTTTTAGAATCCCAAATAGGCCAGGTGAGAGTCTAATGAAGCGAAAAAAATATTATCTTGATCCACCAAGAATCCTTGTACTAGGATTTAGTTTAATTATATTAATTGGAACAGTATTATTAACACTGCCTATTGCTACTGCAGATAATCAAGGTTTACCTATAGTGAATGCCCTTTTTACTGCTACTTCTGCAACCTGTGTAACGGGTCTAGTTGTTGTTGATACTGGCACCACTTTTACAATCTTTGGACAACTGGTTATCCTATCCATGATTCAGGTGGGCGGTCTAGGTTTTATGACCTTTGCTACTTTATTTGCCTTAATCCTTGGGAAACGGATAACACTTAAGGAACGTATTCTCTTGCAGGAATCATTAAATATTCTATCGTTAGAAGGAATCGTTAAATTAGTGAAACAAATTTTAGTCTTTACTGTTGTCATCGAAACGATGGGGGCTTTGATACTCTCAATTAGATTCTCACTTGATATGCCACTTGTAAAAGCAATTTATTATGGAATTTTCCACTCAATCTCCAATTTTAATAATGCTGGATTTGATTTAATGGGCGAATATAAAAGCTTAACAAATTACGTGGCAGACCCAACAGTATCCCTTACGATTTCTTCATTAATCATACTAGGCGGATTAGGTTTCATTGTAATGAATGAACTATTTGCCTATCGCCAAAAGAAAAGATTATCTATGCATACGAAAGTGGTCCTGATGACAAGTGCGATTCTGTTAATGATCGGCACGATTGGAATCTTTTTATTTGAACTTTCAAATGATAATACATTAAAGCCATTATCCTTAACAGGTAAAATACTTAGCTCTTTTTTTCAATCTGTTTCTTCTAGGACAGCTGGAGCAAATTCACTTATTATTTCAGAGATGAACCAAACCTCCTTGTTCTTAATCGTGTTTTTAATGTTTATCGGGGCATCACCGGGTTCTACTGGGGGCGGGATAAAAACTACAACCTTTACCACATTGATTGGGGCAGTTTGGTCACAAATTCGAGGTAAACAGGATGTTGTATTTTTTCACCAGCGAGTGGGGTACGAAACAATTTACAAAGCAATTACTGTGACATTTAGCGGGTTATTTCTTGTTGTGCTAACAACGATGCTGTTAACTATTACGGAGCAAGGGAAGGATTTTTTAGCGATCTTATTCGAGGCAACATCAGCTTTTGCAACGGTTGGACTTTCGATGGGATTAACACCGGAATTAACTCCAATTGGTAAAACAATAATTATTTTGACCATGTTTGCAGGAAGGGTAGGTCCATTGACCATTGCTTATGCGATAACGGTCCGTAAGAACCCAGATGTATTTAAGTATCCAAAAGGTAAAATTATGATAGGATAGCCTCAAGATTGATAGAGTGGTAGAGACGAAGATAGGAGAGTGCTAAATGGATTTTCAAAGTAAAGCGACATTAGAAGAAAGACTTTTATTGATGGATGAACTTTCTAAACGTTTCTCAACACGAGCACATAAGGTGGACATTGAAGGAAGTTTTCCATTTGAAAACATTCAAGATTTAATAGACACGGGTTATACTGCGTTAACTGTACCAAAGAAATATGGAGGTCAGGAAATTACGCTTTTAGAAATGGTACAGCTCCAAGAGAAAATAGCAGAGGGAGACGGGGCTACAGCGCTTTCTATTGGCTGGCATATGGGAATAGTCAAAAATCTTGCAGAAAAAGAATTATGGAAGGAGTCTGTATTCGAAAAATTGTGCGAAGCGGTGAGCAAGGGTGCATTGGTTAATGCTGCCGCGACCGAGCCGACTACAGGGAGTCCAACTCGTGGGGGAAAACCGGAAACCATAGCTATTAAAAAAGGTGATTGTTGGATTATTAATGGGAGAAAGACATTTACGACAATGTCACCAATGCTCGATTTCTTTATTGTTAGTGCAACCATTAGCGAAACAACTCAAGTGGGGAACTTTCTTATCCCTAGAAACCTTGAAGGTGTAATAATAGAAGAAACATGGGATAGTATAGCTATGAAAGGAACAGGCAGTCATGATTTACATCTTGTAAATGTGGTGGTTGACAATGAATCCTATGTGGAACAGCTAGGGCGTGAGGCCAAAAGAGCAAATGGATGGCTCCTCCACATTCCTGCTTGCTATCTTGGGATTGCAAAAGCAGCAAAAAAACATGCGATTGAATTTGCCTTAACATACTCTCCAAACAGTATTGATAGACCGATTGTCGAATTGCCAAATGTTAAGCAGAAAATTGGTGAAATGGAATTAAAGATCATGCAGGCAGAATACTTTTTACATGCGGTTGCCAAACAATGGGATGTTTCTGACGAGCAAGATAGGGAAAAGATGGGACCTGTATTAGGAGCAGTTAAATTAACGGTTACAAATGCTGCAATCGAGGCAGTTGATTTGGCAATGAGAATTGTTGGAGCGAGAAGCCTTTCCTTGAAAAGTCCCTTACAGAGGTACTACCGTGATGTAAGAGCAGGTATACACAATCCGCCAATGGATGATATGACAGTACAAATCTTATCATCATATGCCATCCAGCCCTATCAACCATTATAGTTATTAAAAACCCAGCTGAATTCACAGCTGGGTTTTAGTCAATTTACGACAACTTTCTACTATAATATGATTCTGATTAAATAGTTTATTAACAACTTAAAAAGATGAGACTAAAATCATATTGCATCACACAATTAACAGGTTTATGATTGCGAGTAAGTAAGAGTGGGAAAATTAGTAAAAGGAATCTAACCTTATATATCCATTTAAAGTGTAACTAATAAAAAATAAAAATAATTATGAAACTTAATTAGGTTTCTATCGTCATATATAAGGGAATTACAAAATAACGGCAACCTTGGGAAAAGACTGTATTATTTGACGTGTTCCTGAGAAATTGACCAAGCAGTTAAATAGCCTGTTAGATTACTAATTATTAAGCAAAAGAATGACAAAATAATTTGAGGTGAATAGGGTATACTTAAGTTTTTAATTCTAAAAGAAATATGATATAGTAATTGGGGTTCGTTTACCATTACCATTGGTAAGTGAGAGGAGAATTAAAATGAAAAAGATTAGCCTACCGAAAATAAAAAATAATGAACATATTGTTTTCTTTACAATAGCTGTTGTTTTATTTTGGTTTAAAACCTATGCGGCTTATAAAATTGAATTTACACTTGGGATAGATAATAACCTGCAGAAATTTCTTCTATTCATTAACCCATTAAGTTCAGCACTATTCTTCTTCGGCTTAGCATTGCTTTTTAAAAAACACATGAAATTGGTTATTATCATTACTAATTTCCTTTTGTCTTTTCTGCTTTACGCAAATATTGCTTATTACCGATTCTTTAGTGATTTCATCACGGTTCCGGTATTGATGTCAACAAAAACAAATGCAGGTCAACTTGGAGATAGCGCTTTATCCTTAATGTCGCCATTTGATATCTTTTATTTTACGGATTTTATTATTTTAATTGGACTCTCTTTATCCGTATTTAAGAAAATGACTGTCGAAAATAGAAAGTCGTTTAAGGTTGTTCTGCTGTTTTCGATTACTGTATTTTTATTTAATCTTGGATTGGCAGAAAAAGATCGTCCGCAGTTGTTGAGCCGGTCCTTTGACAGAAACTACTTAGTGAAATATTTAGGGGCGTATAATTTTACGATTTATGATGCCATTCAAAATATTAAATCATCTGGTCAACGTGCTCTCGCTAACAGTAGTGATATTACTGATGTTGAGAACTACCGGAAAGCGAACTTTGCAGCCCCGAACCCTGAGTACTTTGGTAAAGCTAAGGGGATGAACGTTCTCTATATTGCATTAGAATCGCTCCAAAGCTTTGCAATTGACTATAAAATGCCAGACGGACAGGAAGTAACGCCATTTTTAAACTCACTTGTCCATAATAATGAGGCATTCTATTTTGATAATTTCTACCATCAAACTCGTCAAGGGAAAACATCAGATGCTGAATTTTTAATGGAAAATGGTTTATATCCAATGGCTACGGGTGCGGTTTTTGTGAACAAAGCACAAAATACGTATCAGGCAATGCCAGCAATATTAAAGGGTTATGGCTATAATTCTGCATCTTTTCATGGTAACTATAAAACGTTCTGGAATCGAAACGTTATGTATAAAGCGTTAGGGTATGATCAATTTTTTGATGCAGACTACTACAACATGACAGATGAAAATACAAAAAACTATGGGTTAAAGGATAAACCATTCTTCACAGAATCTATTCCAATGCTAAAAGGCTTGGAGCAGCCTTTTTATACTAAGTTTCTTACACTCTCAAACCATTTCCCTTTTGAAATGGATCCAGAAGACACTGAATTCCCTGCGGGGGAAACAGATGATAAGGTAGTAAATCAATATTTTCAAGCTGCACACTACATGGACGAAGCAATTGAACAATTTTTTAATGATTTAAAGGCTTCAGGTTTATATGAAAATACAGTAATTGTGATGTATGGAGACCACTACGGTATTTCTGAAAACCACAATGAGGCAATGGCTCAGGTGCTTGGAGTTGAGGAAATCACACCAGTACTTAACACAGACCTCCAACGTGTTCCATTGTTTATCCACGTGCCAGGAGTTAAAGGCGGCATTAAGCATCAATACGGCGGGCAGGTTGACGTTCGTTCCACCGTCCTTCACCTCTTAGGTATTGACACGAAGGATTACATGGAACTAGGATCAGATTTATTATCTAAAGACCACCGGAATTGGGCTTTATTTAGAAATGGTGATTTCGTTTCACCAGATGTCGTCCAAATAAAAGGTAAATGTTATTCATCTGAAACTGGTGAATTAATGGAAGAGACTACTGCTTGTCAAGATATTGGCAATAAAGTAAATCTTGAACTTCAAATGTCGGATGAAATCGTCTATAAAGACTTGTTGCGTTTTTACCAACCGCAAGGATATACACCGATTAATCCAAATGACTATGAATATTTAGCTCCTAAAAAGATTATTGAAACGGACGAAAATTTAATTCCGGATGAAACAGAGGAAACGATCGAAGATTAGCGAGGGAGAGAAGAGTAAAATCTTCTCTCCTTTCTTTTTTAGGGTAAAGGGCCCAAATAGTGGCTTTGAATTGCTGTATATTATATAATTAATGAAAAAAATTTCATCATACATGTGTGGGGAATAGGGGGGACATCTAGTGAGGGACGTGAAACTAATAAATATATTTGAGCATCACATTGCACAAAAGTATTTGAACAGATCTGGTCTTGCACATGCAATCGCTGTTGCCTACCATGCATTTCATTTAGGGAAAGAACATAACCAGGATATTGATATTGCTGCTAAGGCTGGTCTTTTACATGATATGGGTCATTATACCTGGTATAAAAATGGAAAATGGGATTATGATTTATATAAACAAAATGATATTCACCCAATTAAAGGTGCGGAAAGGGCGCACAAATTATTAATTCGTCTAGGGGAAAATCCAATTAAAGCGAAAACAATCGCTTTAGCCATACTTTTTCATACGGATTCATTTTTACCTTCAAATGATATTGTCCGGACATCTCTACAGCAAATTGTTAAATGGGCAGATGAGAAAGACGAGGAAGCAGGAGGGATGCACCATTACCGAACAATAGACTATGATCGAGCTAAACAAAGTATTATTCGTTTGGATGAGTTGGTTGATGCGGAATTATCAAATGCCAATGAGTAAGCAAAAAAGCTGTGCACAATTGTGCACAGCTTTTTTTGCGAATTTATAGCTTGCGGAAACCTTCTTCTTTTAAAAAGGATTCGGCTTCGCCATATGTATCGAAGCTTTCATCTAAATTTAAGCCAAAGTAAATATTCCAGGCATCGTTTTCACTTATTACAATTAGCTGGTTATTTTCGTTATCTACCCAACGTTCCTCCACTTGATCACCGATGATTGCTGCTTCGGCAACTGAAGGGTCAACTGGTGTTAAGCTGCGAATCGAATCCTTAATTAGTTGTTTTAGCTCTTCTTCAGAAAAATCACGAATATTAACCATGCCTTTATCATCTGCATTATGCCCTTCCAAATGCCCTGCATAAACAAAACCGTTCCCATTAGGATGTAAATGATAAACGATATTCTTTTTGTCCGAGATACTTTCTGAAATTTGGAAATTGACACGACCTAGAGAAACATTCTTTCTTTCTAATTCTGGAAAAGCTTCTATAATAGCTAATTTTTCGTTAAAAGTAAGCATTTTTTCCTCCATCTAAATAAATATGAGTTCAATGGTGAGGGATAAAAAAACCACACAATGAAGTTTCACTTTATCATACCGATAATATTCCTAAAGATACAGGTTTTTGTCGAAAAAAGCAAAAAAAAGCGTCATTGCTGACGCTTTAACAAAGAGTTATTGCCACAAGTTGAAGTGATTAATAGCCTCCACCCATAAATGCAGTGCCTACAATAACTAAAAGAATGAACAAGACAACAATTAACGCAAAGCCGTTGTTGTTTCTACCACCGTGGTCGCTCATTAACGGTCACCTCCCTCCTTTACTATTTCAATGTATGTTAGGGCAAGTCCAAGGGTTTGGACAAAACACATAATTTTTAAAATTTTGCTAAGAAGGCCCTTTCACCGAAACTAGCACCATTTTTACGATGACATTTCCAAATGATATCCACAAAAAGTTCATAAAATTAATGAAAAACAATAAAAAAAATCACATTTTTGCATGGTTAGTAGTGATAAGATAGTGGAAAATCAAAAATAGGAGTGAACAACGATGGAAGAGGTTCTTAAAGAGTTATTAAATAGTGTTAATGGTTTACATGACAAAATAAATAATATGAATGATGCGCTTCAACATTGTGAAAAGAGGCTAGCTCAGTTAGAAAAGATGGATAGCATTGAACATCGAGTTACCGTGAATCAAATTGATTTAACTGATATTAAGGAAATAGTTGAGACTGTAGCTAAATTTCAACGCGAGGAAATAATGGAGCTTTCCCACCAAATGAAAGCATATATGAAAAATACACAATTCCGTGATGAACTAAATCTTGTTCATAAAAGACTTGATTTTCAGTTAAACAAGATTTCGAAGAATGAAGAAGCCATCCTAATTTACAGCAGTTCAAATACATGATTATACGAGAAATTTGAAAAGACCCAGCCATTTCACAATGGTCTGGGTCTTTTCGAAATTCTGTAAGTTTTCATCACTTAATTGCCAAGCATATTGAAGCCCTGTCACATCGACAACCTTACCATGTTCTTCAGCAAGTGCGCGGTGGTTTTGGTATGAAATATGTGAAATAAATATATCTAATGAGAAATTTATTGATTTTTACTATTTTCATTGTAATAAGATTATATTTCGACCCCCATATTTGCTTTGTGAATTCCGAATCATTTAGTAACAAAGATGCGTAGGAGGTTGGATATGAATAAACTAATTGATATCGATAAACTGCTAGAAAAGACTGCAAATCTAACATCTGAGGAAAATAACTATCATTTGAAGCTAATTGAAATTGACCAAATTCTTGACGGTACTTCTGATTGGTAAAACTAAATATACATAGTACCGTTTTTCAGAGCCTTCTAATTTATTAGAAGGCTCTTTTCTTTGGTTACAGGTAGAAAACTTCATATGGATAGGCAAAAATTATCTGTAAAAAATCTGTCGCTTTAAAGCGAAAAAATAATTTAAGTGATTTCTATTGACTTTTAGTATCAAAAAATACTAGAATAACTTTTATAATATAGTAAATTTTTAGAAAATTTAAAAAAGGAAAAAGGGGGAAAAACACAATGAAAAAGAAAGTTCAAGCGCTTTCGATAGCATTGGCTGGGATGTTAATGTTGGCAGGCTGTGGCAGCAATGAAAAATCTAGTGGGTCGAAAGAGGAAGATGGAGGAAAGGTATTCAAAATTGGGATCTCACAGTTTGTAACACATGATTCTTTAGATAACGCAACAAAAGGATTTAAACAGGCATTAAAGGATAAAGGTATCAAGGTTGAGTATGATGAACAAAACGCAGAAGGAGACATGAATAATATTCATACCATTGCTAAGAACTTTGTTGGGGATAAAGTTGACTTGATTTTTGCTAATGCAACCCCAAGTGCTACTGCCGCTTTAAATGCAACAAAGAATATTCCAATTATCTTTACTTCCGTTACTGATCCAGTTGTGGCGGAATTAGTTGAGGCTTTGGACAAACCAGGAGAAAATATTACAGGTACAACTGATAATCATCCTGATGGAACAGCAAAAACGATTAACTTCATGATTGATGAAGTGGGAGCGAAGGAAATTGGCGTTATCTTTAACTCCGGTGAACAAAATTCTATTGTCCAAGTGGAAGAAGTGAAAAAGTTAGCAGAAGCCAAGGGTGCGAAACTAGTGGAAGTATCTGTTTCTACATCAGCGGAGGTTAAGCAGGCTGCTGAATCATTAGTAGGAAGAGTAGATTCTATCTATATTCCAACCGATAATACGGTTGTATCGGCTCTAGAATCCGTAATTTCCGTAGCAAACAGCAAAAAGATTCCGCTTTTCGTTGGTGAACTTGATTCGATGAAAAAAGGTGCTATTGCAGCCAGCGGCTTCGAATATTTTGACATTGGCTACCAATCAGGTTTAATGGCAGTTGAAATCTTAAAAGGTAATAAGAAGGCCTCTGAAATGCCTGTGGAATTACCAAAAAGCTTAACGCTTATGATAAATAAGAAGGCTGCAGAAGCACAGGGAGTAGAGGTAAAAGAAGAATGGAAAGAGCTCGGCGAGTTTTATGAAGGTGAATAATAAACAATAAACATACTTGGAGTCAATCTTTTGGTTGACTCCTTGAATACATTAAAATGACTTATTAACATGTGTTTGTATAATAAAAGACTAAAAGAAAGGATGATCTCTATGTTTACAGCCATATTTGGATCATTTGAAGCAGGTATCATCTACGCAATTATGGCACTGGGCGTCTATCTCTCCTTTCGTATATTAGATTTTCCTGATTTAACGGTTGATGGAAGCTTTGTAACGGGGGCGGCAATTTCAGCAATAATGATTTCAAATGGTGCCAATCCGTTTTTGGCAACAATCATGGCACTAGTTGCCGGTTTTTTGGCTGGGTGTATGACAGGATTACTTCATACCTTCGGAAAGATTAATAATTTATTATCAGGAATATTAATGATGATTGCCCTATATTCTATTAATCTAAGAATTATGGGGAAGTCCACTGTTCCATTATTAAATGATGATACAGCATTTACGTCAATAAGTGCATTTTTTGAAAACACTGGTATTGATTCATTTTTTAATAACCTTTTAGTTATGATAGGTCTTGGTGATAGCCTACCTGAAACATGGGGAATTCTCCTTTTTATGATCATCGTAACTTTTGTGATTAAATGGTTAACTGATTTGTTTTTACAAACTGAAATTGGCCTTGCCGTTAGAGCAACAGGGGATAATAAGAGGATGATACGGAGTCTATCAGCAAATACGAATCTGCTTGTCGTCCTTGGTCTGGGACTATCCAATGCTTTAGTTGCTTTTTCTGGTGCACTAATTGCACAGCAGGGCGGTTTTGCGGATGTAGGTATGGGTATTGGAATGATCGTCATTGGTTTGGCATCTGTTATCATTGGTGAAGCATTATTTGGGACAAAATCGATAGCGAGGGCTACTTTAGCTGTTGTTGGAGGAGCCATTATCTATCGGATTGTTGTGACTTTAGCTCTAAGAGTCGATTTCATGGATCCAGGGGATATGAAGGTTATAACCGCAGCGATTGTAATTATTGCTTTAACAACACCAAAAATAATTGATTACTTCAAAGAGAAGAAGCGAAAAGCCCGCAGAAGAATGGAAACATTGAAAATGATCCAAGCAACTGCCGTGCGAAAGGGTGAGAACCATGCTGCAATTAAATCAGATTCATAAGATATTTAATGAGGGTACTCTTGATGAAAAAATTGCTATAGATACAATTAATTTAAATTTAAACCCCGGTGATTTCGTAACGGTAATCGGCAGTAATGGTGCAGGTAAATCAACATTAATGAACATTATTTCTGGTGTTTTAGTTCCTGATATTGGCGAAATCCATATTGATGGAAAAAATGTAACAACGATGTCGGAATACAAGCGCTCAAAAATGATTGGCCGTGTCTTTCAGGACCCAATGGCGGGAACAGCACCAAGTATGACAATCGAAGAAAATCTGGCCATGGCTTATTCTCGGAATAAAACGAGATCGTTCCGTAGAGGCGTAACAAAGAAAAGACGAGATGATTTTCGGGAAGTACTTGAGTCATTGCATCTTGGCTTAGAAAACCGTTTAAGTGCGAAGGTAGGATTACTATCTGGAGGTGAAAGGCAAGCCCTTTCTCTGTTAATGGCAACCTTCACGAATCCTTCGATTTTACTACTCGATGAGCACACGGCGGCGCTTGATCCATCGAGAGCCGAGTTAATAACCAATCTAACAAGAGAGATAGTTGAAAGATATCAGCTAACCACTGTAATGGTAACCCATAATATGCAACAGGCCATTGATCTCGGGAATCGGTTAATTATGATGGATAAAGGTCAAATTATCTTAGAAGTTGACGCGGAAAATAAAAAACAACTTACGATTGAAGGATTATTAGAGGAATTTAAACGAATTCGCGGCGTTCAGATGGCTAGCGACCGGGCGGTTCTTTCATAAGAGGTATGTAGAGGGGAACGATGCTTAGAGAATCGTTCCCTTTTTTATTTTGCTGAGGCACGCTCAGGAAAGCGAAGCGCCCTTCGCTGCAATTAGCAGCCAAGTTAAACAGAGCCTATGCCTAATATCGTTTTTTTTCTTTACCACTCAACAGCGGCATTGCTTTAACAGCTACTCTTGAGAATACAGGTATGTATCAGTTAGAATATATTCTGAATATTATTAATTAAATGATAATAGGGGGAGTATAAATGAAGGATAAAAGAATAAAAGCAGATCAATTAATAAATGACTTTTTCCCTGTAAGGGATGTAGATTATATTGAAATTTATACAGGCAACGCAAAGCAGGCCTGCCACTTTTTTTGCAGTGCCTTTGGATTTAAAGCAGTAGCTTATTCTGGTCTTGAAACGGGTAATCGTGAAAGCGTTTCCTATTGTTTGCAGCAGCGGAATATTCGTATCGTTCTTACAGGCTCGTATAAAAAAGATACCCCTGTTGCCCAATTCGTGAAAAATCACGGTGATGGGGTAAAGGATGTTGCTTTATTGGTCGATGATGTCGATAAGGCATTTAGTTCAGCTGTCGAGCGAGGTGCGATTGCACTTATGGCGCCTATAGAGTTAAAAGATGAAAAGGGGATTATTAAAAAGGCGGTTCTAGGTACATATGGGGATACAATCCATACGTTAATAGAACGCAAAAATTACCAAGGGGTATTCATGCCAGGATTTGAACCCTATTCTGTGTCCTTACCTATTGAAGATGCTGGTTTAATCGGTATTGACCATGTGGTAGGAAATGTTGAGTTCATGGAGGAATGGGTAGAGTATTATTCGAAGGTCATGGGCTTTATTGAAATGAAGCATTTCTCTGATAAGGACATTACAACGGAATATTCTGCGCTCATGTCTAAGGTTATGCATAATGGTGGGAGGATAAAGTTTCCAATTAATGAACCAGCTGAAGGAAAACGTAAATCACAAATCCAAGAATATTTGGAGTTTTATAACGGTCCCGGTGTTCAGCATTTAGCAATTTTGACCGAGGATATTGTGTCTACCGTTGCTATCTTGAAAAAGAATGGAGTCGAGTTCCTAAAAACACCTATAGCGTATTATGAGGATTTAAGCCAGCGCATAGGAAAAATTGATGAGGAAATCGAAAAGCTGCGCGAACTAAATATCCTAGTAGACCGTGACGATGAGGGTTATTTATTGCAGATTTTCACGAAGCCAATTGTTGATCGGCCAACCTTGTTCATTGAAATCATTCAACGCAAAGGGGCACGTGGTTTCGGAGAAGGGAACTTCAAGGCATTATTTGAGTCAATTGAACGGGAACAGGAGCGCCGTGGGAACCTATAAATCTAAATATATATAATTAAATTAGTAAAAGAGGGGGGATTTTCTCCCTTTTTTAGACCCATCGAGTCTAGTTGAAAGAGTGGTGAGGATTTATGGAGATTGTCCCAGATACACTTGAATGGAGAGACGCCTATAAACTTCTGATTGGCTCGATACTCCCGCGTCCAATTGCATTTGTGACAACGATTGATGATAACGGAATTGCCAATGCGGCGCCATTCAGTTTTTTCACCGTCATAAGTGCAGAACCCATGCTTATATGTTTTTCTCCTATGAGAAGGGGGAGTGATGGGGCAAAAAAAGACACTCTCGTTAACATAGAAATGACAAAACAGTTTGTAGTAAATATTGTTAGTGAAACCTTCGCAAAACAAATGAACGACTGTGCCACGGAATATGCTCCTGAGATTGATGAAATTATTGAGGTTGGTTTAACTAAAGTGCCAGGTGTAATGGTAAAGGTACCACGAATAAAGGAGTCACTTCTCCATTTAGAATGTGAACTCCATCAGGTATTACATTTCGGTGAGCATGCTGGGGCGGGCAGCTTAGTTATTGGAAAGGTCTTAAATATCCAAATAGATGATAAATTGTACGATAAGGGACGAATTGATACAGCGATGCTCCAGCCTATTGGAAGAATGGCAGGAAACAGTTATACCAATCCATTAGGGAAAACGTTCGAAATGTTAAGAAAGAACAGAAATTAGGTGGATAAATGAAATTTGTAACCTTTGAAAAAGTTGATGGAAATATCCGAGCAGGCATATTGTTAGAAAATGACCTCGTACTAGATTTATTTGAAGCTACCGAGGGAGGGTTGCCCGAAAAACTGATTGATTTCCTTGGGAACAGTGAAGCGAATGTCGAAAGGGCGGTTAAATTGTTATCCTGCTCAATAGGTGATAAGGGTGTATATCAGTTAAATGAGATTCGGCTCAAACCACCATTACCGGAGCCTAGAAGTTTCCGTGATTTTTATGCCTTTGAAGAGCATGTGAAAACAGCTAGGGAAAATAGGGGTTTAGAAATGATCCCAGAATGGTATGAGATACCTGTTTTTTACTTTTCGAATCATTTAGCGATTAAGGGGCCTGGTTCTAAGATTAGTAAACCAGTAGAATGCAATTGTTTAGATTATGAACTTGAGATGGCTTGTGTCATTGGAAAGCAAGGGAGAAATATTTCTGCGAAAGAGGCAGAAGACTATATTTTTGGTTATTGTATATTAAATGATTGGAGTGCCAGAGACCTGCAAAGACAGGAGATGAAGATTGGACTTGGACCTGCAAAGGGAAAGGATTTTGCAACCTCCATTGGTCCGTGGATACTTACAAAAGATGAATTAGAACCCTTTAAAGCTAATAAAGGCTTTGACCTCACTATGAAAGCACGGGTAAATGGCAGACTTCTCTCAGCAGGGAATATGAAAGATATATTCTATTCATTCGCTGAAATGATAGAAAGGGCATCAGCGGGAGTTACGCTTTATCCTGGAGAGATTATTGGTTCTGGTACGGTTGGGTCAGGATGTATCTTAGAACTTGGTACAGAAGTGCACAGGTGGCTTAAACCAGGTGATGTGGTTGAATTGGAGATTGATAAACTCGGAGTCTTAAAGAATTCAATAGTAAATGAATAGAGGTGAATAGATGTATTACCGTCAAATGGGCAAGATTCCTCACAAGCGGCATACGATGTTTAAAAAAACGGATGGGACACTTTACCGTGAGCAGGTAATGGGGACACGCGGTTTTTCAGGAACGCAATCGATTTTATATCATTACTACATGCCAACAGAAGTGGTAAAATCAGGGGTTTCCAGCAGTTATTTGCCTGAATATGAAGACCAGCAATCGTTAATTCACCGACATTTCCTAACCAGCAATGTGTTGAAAAGTGGTGATGCCCTCACCGCAAGACAATATATTTTAGGTAATCAGGATTTATTGATTGGAACAGCAAAGGTCACTGAGCCAATGAACAGCTTTTACCGAAACGGTGATGGAGATGAAATGCTTTTTATTCACTACGGTTCAGGTAAGCTAGAGACAATGTTTGGAACGATTACCTATCAGCCCGGTGATTATCTGGTAATTCCGATTGGAACGATTTATAAAGTCATCCCCAATGAAACGGAAGTAACAAAAATTTTGTTCATCGAGTCATTTAGCCAAATCACAACTCCAAAACGTTACCGGAACGAGTATGGACAGCATTTAGAGCATAGTCCGTTTTGTGAACGCGATTTCCGCGGACCAGAAAACCTAGATGCCCATGACTTGAAGGGAGAGTTTGAGGTTTTTACAAAATCACGAGGCGCGATCCATTCTCACATCCTAGGTCATCACCCTTTTGATGTTGTTGGCTGGGATGGATACTTATATCCCTGGGCATTTAATATTGAAGATTTTGAACCTAT
This sequence comes from Neobacillus sp. FSL H8-0543, assembly GCF_038592905.1. Taxonomy (GTDB): domain Bacteria; phylum Bacillota; class Bacilli; order Bacillales; family Cytobacillaceae; genus Neobacillus. The sequence continues at coordinate 373,586 of NZ_CP151943.1, read as the reverse complement.
TACAGGAAGGGTGCACCAGCCGCCTCCCGTTCATCAAACATTTGAAGGGAATAATTTTGTTGTTTGTTCATTTGTCCCGAGATTATTTGACTATCATCCACAGGCAATACCTGCTCCATATTACCACAGCAATGTGAATAGTGATGAGCTTCTCTATTATGTAGAAGGTAATTTTATGAGTCGGAAAGGGGTTCAACTAGAATCAATCACCCTGCATCCCAGCGGTATTCCGCATGGTCCACATCCAGGAAAAACGGAAAGCAGTATTGGGAAAAAAGAAACATTTGAACTCGCCGTTATGATCGATACCTTTCATCCGCTTAAGGTTGTAAAAGATGCCAGTACGCTTGAAGATTCAGCATATATGTATTCATGGGCGGAGAAAAAGGAATAATGGTATGGAAACAATCCAGTCTACTGAATTGGATTGTTTTTTTATAGGCTGTAAAAGAAGCAAATTACATAGCAAAAATGATACTATTATTACTATAGATTTTTTTTCATTGGAGGTGAGATCATGGAAATGGAATCCATATTAGAAAAAATAAAAAACCATACACCTACCATCCTCGGCAGTGAGAAATTTTCAAAGTATGCTGTCATGGTGCCGCTCCTAAAAAAAGAGGATGGGATTCATGTATTATTTGAAGTTCGCTCGCTTGAATTGAGAAGGCAGCCAGGTGAGATTTGCTTTCCTGGCGGTAGAATAGATGTAGATGATACAGATGAAAAAAGTGCAGCCATTCGAGAAACCGTAGAGGAATTAGGAATTGATAAAGCGAATATCTCTGAAGTTTATCCACTCGATTTTATGATTTCTCCTTTTGGAATGATGATCTACCCCTTTGTGGGACTAATCGATAATCCTGAAAATATCCAGCCTAATCCAACAGAAGTGGGTGAAATTTTTACTGTCCCGTTAACCTACTTTATAAATAATGAACCAAAAATTTATCATGTAAACTTTAAGGTGGAGCCGGAAGAGAATTTTCCGTTTAATTTAGTTGTCGGCGGCGAGAACTACAATTGGCGGACAAGGGCAATCGATGAATACTTTTATAATTATGAGGAGAAAGCTATTTGGGGGCTGACAGCTAGAATACTGGCCCATTTTATTGAAATTCTTCGATAACAGAATGTAGAAACAGTGAGGTTTGTGATGAATCTTGCTGTTTTTTTAACTCTAGTGTCCACTGCAGAAAAACAAATGTACTTTCCAAGGAGAAAATACTTGATTATTTTCTGAATAGGGATAAAATTAAGATTATATTTTTCTTGATTAGGAGTTGTTTAGATGAAGGTCATTAAATTTGGGGGGTCATCTTTGGCTTCTGGAAAACAAATCGAGAAAGTTTTCCGGATTGTTATGTCAGATCCTGAGCGAAAGGTGGTCGTCGTCTCTGCACCAGGGAAGAGGTTTCCAGATGATCAAAAGGTAACTGATTTATTAATTGAGTGTGCCGAACTGTGTCTGCAAAATAATAACCCAAAAGCGAAGGTTGACGCCATTATAGCAAGATATTCTGCTATTGCAGAGGAACTATCCCTTGCTGACGAGATAATAAGCGAAATTACCGAGGATTTATCTCGAAGATTGAATAGTGACCGAACCAAGCCTGAGCGGTTCATGGATTGTGTGAAAGCAAGCGGTGAGGATAATCACGCTAAATTGGTGGCTGCTTATTTTCAGAGCCAGGGGGTAGATGCCAATTATGTTAATCCAGGTGAAGCTGGGCTGCTTGTAAGCGATGAGCCAGGAAATGCTCAAGTACTGCCAGAATCCTATGATCGGTTGTTTGCACTGAGAAAACGGGAAGGAATATTAATTTTCCCAGGTTTCTTTGGCTATAGTGAGGAAGGTGAAGTGTTTACTTTTTCCCGTAGCGGCTCTGATATAACTGGTTCCATTCTTGCTAATGGATTGAAAGCTGACCTTTATGAGAACTTTACCGATGTGGATGCCGTCTATTCAGTCAACCCATTTATTGTTGAAAGACCGAAAGAAATTAAGGAATTAACTTATAGAGAAATGCGGGAATTATCTTATGCAGGATTTACCGTCCTGCATGATGAAGCGCTTGTTCCAGCATTCCGTGCAGGGATACCTGTACAAATTAAGAATACGAACAATCCAACGGCACCAGGAACCAAAATTGTTTATGAACGAGATAACACCAATGGTCCTGTGATTGGAATTGCCAGCGATCAAGGATTTTGCAGTATTTATGTAAGTAAATACCTTATGAATAGAGAGATTGGCTTTGGAAGAAAACTTCTTAGTATTTTAGAAGATTATGGACTTTCTTATGAACATACTCCTTCAGGAATTGACGATGTATCTGTTATTTTAAGAGAGAACCAGCTTGATTTAGAAATGGAAAATGAAATCAAATGGCGGATAGAATCAGAATTACATGCTGATGAAGTAAAAGTTGAGCATAGCCTTGCACTAATCATGGTTGTAGGTGAAGGGATGCGCAGGAATGTAGGCACAATGGCACGAGCCTCTAAAGCGCTGGCAAAGGCTAAGGTCAATATCGAAATGATCAACCAAGGCTCCTCCGAAGTAAGTATGATGTTTGGTGTCAAAGAAGTGGATGAAAAAAAAGCCGTAAACGCATTATATGAAGAGTTTTTTGCTGCAGTGACTGCGTAAAATAAAAAAGCAGATCTAAATCAAATTTAGACTGCTTTTTTATTTTACAACATTTTAATAATCTTATGTAACCGAGTCTCTCGCTTCTTCCATAACAAAGAGGTATAGTGGAAGTAGCAATGATTAAAATGGTTTAAAGTTCTGGAGGACACTATGCAGAGGGCACAAATACCAACTTACGAACGGATTGCAATCGATTTGGCTAATAGAATATACGATGGGAAATTTAAAGTGGGTGAAAGAATTCACGGTAGATCTACCTTGGCAAGTGAATATAATGTATCGCCAGAGACCGTTAGGCGGGCAATTAAGATTTTGGAGGATGTGGAGATTGTTCAATCTACGAAAGGCAGCGGAATTCTCATTTCCTCACGTGAAAATGCCTATAAATATATTCATCGATTTTCGAATTTGGCAAGTATAAAAGATCTTGAGAAACAAATCCATTCCCTCATTAACGAGAGAAGCAAGCTTGATCAGCAGTTAGATGACACACTTAGAAAAATCATAGATTATTCAGGAAAGCTGCGGCATACGAATCCGCTGGCACCCATTGAAGTAGAAGTTTTCCCAGGCAGCGCACATATTGGCAAGACAATCTCAGAGGTGAAATTTTGGCAAAATACAGGCGGAACCGTAATTGGGATGAAGAGAAAGGGAGAGTTGATTATCTCACCTGGACCGTATGCACTAATACTTGAGGAGGATGTTCTCCTTATTATTGGTGATGATGGAACATATGAAAGAGTCGTACATTTTATGGAGGGTTAATCATTGCGCTTGGAAGAAAATAAAGTTAGCAAAGAGGCCGGTTCATAATGAACCGGCCATTTAATTAGCTATTTACAATAAACCTTCTTTTTGTAAAAATTCCTTTGCTACCTTTTCTGGTGATTCTTTTAGGCTATCAACTTTGTAATTAAGTTTACGCATTATATCATCGGTAAGTTTACCAGAAAGGGAATTCAATACTTTTTTAAGCTCGGGATGCTTTTTTAATGTTTTCTCTTTGATGATTGGAACAGCATAGTAAGGTGGGAAAAAGCCTTTATCATCCTCTAACACCTTCAAACTAAACGCTTCAATTAAACCATCTGTTAAAAAAGCATCGATCACATCACTCTTATGATTGTCTAGGGCAGAATAACGCAACCCGCCGTCAATGGCTTTTACATCTGTAAAATTCATATTATAGGTTTGAGATAGACCTGGTAATCCATCTTCACGGTTTGCAAATTCGATGGTAGGTCCCATAATTAAGCCATCGCTCACCTTGGCTAGATCAGAAATTGTGTTCAAACCATATTGTTGGGCAGTGTCTTGACGTACAGCGATTGTATAAGTGTTATTAAAACCAAGTGGTTCGAGCAGTTGAATCCCATAATTGGCTTTGAACTCCTTTTGAACAACATCATAGACTTGATCAGCGTCGTTTAAAGGACTCTTATTTAGGATACTTACCAGTCCAGTACCGGTATATTCTACATATACATCAATATCATCATTATCTAATGCACTAAAAGCTACTTGGGTGCCACCGAGATTCAATTTTCTCTCTACTTCTATATCAGTTTTGTTTTCGATTAAATCAGCTAACATGTTTCCTATAATCAATTGTTCACTGAAATTTTTTGAACCAATGACAAGTTTGTCCACTGCGGTTGCTTTTGAATAAATCGTGAACGCACCGGCTACAACTAAAACGAAACTTGCGAGCCCGATCATTAGTTTTTTTACTTTTTTACTAGTCTTCGATTTGGATTTCTGTTTGCTTGAGTAAGAATACGACACTTCAAGTTTTCCAACAACAAAGTCAATGAAAAGGGCTAGAATACAGGCAGGAATAGCCCCAGCAAGTATCATGTAATTGTCAACGGTTTGTACACCTGAGAAAACAAGATAACCAAGTCCGCCTGCGCCAATAAAGGCTGCGATAGTCATCAATCCAACAGCTGTTACCGCAGAGATCCTGATACCTGCCATAATCATCGGGAACGCTAACGGCAACTGAACCTTTCTCATCGTCTGGCTCTTTGTTAAACCGATACCTTTGGCGGCTTCAAGGATATCAGCATCTATATTAGTCAATCCTGTATACGTATTTTTGACGATTGGAAGGAGCGAGTATAGAACGACCATAACGATGGCCGGAGTACTACCAATGCCGATGAATGGGATTAAGAACCCGAGTAAGGCCAAGCTTGGTACAGCCTGGATGACGTTAGTGGTTCCGATGATTGGCTTTGCAAGCTTTTGATTACTAGAAATTAAAATGCCAAGCGGTATTGCGATAATAATAGCTATTAAAACAGAAATTACACTTAAATATATATGCTGACCTAGTAAACTGAAAATTTGTTCATAGTTTGTACTTAAATACTTGAAAAAATCACCCATTAAAAGGCCACCTCCAAATCAATTAGCTGGCTACTTAATGCAGCTAAAATACTGCTTCTTGTAATTAGACCTGTTAATTGGTTGAAACTATTCACTACAGGTACATAACCTATCTGATGTTCATTCATCGTTGTCAAAATGGAAATCAAGTTAGCATCTTCTGAAATAGATAGAACCTGCTTCTCCATCACCTCTTCAATCGAACTATTCCGATTGAGCAATTGAATTCCCTTCAAGGTTACCAACCCAACTAAATCATTATTTCTGTTCGTTACCATAAGACTATCAACCTTATTACCTTTCATAATCTCAATTGCTTGTAATACGTTACGTTTCCCAGTTATCTTAACTGGATTGGGAATCATTATATCCTTCGCCATTATTAATTCAGGATTATTCCACACCCTTCTTTTTCCAATAAAATCTTCCACAAAATCGTTTGCAGGGTTTTTGAGAATGTTTTCTGGTGTATCAAATTGGAGAATATCTCCATCTTTTAAAATACAAATCTTATCTGCTATTTTAATAGCTTCGTCCATATCATGGGTAACAAAGATAATCGTCTTATTTAGTTCCTTTTGCATTTGGAATAGTTCATCCTGAAGCGAACTTCTTGTAACGGGGTCTAATGCACTGAACGGCTCGTCCATTAAAATAATATCGGAGTTTGTAGAGAAGGCACGTGCCACACCAATTCTTTGCTGCTGTCCGCCGCTTAATTCCTTTGGAAAGCGTTCCAGAAAATCTTCTGGATCTAAACCGACTAATTCAAGCAATTCCTTAGTTTTTTTGCCAATAGAATCGGGGTCTTCACCTTTAAGTTTTGGAATTAATTCTAAATTTTCTTTAATGGACATATGTGGAAACAGCCCGGTATTTTGGATAACGTATCCAATATTTCTCCGCAGTTCAATGGGGTTAATTGTGGAAATATCCTTTCCATTTACAAAAATTCTTCCCGAAGTTGGTTGAATCAGTTTATTTATCATTTTAAGCAGTGTAGTTTTCCCGCAACCGCTTGGTCCGATAAATACAACTAACTGACCAGCCTCAATATTTAAAGTAAAAGGCTTGATTACTGTTTTATTTTTATACTTTTTTTCAATATCTTTAAACTCTATCAAATTCATTCCTCCTGAATACAAAAAATACATTTACTAATGCAACAACTTAATTATAACAGATAAGTTGTTGGTTTGTCGAATTTTAATCCGATTTGATGCCTCATCACTTTCCATCTAGTAGTTCATTGATTACAATGGAGGAGAAAATATCTAAGCATTTGTGAAGGTGGAATAGTATGCAAACGATACTAGTTGTTGATGATGATGAGCATATTCGCTATCTAGTAAAAGGTTTATTAATGAAAGAAGGCTTTAAAGTACTTGGAGCAGAAAATGGCATAACAGCTTTAAAAATATTAAAAAAGGAATTATGTGAATTAGCCATTGTAGATATCATGATGCCAATCATGGACGGGTATGAATTAACCAAAGAAATTCGCAAGTCCTATGATATTCCGATCATATTATTAACGGCGAAAAGCCAGATTGAAGATAAAGAAAAAGGCTTTGATTCCGGTACAGATGATTATTTAATAAAACCCTTCGAGCCCCGGGAGCTCATCTTTAGAGTTAACGCCTTATTAAGAAGGTTTGGAATAGCAAATGAAGCAAATATTATTTTTGGATCTCTATACATAAACAAGAAAGCATACGAGGTGAAAGTAAAAGAAAAGAGCTACATCCTGCCGCTAAAAGAATTTGATCTTTTAGCCTTTCTAGCCACACATCCAAATCAAGTTTTTAGCAGAAGCCAGTTGATTGAGAAATTATGGGGCCTTGATTTTGAAGGGGATGAAAGAACGGTGGATGTCCATATTAAGCGGTTAAGGGAGCGGTTTTCTGGTATATCAGATGATTTTTCCATTAAAACAATCAGAGGAATTGGCTATTCACTTGAGGTACTGTGAATGAAATCACTATATAGTAAGTTTGCATTCACAACCATACTAATCATGGTATGTAGTGGACTTCTTTCCTTTCTCCTATCCAATACTCACTACCAAGTGATATTGAAAAAGCAGAATGATGAAAAAATCTTGAAAATCGCTTCAAACATGGCAGATTTCGCTAGCAGGCAAACATCAATCAGCCTCGAGGATTATTTTGAGCATATCGGGGGAATTGGCTATCAGGTTCTTTTGGTGGATCAAAATGGAAATCGTAATTATTTTGGTTCACCATTTAGGGTGAAGCAATTATCCGCTGAAATAACCGACCAAGTTATCAATGGAGATGTATACCACGGAATTAGAGACTTTCCACATAAAACCTTTGTAACAGGTTTTTTTGCGAATGAATTAAATAATTCAGTGGGAGTATCTTTTAAAACTCAAAACAAAAAATATGCTTTATTTGTAAGACCGGATATAAAACTTATGTTTAATGAGATGCGTATCCTATTTGGCTGGCTGCTTATTAGTTCCATCCTAATGAGTATTATGCTGGTTTTAATCAGCACAAAATACTTAGTTCAACCGATTAAACAGCTAAATAATGCAACAACAGAAATTTCGGAAGGGAATTTTTCGATAAAACTTGATATTGACCGCAAAGACGAATTGGGCAATCTTGCTAGTAGCTTCAATACTATGTCTAAGAAACTTGCTACGATTGATACATTAAGAAAAGAATTAATATCAAATATTTCTCATGATATTCAAACGCCGCTAACGAATATTAAAGGATATATGAATTTATTAGAAAATCACCAATTAAATGATGGTGAAAAGGACCAATATATTCAAGTGGTTCATTCAGAAGTAAATCGATTATCCTATATGACGAAACAACTTTTAATTCTAGCCGCTATTGAAAGCAAACTGGATTTATTGGAAATCAGCAGGTTTAATGTGGGGGAGCAGTTAATGAAGCTTATCCAACAATATCAATGGAGCATCATGGAGAAGGGAATTATGGTGAGTTATTCACTGCCGGATTTATTGATCAAAGGTGATGCTGCACTATTATATTCTGTTTGGGAAAATCTCCTGACAAATGCAATAAAATATAATCGCGATAATGGATTAATTGACATTGAATTAACGGAGACGAATTCATGTATTGAAGTAATTTTCAAGGATTCAGGTATCGGGTTAGATCAAAAACAGCAGGAGCGGATTTTTGATCGTTTTTACCGGGCAGATACTTCAAGGACACGTTCAATCGAGGGAACTGGATTAGGACTAGCCATTGTTAAATCTATTGTCGATTTGCATTCTGGGAGCATTGAAGTTCATAGTGGAAAAGGGGAGGGAACCCTAATTAAAGTTAGGTTACCAACATTGTAAAGTGATATTCATCTTCCGTTCATATTCATGAGGTATCTTATTTTATGAAATGAAATTAGGAGGATGAATTTTTTTATGTACTTCTTACCCATTAAGGAAATGATATTTTTTAAAATCAGATATTTACTAATAAGCTTTATACTCTTTTTCGTTGCTATTCTTGTGTTTGTAATTAGCGGACTGGCAAATGGCCTGTCGATGAATAATGCTTCTTCGATTATTAATATGCCAGTGGATGCGTTTTACCTGCAAAAAAACTCAGATGAACGGCTTGATCGCTCCCATTTAGAAATTGACTTAGGGAATTTTCCTGTAAAAGGTGAAGCACAACCTATCGGGATACAGATGGGTGCATTATCGCCGTTAAATTCTGATGATAAACTCGATGTGACATTCATGGCAGTGAGTGCCGGAGGTTTTTTGGAGCCTGATGCTATTGAAGGAAAGGGACTCGAGACAAGCGCTGAAAATTCAGTATTACTCGATCGTTCCCTAAAGTCCGAAACGATAAAAATTGGAACAAGAGTCAAAGATGCACGAAGCGGTGCGATGCTAAAGGTTGCTGGTTTTATCGATGATCAAACATATAGTCATACACCTGTAGCCCTAATATCCATTGAAACCTGGGAGGCTATGTCAGGTGGTTCAGAAAGTAGTGAATTAAATGCCATTGTCATCAAGAAAGATAACCCAGAATTGAAACAGGGAGTTTCTAGTTTAATTAATAATGGTGAATGGGTTGAAAAGGACAAAGTGGTTAAAGGAATTCCAGGTTTTACAGCAGAACAGAATTCTCTCTATATGATGCTTTCCTTTTTAATTGTCATTGCCGTTTTTGTTTTAGCTGCCTTCTTTTATATCATGACGATACAAAAAACGGCACAATTTGGAATCTTGAAAGCCATTGGCGCAAAATCAAGTGTTTTGGTAAAATCGACGATTTTTCAGGTTATCTTATTAACAATTGTCAATATTGCTTTAGCGGTTGGTTTTACTAGAGGGTTTATGGTAGTGCTTCCCGATGATATTCCATTTATTTTTGATATCGTCCAGATAGCTAAGTTTTCAGGCATTCTATTCTTAGTGTCGATATTCGGCTCGTTATTATCCGTATTTAATATTGTGAAAGCAGATCCAATACAAGCAATGGGGAGGTTAGAATAAGGATGGGTAACACTTTGGTTTTAGAAAATGTGGAAAAGTCCTTTAGGGATGGGGATAAGAATAATCATATTGTAAAAGATTTATCTTTCAGTTTGAAAATGGGCGAGGTCGTGGCTGTAGTTGGTCCCTCCGGTTCTGGAAAGTCGACATTTCTATCGATTGCTGGAGCACTTCAATCCCCTGATAATGGAAAAGTCTTTGTAAATGGGACCAATATCAGCGGATTCAGTGATATTGAAAAAGCAAACATCAGGCTGAATCATCTTGGATATATCTTTCAAACTTCTAATTTAGTGCCTTATTTAAAGGTTGAGGAACAGCTAAGCCTCGTTTTGAAAATGGCGAATCAATGGACAAAGGAAGGTAAACGGAAAATTAAAGAATTGTTAATTGTGGTTGGAATGGAGCAACGAAGTAAGTCTTATCCACATCAATTATCGGGTGGAGAAAAACAACGAGTGGCGATTGCCAGAGCTTTTATCAATGACCCTGAAATCATATTGGCGGATGAACCAACCGCTAGTTTGGACTCAAATCGAAGTTTAGCAATTATCGGATTAATCTCAAGGATCGTTAAGGAACAAAATAAATCGGCCATTATAGTTACTCATGATGAGCAAATTCTACCGGTTTGTGACAGGATTTTTGTAATGAAGGATGGACAATTAACTGAACATGGGGGAGAGTGAATAAATGATTAAGTATAGTAACCTATTATTAAAAGTCTCAGCTGTTTTTGGCTTAATTGGCGCAGTCCTTGGAGCTCATATGGCCGGTTCAGGCGGTTATGCCTACCGACCCATTCATGCACATAGTTTAGTAGTAGGCTGGTTAACATTATTTTCGTGGGCTGTTTATTATCGAGTTTTTCATAAAAAGGACGGAGTTTTGGTGAAACTGCATGTATATTCAGCCATAGCGGGTTCGATTGGTTTAACGGGGGGGATGGCAATCTATATCTTTAAACCTGATTTTCTGCCAAGCGCAGTCAATACTGCTTTTTATATTGGCGGGGGAGTCATTTTATTATTAAGCTTTGTGTTTTTTGGCCTTCTTACGTTTACACAAAATAATGAAGAGGAAACGAAGTAAATCGTATAGAATAAACCAGGTCTGCCATCTAAAATAGAAGCAGACCTGGTCATATTTGTATATATACTTTGCAATTTTCAATTTTCGGAAAAAATGATAGGCGAGCATCAATTAAAAGTTGTAATTGTCCACTTGAATCCAGGTGAGAGAGCAGGAAGGAACTTTTATTTAGTTCCTTTTTTTAGTTATGAGAGGCGAATTATTTTTCTGAAAATATAGAAAAGTGTACAATGGAAGTACATGTACACTATGAGTTTTAAAAAGGGGAATGTGAAATGGGATTTTTAAAAGAAAAATTTAGTATAAAGTTTTTCCTCTTCATTGGGGTGGCCTTCTTATTGGTGAATATCCCAATTATAGGGAATTATATTAGTATAATTAATACGGTTATTCACGAATCAGGGCATGCCTTTGTCGCTCTTTTTGGCGGCCAAGTAGAATCCATTTCACTATTTATGAATTCTGATGGTGTTACCTATGGCAGAGAGTCAATTTGGATTATTGATTTTTTTACAAGTATAGCGGGCTACGTTGTTTCTTCCCTAATGGCCTTTTTATCTTTTTGGTTAATTCAGAAGAAACAATACACCTTCTTAATTGATATTTTATTAGGATATATCTTGTTAAATCTCATATTTTGGGTGCGAAATCCATATGGAGTTTTTTGGCTAGTCTCATTTGGCTTCATCTTTCTTACCTTGCTAATAAAAGGAAGTAAAACATTAATAAACAATCTTTTATTGTTAATTGCATCGGTTTTATTGGTAGAATCGATAGGAAGCGCATATGATATTTTAATAATAAGTATGATGCACCCGCAGTCAGCCGGTGACGCAACAAACTTGTCCGAACTGACCGTTATTTTGCCAGCACAGGCTTGGGGTATTTTCTTCTTCGCTCAATCATTATGGTTTTGTTTTCTGGGCTATAAGCAAGGTTTATTCGCTGTCGAGAGACAAGATAGGCATTTCGTAGAGGATGTGGGGGGGGATAAAGGTGAATATCATTGAAGTAATAAAGAATCGAAGGAATATAAAAAAATTCAAGCCAAACACGGTTAACCTTGATGAAATTCAATCATGGCTTGAGGCGGCTGCAATGGCACCTAATCATCGAATGACTGAACCTTGGGAAGTTTATTTTATTGGTCAGGAGACAAGAGCAAAGTTAAACCATAAGACTGACTTTGGAAAGGCTCCTGTTTTAATAGCTGTGTTGTCTAAGCACGGTGCTACAACTGTTGAGACAGAGGAAAATGCAATGGCCACTGCCTGCTTTATCCAAAACTTTAATCTTGCCGCATGGGCAGAAGGCATGGGCACATTTTGGTCCTCCATAGGTATTACAGGAAAAAACCGCCAACTACTAGGTGTTCCAGACAACTATGATCTTATTGGAGTGTTAGGTATTGGTTATCCTGAAGAAGTTCCACCACCAAAACCGCGGACACCCATTATAAACAAAATAAAAAATCTCCCATAGAATAACGAATAGCCAACCGTAGAACGGTTGGCTATTTTTCTGTAGGGAAATGCTATTGCTTGATTGCCTCTTGATATTCTGCTGTAAGATTGTCAATAATCTGTTGAACAGAAAGAATTTCCTTAATTTCATCTACTCTTGCTCCGGCAAATACGAGGCCATTTTCGACATCACCTTCAACAGTCTTAATCAATGAATCTAAGGTACAAAAACGATAGGAACAATTTTTCAAGCAATCGTGGCATTTCTTAATTTTTAACTTATCGGAAGTGGTCAGCAGTTCAGTGAAGTTGTTCATGATTGCTCTGCCCTGTAAGCCGACGGTTGTTTTTATTAACATCGTATCTTCTTTGCGGGCCTCAACATATTTTTGTTTGAAAGCAAGCGGGGCATCACACTCTTCACTTGCCACAAACCTGGTTCCAATTTGCACCCCAGAAGCGCCTAAACTAAGAGCCTTGGCAATATCTTCTCCTGTCATAATTCCGCCTGCAGCAAGAACCGGTATGGAAACAGCTTCAACCACCTCAGGTAGGATATCAAATAAAGGACGATCAGTACCTAAATGTCCACCGGCTTCAAAACCCTCGACAACAACGGCAGCTGCACCCAAACGTTCTGAAATTCTTGCTAGCTTTGCAGAAGATACGATAGACAGAACCGGAATACCAGCTTGTCTTCCCCATGAATACATGTCTCTGGAAATTCCAGCCCCTGATATAATGAAATCAACCTTTTCTTCAAGTGCAGCTTTCATTTTTTCTGCAAAATCATTCATCGCAAACAAGACATTGACGCCAATATACCCTGCACCTGTTACCATTTCTTTTGCTTTTCTAATGTGTGTCCGCATCTCGTCAACTGATATACCAGTACCTGAGATAATACCTACACCACCAGCATTTGCTACAGCTGAAGAAAGGCTGCTTAACGATATCCCAACACCCATGCCCCCTTGGAAAACTGGGACCTTAGGCATCATATGTGCTATTTTTAGTTGTGGAAAGTTCAAATTAAAACCCCGTTTCAATTATTTAAGTTAATGGAACTTCTTGAATCGTACCATTAATTTAGTGGGGTGTATGTGATTTTTATCATCAGGTACTAATGGTTGGTAATATTATTTGATCTTTATTACTTTAGGGACTCACGCCTGGAAAGCAACAGCTCATTTTATAGAGCTATAAAAAAATGACTGACCTTTATTTCTAAAGACCAGTCTTTGGTTTATTATTAGGTATTAAAATCCAAATAGTGAGCTTACAATATTTTTTTTCTTTCTTTTTACCTTGCCATGATCAAATACAAGAGGTTTGTCTGGTAAAGAAGATGTTTTCAACTCGTTAAACTGGGATTGAATTAACTCTAGTTGGTCTGACAGTCCGATTATTTGTTCCTGTAATTCCTCGATTTCTCTCCGATGCTGCAGGAGTTGATACGAGGTAACAGAATCTGCTTTTGAATTCACCTTTGTTTCTAATTCACCAACGATTGAAAATAATCGTTCAACCTCTGCATTATTTTCTACTGTTTTAACAGCTCCTTTACGTACCTTTTTCTCTTGTGCAGGTGCTATATCTTGAAGTAGAGTTCCAGATTGAATTTGTTCTTGAATATGTTTTAAAAGGGTAATATCTTCATTATTAAAATGATAATGACCACGTTCGTTCCGTTCCATTTGTAATCTTAACTGTTTGACCCAACGTTGGATCGTACTTTGTGAAACCCCTAATAATTTTGCTACTTCACTTGTGTTCATTTTAATCCCTCCACATGTAAAAGTTGAACAAAGAATATTGGTTTGTCAGACTTTATTTCCAAAACTTCCACCATTTCCTTTCCTTTGACGCAGCGACATCTCTAAAACTAACTAACATATCTTGGAAGTCAGCTTCTCTTTGCCGTATTTCGTGGCGGTATTGTTCACGGTCCTGGATAAATTCTTCACGTTCCTTTTCAATAGATTCGTTAAGATTAACCATCTCATTATTTGTAATACTTACAAAACGGGATAATTCTTCCGTGGAATCTGTCAACTGTTTTGAAAGAGAATAAATTTCTTCAGAAGTCTCAATCGAGACATTAGTAATACTTTTAGATAAATACTGTAATGATTCTGAAGTTTGTTCAGAAACCTTTTCAAGGTTTTCAGATATTACATCAAAATTTGCTTTCGTATTCGCGTTAGATTTATAAATAGAATCGGAAATTGATTTTACAGTAGTAAGGGTCCCATTCTTAATTTCCTTTTTGACCTCCTCTACTACTTCCTTTCTTAGTACACTTCGAATTTCATCTTTTACTTCATTTAAAAAGGTCTGTTTATAATTATCCATTGCTTCGAAAAATAAATCTGCTTTCATCATGGCAGATTCTTCAGCTGATAATGTTAAATTTTCATCGGAAACGAATGCAATAGTATTTGCAGGCGTTTCTGAGATTTCAACGGGCACAGGTTCGTTTTTATTCGCTAATACTTTACGTACCATTTCTGAAGTGAATTTTTGATTGTACATTTGTTTTATTTCAGCTAACAGATTAATTTCTGAGTCGGTATAAATTCTAGCCCCTTGTTTTGTGCGCGGGATTATGAGTAGCCCTGCATATTCCTTTTCCCACTTTCTAAGCATTCCAGGTGTGGCATTTATTTTTTTGGAAACTTCTTTTAACGTCAAAGTTCTCATAATATTCAGTCCCCTCGTTCTATGTTAAACCCTCTTAGCATAGTAATTCACCACTGAATACCCCATTTTCCTGCATGTTGACAAAAGCTATCAAAACAAGACGGAAAGACAGAAATAACTACAAATTTTTTTGATTTCTTACTTGGATGATTAAACCACCTTATTAAGGAATAATAAGTGAAACTAAATCTAGAAATAGGATGGGATATTAAATGAGAGCAATAATACTGTGCCTTCTTTTGTTCGTACAGCCAGCACATGTCTTTGGAGAGCAAAGAGTACCAATATTAATTTATCATTCAATTGATGAGTTTAATGGAGTAGGTTCAAAGGAATTATATGTAACCCCTATAAATTTCGAAAAACAAATGAGCTATTTACGAGACCATGGTTTTACTTTATTAACCTTTGAACGGTGGCAAGATATATCAAAGGTAAAGAAACCTATTTTCATTACCTTTGATGATGGATATAAAAATAACATAAACGCATACAACATTTTTCAGAAATTAAAAAATGAACAATTTGGACCTACTGGGACTTTTTTTGTTATTTCTGATTTTATCGGTAATAAAAATCGGTTAACTGCATCGGAATTGAAAAGGATGGCAAATTCGGGAATAATTTCAGTCCAGTCACATACAGCCACACACCCGGAATTGACTAAAACGGATAATCTTGAGTATGAATTAAAAGAATCAAAGGAAAAAATCGAAAAAATAACCGGAAAACCAGTTATTGCCCTTGCCTACCCATACGGTGCTTTTAATGATCGGGTTGTAGAAGAAACAAAAATGCATTATACCTTCGGGTTGACAACAACACCAGGGGTATTTTCGAAGAAAAACATCAAAAATGAGTTGTATTACTTACCAAGGATTTACATAAAATATTCAACCACACTTGAAGATTTTTCTGAGGCAGTTGATAAATAAAATAGCAAAGTCATCTTTAAGATTTGGAGCTAAAATATCAAGGATTTTAATCATATCATGAGCAATCCATAGAAAAGATGCTATTTAGAGAGAAAATTGAGCAATAGAAAACTAAATTGAAAAAATATAACACTTTACAACGAATCAGGATGGGTCTACAATAGCGTCATATGAAATTACAAATAAATACCACGGTTAAGGTAAACTGTTTTTTTTCATGAAAATAATTAAAAAAAGGTGAAGAAAATGATATTAAAAGATTATTTGATGAAAATGAAAATTGGTTTGCCTAAGACAATCGTCCATCTTGATAAGAACGTGTACGAAGTTGGCAGTGTCATTAACGGAACAATAGAGATACATGGCGGTTTTATGAAAAATAAAATTAAAAGATATGATATCGATTTAATCAGTATTGATACAAATACCCTGATTGAAGAAACAATAAATACACATTCTGTTTTCTGTTCTCTTGAATGTAGTCCAAACCAAACGGGTATAATTACATTTATTATTAATGTTCCTGAAAATGTGCGGGAATTAAGCAATTCTTTTCAGTATTCTTTAACCATTAATATGGATTTAGGAAACTCTAATAGTATTACACAGAGTCTTCCAATTATGATAGAAAGAGCATCATAAAGAGTCCTACTAATCTAGTACTTATAAAAGATAAGATGATACAAGGACTCGATACATTTCGGTCCTTGTTTTTATTTTTTTGGAAATTCCCACTCACTTAATGTGATAAATGGACTATAAAATGAAATACCACTGTAAACTGTCCGAAACTATTATGCAAACAAACTCCGCTATAATGTAAGAGACAAATGTTAGGGCGGGTGTAATGATGGAAGAAACATTGGTAAAATCCTATTTGCAAAAATCACTGGATGAGTGGAAGGATGATATTTCACAAGTTCTTGATGAAATTGGAAAAGAATATGACGAAGTTGCGCAAGAATTGAAAGTATATTCTTATAAATATGGCATCACCAAGCAAGTAATTCAATCAACTGTGAATGAGGAAATTATTGAAAATATCCGGCAATTGTATCATAAACCATTTGAAGAAAATTATAATCAGCTTAAGGAATACATACGAGACTTAGAAGAAAAACGGCGTGTTTTTCAAATGTTTATTCAAAAGATTGAAGAGGTGAATCGAAAAGAAGCAACAAAAATAAGTATTTCATAACCGCAGCTTGATCCTTAATAGGTTCAGGCTGCTTTTTTTATTCGGAATATTTTATCGTGATGAAAAAACTCGACAAGGTGTGGTGCATATATTAGTTAACACAATATAATTGTGAGGTGTGAATAATGATCACAGCAATGATCGGGAGTAAACAGTATCGAATCCCCGAAAATCTCGAGGAATATTTTCAGAGGTTTCGGTCACAGGTAATTGGCATCAATCAAGAGTTTGAAACACCGTTTGGAAAAAAAACAATTATTTATGCGGATTGGACGGCTAGTGGGCGTTTGTACCGACCAATTGAGCAAAAAATTTCTGAGGTATTTGGCCCATTTATGGCTAATACCCATACAGAATCAAATATTACGAGTTTAATGATGACTGGTATTTATAAACATTCAAAACAGATCATTAAGGACCATGTGAATGCCAATGAACACGATGTTGTGCTGTTAGATGGATTTGGAATGACCTCCGTAATGAATAAATTACAGAGGATTTTGGGTATCAGAGTTCCAGAGCAATGGAAAAATCAAATCCAACTGCTGGACCAAGAGAAACCCATCGTATTTCTAACCCATATGGAGCATCACTCGAATCAAACCTCATGGCTGGAAACGTTAGTAGATGTTGAAATTATTAATCCGGATTATGAAGGAAATGTCGATGTACATCATCTTGAACAGCTGTTAGGTCAATATCAGGACCGAAAAGTTAAAATTGGATCATTTACAGCCTGCTCTAATGTAACAGGGATTCGAACTCCCTATCATCAAATGGCAAAATTAATGCATCAAAATGGCGGTCTCTGTTTTGTAGACTTTGCTGCTTCTGCTCCCTATGTGGCAATTGATATGCATCCAGAAGACCCCTTAGAAAAACTTGATGCCATCCTATTTTCACCACATAAGTTTTTAGGTGGCCCGGGTTCAAGTGGGGTGTTAGTGTTTGATAAAAGGTTATATGCAAATAAGGTACCAGATCATCCCGGAGGAGGGACAGTTACTTGGACAAATCCTTGGGGTGAACACAAATACCATGATGATATTGAACTCAGGGAAGATGGTGGGACACCTGGAATTCTTCAAGCGATCCGGATTGGACTATGTATACATTTAAAAGAACAAATGGGCATCAAGAAAATTTTACAAAGGGAAAAAGAACAGATAAAACTCCTTATGACCGAACTGGAAAGTATACCAAGTGTTCACATATTAGAGCATCATAAAACGGATCGTTTGGGGATTGTTTCGTTTTGTGTTGATCATATTCACTACAATCTAATTGTCCGGCTGTTAAATGATCGGTTTGGTTTTCAAGTCCGTGGTGGTTGCTCATGTGCAGGCACATATGGTCACTATTTGCTTCATATCGATCTTCATACCTCGAAGCAAATCGCTGATAATATTGACCATGGTGACATGTCTAATAAACCTGGATGGGTTCGCGTTTCTTTGCATCCGATTATGACAAATGATGAAATTAGCATGTTTATATGTGCTTTAAAAGAAATCATCGCGAATATTGATCGGTGGAAGAAGGATTATGTCTATGATTCGATGACGAATGATTACTTTTATATTAACCATGGCAGAAAAGATATGAGTTCGCTTTTTAGATTGGAATGAAAAAAAGAGGTATTTTTTCGCTCAAATAGAGAGGTCGAACATTAGGTCACTTTAAGTATTCTGAAGGTGGCTTTTTAAAATTTTCAATTCGGCAACGGCTCCATTGTCCCAACATATGCTAGAAGAAAAAAGGTGGGTTCTTATGATTCACATTGTGAAGCCTGGAGATACACTGTACATGATTTCAGTGGATTATCGGGTAAGTCTTAACCAACTTTATGCAGCAAATCCAGGTGTTAATCACTTACAACTTTACGTGGGGCAAAGTATTCAAATCCCGGGGTTGCCAGACCCAAGTACAATTCCTTACACCATTAATATATCAGTTAGTAAAAGAAAATTAACATTATATAATAATGGCAGGCTTGTAAAGATTTTTCCGATTGCGGTTGGAAAGATGTTAACAGGTACCCCGACAGGAGAATACGTCATTGTAAACCGGCAAATGAACCCAGGAGGGCCGTTTGGCGTCATGTGGCTGTCACTATCTAAGCAAGGTTATGGGATTCATGGTACGAATGATCCTAGTTCGATAGGTAAGGCTGTATCGCACGGCTGCGTAAGGATGCACAACCGTGATGTATTACAGCTAGCAGAAATGGTTCCAAATGGCACGAGGGTGATCATAAAGCAATGAATTAGTAAGTTAGTTTAATTGGCCGATTCCATACCGAATCGGCTTGATTTTTTTTGATAAGAGCGATGAAAGACAAAACCGTCAAAGGAACTGGGGAAATGTCTTTCATACGTGAATGACTGTCTGCATAGAGATTTTAATGTTTGAAAAGGATGCCTCCAACTTATAGGTAAATAGTTTATAATGACTACATAAAGTCTTTTTTGGAGGTATCATAATTTTATGTTTGGTCTAATTGCAACACAACTCATTGTAGCTATTGTATTTTTACTGCTCGGTTGGGTAATTAGAAAAAAGAAAATGTATTCGTTAATTTCTGGTTTCGCCACTCGACCAAAGGAAGAACAGGAGCAATTAGTTAAGAATGGTTATCCGCAAAAGGCAGCTAGTTTGTTGATGGCAACTGCAATCGGAATGATCGTATTGCTGCCCTTATCATTTACAAGCTTTATCTATGCAACAGAAGTGCAATTTGGATTTATGATGATTTTTTTACTTGGCGGGTTTGTGTATCTCTCAAGGTATGAAGTAGTAATGAAACGAAAACGAAGTTATATGATTAGCACGATGATTGCTACGGTGGTGATTGGTGGGTTAGTCGCCATCTCTTTATTTAGCTATCAGGGATATGAGCTAATTACCAAAGATGACCGTTTTGAAATCACAGGAATGTATGGTGATGAGTGGGTGTATGAGGATATAATCAGCATTGAATTAATGGAAGAAATGCCAGAGGTTACAATTAGGACAAATGGTGTCGGCCTGCCAACACTTTCAAAAGGACATTTCAAGGTGAAGGATTATGGAAGCAGCCTTCTCTTTATTCAAAAAGGATCTTCTCCATACATTTATATCGAATTGAAGGAAAAGAAGATATTTTTTAATGACAAAGAGCCTGAACAAACCCGTAACTGGTATGAGCAAATAAGTGAGAAAACAGGAATGCCAAAATAGATGAAAAACTGATTCATTTATTATGAAAGTTAGCACAGTAAATAAAGATTAACAACAAAGATAATTACAATTTGAGGGGAGATTTTCTTTTTGAAAAAGGTATATATCATCCATGAAAATAGTGAATGGACGGTTCATTTAACAAAACGCCTGGATGAACTGGGGGTTTTATATGAAGAATGGCATTTAGACAGCGGCCGTCTTGATTTATCAAAGGAACCGCCCGAAGGTGTTTTTTATAATCGCATGAGTGCTTCCTCACATACAAGGGGCCACCGGTATGCTCCAGAATTCACCTTGCAGGTTTTGGCATGGCTAGAGACACATAATAGAAAAGTGGTAAATGGAACACGAGCTATTCAACTTGAGGTCAGTAAGGTCCAGCAATACTTAGAATTAACTAAGTTTGGCGTCCAAACACCGCGAACGATTGCGGCGGTTGGAAAAGAGCAAATTATTGAGGCGGCTAATGAGTTTGAAGGTACAGCATTTATTACAAAACATAATCGTGCGGGTAAAGGTCTGGGTGTTCAGTTGTTTCAATCACTCCCCGCATTAAGAGGTTATGTAGAAAGCCCGGCCTTTGAAGAGCCTGTTGATGGAATCACACTAATACAAGAATACATACAATCTCCAGAAAATTATATTACACGCTGTGAATTTATTGGAGGGAGGTTTATTTACGCAGTAAAAGTTGATACTTCTGAAGGTTTTCAGTTATGCCCGGCAGATGCCTGCCAAATTGGTGATTTATTTTGCCCAGTAGGGGAAGTGGTGGAGGAAAAGCCTAAATTTGAAATCATTGATCAGTTTTCAGACCTGATTTTAAGGAAATACGAAAAGGTACTCACAGAAAACCAAATTGAAGTCGCTGGTATCGAATTTATCCGCAATGCGTCTGGTGAACTATTTACCTATGATATTAATACAAATACAAATTA
Source organism: Neobacillus sp. FSL H8-0543 (assembly GCF_038592905.1). Lineage (GTDB taxonomy): Bacteria > Bacillota > Bacilli > Bacillales > Cytobacillaceae > Neobacillus. Next base: position 352,466 of record NZ_CP151943.1, on the reverse strand, counting down.
TAATGCAGATGCGGAGGCGAAAGCAGGGAAATTCGGCATGCTTGAATTAGCGAAATTTTTGCAGTCTGAATTAATAAAACTATAGAAAAAGCTCTCAGATGGAGAGCTTTTTTCTATATACTTTAGCTCGGTTTATTGAATGAAAATTATGTAACAGGAATAATATTAATTAAGTGTATGAAAGGCTCAGCTCATTTAAATACTACAAGTAAAACCAATTAGTGAAATGAGACCTGATAATGAGGAAACGCAGAAATTTTATTCCTTTTCTAATCTTATTTTTTATCCATACGGGTTTATTAGGCTATGCCTTTTATAAAAAGGAAAATAAAAAGCAGTTATTTACTTTATTAATGTCAAATATCGGCCTTGCATATTTATTTGAATTCTTTGTTTTAAATCTCTTTACTGCATATACTTATAAGCCTGGAATTTTAAAAAATGCACACCTAGATAATATTTTTGGAGCAATTTTATCCCAAGCGATTTTTGTTCCATTTACTGCTGTATTTTTAACAGCAAGAAAAGTAGGTTGGATTGGAAAGTTACTTTCAGGTGTCTATTTTTTCCTAGTAGAAATTTTGTTTTTGAAACTAGGTATTTTTAAACGAAATTGGTGGAAAACGGTATATACGTTAATTTTTACTCCATTTTATTTCTTTATTAGTGATTATTGGGAGCTTATGCTACGCAAGAAAATTCCGATAATCCGATATTTATCTTTATTTCTTATGATAATGGTAACTGAAGCAAATTTATTATTTATTTTTGCAGTAAAACGTAAACTTCGGTTTGGATTGGGAAGATATCATTCTTGGACAGAACATTTTATTCTAGTCCCGCTCTATGCAATTTCCCTTTCATTATTTGCAACCTGGTCATTTATGAAAAAGAATAGTTGGACTGTAAGGTTAAGAGTACAGTTATTTACAATAGGTTTAAATAAGCTTTTTGAGAAAACTGGATTGGTAAAAAGCGGCTTAGGTCTGTTCGAATTAATAAACATCCATTTCTTAATTGTTTACTTATATGGAAAATATAGTGTGTGGGCCTTAGATGGTCTAAAAAAAGGAGAAGAAGAACAACTTGAAGAACAGTAATTTGGAAATTTGTAAAAAGAGGGCACAAAAAAACGCCCGCGAGGCGTGGGATTCTTATTGCTTATTATTCGTATTCATGATAAAATAATTTTTGATTCTAATTGGATATTATTTATGTTTATAAATTTACTTCAATAATATCATATCAAATTACAAAAGTGTTGTCAAATAAAACGACAAAACTTTTTTCTGGGGAGTGGCAGTTAAATGAGCGATTTTCAAAAAAGGGACTTGCAAAGGGAGCAGGACCGTGTAGATTTTATAGTAAATCAAATTGATATTAAAACAAAAAAACTCCAGAAAAATGCAGGTAAGATTGGCTCAGATGTATTAGAGCTGCGAAAGGAATTTTGGGAGGATGTAACGGTTAATGTAGACGACCCAGATGATAAAATTGAAACGGCAGCAAGTATTAAGCAACAGGCAGAGTTGCTTTCAGAGCGGGAAAGAACCTATAAACATACCGAAAAGGAGTTGAAAACTCTTGATCGCTTACGGAATTCTCCTTACTTCGGGAGGATTGATTTTTTAGAAAATGGTGAGAAATGGGCAGACCAAATTTATCTTGGGATTGCTTCCTTTATGGATGAACAAGACGAGAACTTCTTAATTTATGACTGGCGTGCTCCCATATCAAGCATATATTACGACTATTCTCCAGGCCCGGCCCGTTATAAGACCTTAGATGGGACAATTGAAGGGAATATGGAATTAAAACGACAATTTATCATACGATCGTCTAAAATAAATGGAATGTTTGAAACGGGTGTAACGATTGGGGACGAAATGCTTCAAGAGGTGCTGGGTAATAATGCTAGCTCGCAAATGAAAAGTATCGTCGCTACCATTCAGTCCGAGCAAAATCAAATCATACGTAATGAGCGGAGCAACCTTCTAATCGTCCAAGGTGTTGCTGGGAGCGGTAAGACATCTGCTGCCTTACAGCGTGTAGCTTATTTGCTCTACCGTTATCGTGAAACCTTGAAGTCTGAAAACATTATGTTATTTTCTCCGAACCCGCTATTTAATAGTTATGTTGCTACTGTACTTCCTGAGTTAGGGGAAGAAAACATGCAGCAAGCTACTTTTATGGAATACATAAACATGCGTCTTAGCAAGAGCGTGGTGGTGGAAGATCCTTTTGAACAAATGGAATTTTTGCTTAATAAAATAGGGGAACAGGACTATTTGATACGGGTAGAAGGAATTCGCTATAAGGCAAGTCTCGAGTTCAAACAGGTGATTGACCATTATGCTGTTGAGTTAGCTAAAAAGGGAATCCTTTTCAGAAACCTAGTTTTTAGGGGTGAAGTAATTATCTCTAAGGAAGCGATTTATGAGTATTTTTATACCTTAGATGGGAGTTATTCTATCCCAAACAGAATGGAACTTGTGAAGGAATGGTTGTTGAGGGAATTAAAGCGGATAGTGAAAAGGGAACGCACTAAAAGCTGGGTAGAGGAAGAAATACAATTTCTCGAAAAGGAAGACTATTTAGAAGTTTTTCAGCAAATGGAGGAGAAAAACAACTATACAGAAAATTCCTTTGATGATTTTGAATTGGAACAAAAGCTCCTTGCTAAGATGGTAGTAAAAGAGAAGTTTAAGCGGTTATTTGCACAGGTTAAAAAGCTGCAGTTTATCGATTTACTTGGGCAGTATCGGCAGTTATTTGAAAGGTTTAGCAAAGATCAATTGTCATTAACAGAACATTGGAATCAAATTTGTTCGCGGACTGTTGAAAAAATATCGAATAGAGAAATTTCATATGAAGATGCTACTCCAATTGTTTATCTGCAAGATTTAATCGAGGGGCGCAGATCTAATACATTGATCCGCCATATTTTTATTGATGAAGCCCAGGATTATTCACCCTTTCAATTTGCATTTATTCAAAGACTTTTCCCGTATAGTAAAATGACCCTTCTTGGTGACTTCAATCAAGCGATTTTCTCAGGGGTAACAGGTTCAGCAACAGCTTTAACTGATTTTGTTAGGGACGGGGAAGAGGTTGAAACATTTAATCTTACCAAAACGTATCGGTCGACAAAGGAAATTGTTGAATTCACCAGAAGCTTGATTGAAGGTGGCGATAAAATTGAACCATTTAATCGTTCAGGTAAGAAACCGAGTATTATTAAAGGTGAGATAACAGAAATTGATGGACTTATAAGGAGTAAAATTCTTGATTTCCAAAAAGAAGGACACCGGACGATAGCGGTGATTTGTAAAACGGCAGAGGAAAGTAAAGTCGTATTTAATGCGCTTAAAAAGGATGTACCTGCACTGTTAATTGAAAAAGGCACAGTTTCATATGAAAAGGGGATTCTAGTGATTCCCTCTTACTTGGCAAAGGGAATTGAATTTGATGCAGTCATTATTCATGATAGTTCTAAGTATAAGAGTGAAAATGAGCGAAAGTTATTTTACACTGTATGTACGCGTGCGATGCATGAACTGCATATGTTTGAAACAGCTGGAATTAGTCCGTTAATGAAGGATATTCCTAATAATTTGTATGAAATAGAAATATTATAGGTTAAAAAAACGTACTTAATTAAAATAAAAAGGCAGCATTTTGTGTGCTGCCTTAATGCGTTTAGATATTTTTCCATTGTTTTTGAACCTGTAAGAATGCCAACTCATATATTTCTTCCTCAGATGTATTCCGATTTGCTATGACATTTGTTAAATAACTTTTTCCTTCAAACGTTACCTTTACATTAATTTGTACCATTATAATCACCTTTCTATTCTTTAATTTTGTTTAATAAAAATAACATGTTTGATATACTTCTTATCTATGGGGTGAGGGATGAGAACAATGATGTATTTTGAAGAAATCACTAAAGAAACACTATATATCGCTCAAGAAATCGTCAATTCAAATCCAGAGTATAATGTTTGTGATAAAGGAAGTGCAAATAGAACACCTTCAGAGATTGAGTGTGAATTGTTAAATCCTAAGACTACTAGTGTATTTATTAAGTTAGACGATACATACATAGGTGTTATCGATTTTTTAATGGAGAATCCGAAAGACAATTGTCCGTGGTTAGGCTTATTACTGATCCATAGAGATTACCAAGGATATGGTTTCGGTTCACAGGCGTATGCTCTTTATGAAAATGAAATGCAAAATCGAGGTGTGGAGCGTGTTCGTGTTGGTGTTATTAGTAAAAATACAAAGGCACATGGTTTTTGGTTGAGCTTGGGGTTTCTTTATATTAAAACAGCAACCTGGGAAAATGGCAAGGAAATTTTTTATTATGAGAAGGTATTTATATAAAAAAACTTCCCGAAGGAAGCTTTACACTTCAAGTAACATAAATTCTTCGGCGAATTTCTGCACTTGGTTTTTGTTTATTTTATTTTTTCGGAACGATGATTCTGCGAGCAATAAATCAGCTTGGAAGTTTACATTTCTTTTTAAATCACGTATGGACACATCGCCATTTAGTAATTGAACTGCTATATCTTTGATGTCTTGACTCTTTGAAGTTTGATACAGGAAGAAAGCAAAACACGTAACTTTATCCATAATTAACACTCCTCATATCAAGAATCGAACATTTTTTTATTATTCGACTTCAATCATTCATTTTCCTGCTAATATTCTGAAAAATCTTAACAACTTCATGATTTATTGGCCCATGCATAGATCTTCATAAGAGTTAATTTGTTGAATATTGCTTATTTGGAGTGATTTTTATATAATATTGTAGGGATAAAGAATATGAGGATTTTTTGGTATTTTACCTTTCGTCCCGATTGGGAGGAAAGGTTTTTTACATAAGATTTGGAGGTAATTAGGAAATGAAACAAGCCTTGATAAAGGAATTATACAGAAATACTGACAGCTTTGTTGATCAACAGGTTCAATTGTCCGGCTGGATACGAACGATTCGTGACTCGAAGACTTTTGGTTTTATCGAATTAAATGATGGCAGTTTTTTTAAAGGTGTTCAGATTGTATTTGATGAACAATTAGGTAATTTTAAAGAAATTACGAAACTTCCAATCAGTTCGTCAATTAAAATCGAGGGAGATTTTATTTATACTCCACAAGCTAAACAGCCCTTTGAAATTAAAGCAACAAATATTGTGATAGAGGGTATTTCAAATAGTGATTACCCATTGCAGAAGAAAAAGCATTCATTTGAATATTTAAGAACGATTGCACATTTAAGACCAAGAGCAAACACCTTTTCAGCCGTTTTTAGGGTAAGGTCATTAGCATCTTATGCTCTTCATAAATTTTTCCAGGATAAAGGGTTTGTGTATGTCCATTCCCCAATTATTACTGGCAGCGATACCGAGGGTGCTGGGGAGATGTTTAGAGTTACGGCACTTGATGCGGACAACCCTCCAAAAACGAAAGAGGGCAAAACAGATTTGTCAAAGGATTTCTTTAATAAAGAAACCAATTTAACAGTAAGCGGACAATTATCCGCTGAAGCCTTTGCTTTGGCGTTCCGGAATGTATATACTTTTGGACCGACATTTAGAGCTGAAAATTCTAACACAGCAAGACATGCAGCAGAATTCTGGATGCTTGAACCGGAAGTAGCGTTTGCGGAACTGCATGATATTATGGATTTAGCAGAAGAAATGGTTAAATATGTGATTGGTTATGTCCTAGAGCATGCGCCTGAAGAAATGAATTTCTTTAATAGCTTTATTGAAAAGGGATTACTAGATCGATTAAATGACGCGTATTCTGCGGAGTTTATTCGTGTGACCTATACAGATGCTATAAATTTATTGAAAGAATCAGGTGAGAAATTTGCCTATCCTGTAGAATGGGGACTTGACTTGCAAACGGAGCATGAACGGTACTTATGTGAGAAAATTTACAAAAAACCTGTCTTTGTTACCGATTATCCTAAAGAAATCAAAGCTTTCTATATGAGATTAAATGAAGATAACAAAACAGTGGCAGCAACGGATTTACTTGTACCTGGAATTGGTGAACTAATTGGCGGAAGCCAACGTGAAGAACGTGAAGAAATTCTTGCAAGTAAAATTAATGAGCTTGGAATGAATGAAGAAGATTACTGGTGGTATCTTGAACTAAGGAAATATGGTGCGACTAAGCATTCTGGCTATGGTATAGGTTTTGAACGTTTAATTATGTATTTAACTGGTATGACTAACATTAGAGATGTTATCCCATTCCCAAGAACACCTGGAAATGCTGATTTTTAAGCTAAAAAAGAAGACCAATCATTGATTGAGTCTTCTTTTTTTTATTAATTTTATTCTTGGTTTTGTAATTCTTCTTCGAAAAAGAATGTACCCGGATGCTCCTTAACAATATAAGAATATCTTTTCATATTTTTCACATATTGTGATTTCAGTATGGTAACTGCCTCACCAGTTTCTTTAATGCTGACAGTTTGACCGGCTTTGTAACGATTATTTAGACTTCTCAACAAAGACACCCCTTTTTTATTTCCAATTTAATTATACCATAAAATTTAATAATACTAATTGGCGAAAATCGCACTTTATTTTTCAAAAAGAATAATTTCAAATAATTGGAAAAATGACCATATCTTTCAATAATTAGATATCTATGTTATGATTACATAAAAGCGAGGTGTCATTTTTGACTAATTTCAAAGCAAGTAAGAGCAACCTAGAAGAATTATTATCAAAAAACAATATGGATCTAGATAGCCTGGAAAAGAATACAAATATTCCAAGAAGTCAACTGGACAGTTATATGTCAAAGAAGGTTATGAATTTAAGTACTGCTATGACAATTTCCAAGGAACTGAATTGCCAAATTGAAGATTTATACGTATGGACTTCTGAAGAATAGTTCATACGTTTCTTTTTGTTTTCTGAAATAATATAATAGGCTTAACAACAAGAATCCTTCCATAGGGAGGGGACTTGATCGCTTGATTATTGTACCCAACTTTGATATGCTATATGAGAATTATTTTTGTTCGGTAGGAAATAAAGGGAAGAACGATTATTGCTTTTTCGCCTTGATATCACTAAGAGCAAGAATAGTAATACAATGTGTGGATCACACACAAGGAGGCAACAAACATGGAAAATGGTAAAGTAAAATGGTTTAATGCAGAAAAAGGTTTTGGTTTCATCGAACGTGAAGGTGGAGAAGATGTATTCGTACATTTCTCAGCAATTCAAGGCGAAGGCTTTAAATCACTTGATGAAGGTCAAGCTGTTACTTTTGAAGTTGAGCAAGGCGCTCGTGGCCCTCAAGCGGCTAACGTAGTTAAAGCATAATAATAACTACTAATTCAAAACAGACCCATTTGGGTCTGTTTTTTTGCTTTTCATTAAAAATGGTTAATTTTACTGATAATTAATTATTATTGTAAAAAACTATTTAGTTTACTTTATAAGAAAGAATCGATATTATTCACTAAGATATATTTTTTATGTTTTAGGAGGATACCCTTTATGCAGGCTTTAGGAATGATTTTAGGATCCCTTATCATAGTAGTTGCGTTCAACCTATTCCTAATCCCGCACGAGGTGTTAAGTAGTGGACTAAGTGGACTTTCTATGATAGTTGGAATTGTTACCCCAATCAATACAGGGCTGGCTAACTTTCTTTTAAATTTACCTTTATTAATCATTGGCTATAAAATGCTCGGAAAAAAGTTTATACTTAATACAATTTTTTCTGTTGTAATCATTTCTCTTGGTCTTTATGTTGTGCCTGTGCACGTAATAGCAGAGGATACAATTCTTTCATCAATCTTTGGCGGGGCCTTAACAGGACTTGGAGTTGGGATTGTCTTTCGATGCTCAGCATCAACTGGCGGGTTTGATATTATAGGAATGATTGTATCTAGAAAAAGGGATTTTCCTATCGGGACTTTACTTTCAGGTATGAATGCAATTGTCATCGTCATTAGCGGGTTTTTGTTTAATTGGGATTCTGCATTGCTAACCTTAATCTCAATTTTTGTGACCGGTAAAGTGGTAGATGCGATTTATACAGATCATGCAAAATTAACAATTATGATCATTACGGATAAGGGCGACGAAATGCGCGAGCATTTGCTAACCAACCTCTATCGTGGCTTAACAATTATGGACGGCGTCGGCGGCTATTCAAAGGACAAACGCAATATTCTGATGACAGTTATTTCTCGTTATGAGCTAAATGAAGTGAAAAACCTAATTACTGAGGTTGATACAGGTGCATTTGTGAATATTACTGAAACGATCGAAGTGATGGGGCTGTTTCATCGTCCAAACCCACATTAATTTATTGTCAAAGGCTGCAACTGATAAATAGTGCAGCCCTTTTTAATGTAATTTAAATTAATTATTGATATATTTTTCGAAAATGTAACCAAAGTCTTTGATGCTATATTGTTTTTTGCTGTCTTCTAACCATTGGAAAGCAGCTTGGTTCAACATTTTAAATTGGACTACTAAGTTATTATCTGAACTTGTCACTCGGCCAAGAGTGGATGAGGCAACTTCAAGACTTTGTTTTGCATATTGAAGAGATGTTTCATTTTCACGGGAGATTTCAGAAATTTTTATCAGTGCTTTGTATAGGTCTTTCACTTCTTCAAGATGTTTTTTGTGAACATCAATAGAGAACGGCTGTGAACCAATTTTAAATTTAATTTCTACATCCAGATCAACGGTTCCAGCTGTCTCCAATTTAACCTCGGAAATTTTGTTGTTTACGTAACTGTATCGATGAAGCATTCGCTTTTTACTAGTAGCACTCGTACCATCAAGGTGGATCAGTGCATTATTTGTAAAGCAGTATTCATCTGATTTTGATTTAATTAAAAAGTAAATCTTTTCGTTATCCTCGTGCATGACATAATCGTCGGCATCCACCTTATCATAATTATCTGGTTTAATAACTGAACCAACATCACTTAATCCTAAAATATCAGCAGCAACTTTTCCAAACATTGTCTCAACCTCACTTATTTTTTAATTATTTCCTACAATTGTACGATTTCATTATCCAAAAGTTTCAACTTTCTTGTATGACAAAATAATTTATGTGCTTATTCTAAGTAATATTCTAGCTATTTTTTATAATATTTGGTAAAAAAATAAAAAAACAATCCTAATCAAAATTTGATTAGGATTATCTTGTTCTTAGCCAATAAGATAGGGGGTAAGTTTATCAATAGCCTCTTGAACCAGAGTTGCATTTTTTTTATACATTGCTTTGGATTTTTCACAATCTGTTCCCAGTGAAAATAGTTCTAAATCAGCTTGAGTTTTCTTTAACATTGCTAATAGCAGTGGACGTTGAGAAGGAGAGGGAACTTGGATTTTATCATCATAAATATCAATCGTTAATTCCCCGTAGGAATCTACTTGTCCAAAAAATACATTATCAAGTGTAACCTCTAATTTCGCTAATTCTATATTAAGCCATGCTCTACTTTTCCCAGAAGTCTTCAAACCTTCATCTAAAATTTTGCCGTCCATAATGATGGTTTGGGGTTCCTTCTCAGCCGCAACCTTCATTTGTAAATCCTTTGGTGTTATAGGTTGGTTTTCCTTTTTTAATAAAGCATTTAACTTGCCCCGAGGTTCTAGTACTGCAAATTCAACATCAGCAACTTTAAAGATATTTTTATCGCGCAGTAATGCAGATAATTCATCTATTGTATATTTTTCCTTCTTTAAATTCTCTTCCATGATCATTCCATCTTTAATAAGAACAGTTCCTTTTCCATCAATAATGTCACGGAATTTTTTACTTTTTAACGATAAAAAGTCTGCAAATAATGCTGAGAAGCCAAAAATGCAGATGGCTAGAATCCCGTGGTATAAGTTTTTTTCAAGACCGGTTATCGCTTCACCGGCAATGCTTCCGATGGTCATCCCGGATACATACTCAAAGAAAGTTAGTTCTGAAATTTGCTTTTTCCCAAGTATTTTTGTAACAAAAAATAACAGTGCTAAAAATACGAAAGAACGAATTAAGATATCTACCCAACTGGGCATACTTTTCACCTCAAAATTAAGAGCCTTTATATTGCGGTTCAAGTCGTTCTAGTTCCAAAACGCGTGTCTGTAAATCTTTCTTCACTAAAGCCATGGTTAACATGGTCTCGTGAAAAATTTCCTGGGCACCTATATCAAGCGAATTTAATGCTAGCGAAGATAATTGTGATTCGATTCCTTTTATGTTTGAAAGACATTGCTTAACATCAGATGAGATGGTCACGGGCTATCTTCCTTCCGATTTTCAATTAGTCCACAAAATGCATGAAAAGCGGGTTAGCAAAATTGCCAACCCTGCTCAAGTTATTACTGATTGTATTGAGGCTCTTCTGTTAAAATTTCTTGAAGACGTGGTTCCAGACTTTCAAGTACAGATTGTGTTTGTTGTGCAGCTTGCTGATAAAGTTGTTTTGCGTTTTGATTATCAGTGGCTAGTGCAAACCCTTCAAAACTAGCCTGAGCACTTTTTAAACCAGCTATTGCCTGTTTTACCTGAGTTCCAACAGTCATGTGACGTTCCTTCTTTCATAAAAAATTCATTACAATTGTAGTATGTGTATTTCTTATTTTTAAAATACTGTAAATATTCCCCATCCGCTTTTTCTTAAAAGAGTAATTACGCTTTATGAGAATTAATTATTTATTTTGAAAAGTTCACTAATTAGTCACAAACCGTTGATTAAGTGAGTTATTCAGGTGGTATACTATAAGTGTAAAGAAGAAATAAAGAAATTAACTTCTTAGGAGACTCAGCCATAAGTGTTCGTTCCGTGTGAACGAGTAGTTGGTTTTTCCTTTATCATTATTTGGTAAGTGGAGCGATGTATAACTGAAATGGCAAGGTGTAAAACCTTAACAGATTCTTGCTTTACTAGTAACAAGAGGTAATCACTTAAATTCAATTCAAAGTAGTGTTATTGAGTCTTGGGAGTAAAGTATAACTTATCTACCTATTAATAAAATACGTTGGTAAGTTCCTTAAACCAAATGACCCTTTCTAAAATTAATATGGAAGCTTCCTAATTGTGAAGAAACCTAAAAATTTTTGAAAGAAAGAGTCATAAAAACTAATACACAATTAAATGGTGTAATACAAACTATTTAAAACTTCTGAAATTGAATAAGTGCTCAGCTAGTAAGTAATAAACGTTAAGCAACTTTACAGATTTGACTACTTGATAAATGAATTTTACTTTATCATGGTTCTCAATCAACCTTTAACCAATCAGTGACTGCATTGCCAAGAAACGAATCCAAATATTAGGATTTGAGTCCATTAGTATCAAAGAGTAAATGGTTGTTTCATTTGGGAATTTGAATTCCATAACAACACATGTGAATTAATTCCTACAACGGAACAGCACACATCGGCTAAGCTTTCTAAGCTTCTATTAGATCGTTAAAAGGACTAAAAAGATGTGCAGGAAATGTTCATTGGCTGATGAATGGTTGGGTCCCCTAAGATGTTAATTTTCCAAGGAGCTGTCTCTTAATTGAGGTGGCTTCTTTTCATTTTTTTGATAAAAATAAACAAATTGAAAAGAACGCCAGGAAAATGCATATCATGAAAGTATTTAGCAGATATTTTGATATAATAGAAAATATAGAAAATTATGAAAGGGGCAGATTAATGTCAGAAATTCAACAAGTAGGTCTAAATGAACAGCAGGAAAGAGTCGTGGAAAATTTTAAAATCCAACATCGCAGCATGACAAAAAGTAAATTTATCCAACGGATGTTACTTATCACTTTTGGGGCAACCCTAATGGCCGTTGGTCTTGAGATATTTCTTGTTCCCAACCATGTCATTGATGGCGGAATTGTAGGAATATCTATTATCCTTTCGTATTTAACCGGTTGGAAATTGGGACTTTTTATTTTTATTCTTAATATTCCTTTTTTCTTTTTAGGTTATAAACAAATTGGAAAAACCTTTGCTATATCCACTCTTTATGGAATCCTCGTTCTTTCTATTGCAACAACATTACTTCATCCAGTACCTGCTTTTACCGCAGATATCTTACTTGCATCCGTCTTTGGGGGCATTGTTCTCGGGATTGGGGTCGGGATTGTAATCCGTTATGGCGGTTCACTTGATGGCACTGAAATTCTTGCAATCCTTGCTAATAAAAAGCTTCCTTTTTCAGTTGGCGAAATTATTATGTTTTTTAATATTTTTATACTTGGAAGTGCAGGCTTCGTTTTCTCCTGGGATCGAGCAATGTACTCGTTAATTGCCTATTTTGTTGCATACAAAACAATCGATATTACCATTACAGGTCTGGATGAATCTAAATCTGTTTGGATAATTAGTGACAACGCGAAGGAGATCGGTGAGGTAATAATGAATCGGCTCGGACGAGGGGTTACTTATTTACATGGAGAAGGTGCCTACTCAGGCGATGAAAAAAAGGTTATTTTTTGTGTGATTAATCGTTTGGAGGAGGCAAAATTAAAAGAGATTGTCACTGAAAATGATGAGTCCGCATTTCTGGCAGTGGCTGATATTGCAGAAGTCAGGGGCGGGAGATTTAAGAAAAAAGATATTCATTAGCAGCTTGCCTTTGGGCAGGCTTTATTTTTGCTTTGATTTTTGATATTAATGTGATATCATAATGATAGATAAAAAATAAAGGGAGTGGTTTGATTGAAGGAAAAAGATATGTTTAAAATGAATGGGTTTTTAGGCGTTTTATTGTTTCTTTTATTTGTTGTAATAACTGGATTTGCCATTAGACATTTCGTATTAAATAATGATTTGATAATGCTCATCGTTGGGATTGTTACTGGCTTGATAGCCTTTCTCCTATTAACTGGTTTTACAATTATCCAGCCAAACCAATCCAAGGTATTTACATTGTTTGGCAGTTATCTAGGTGTAATTAAACAAGAAGGCTTTTGGTTATCGATTCCTTTAACGGTTAGAAATACTGTATCCCTCAGGGTAATAAATTTTAATAGTGATAAACTAAAAGTAAATGATCTAGAAGGAAATCCAATCGAAATTGCTGCTGTTATTGTTTATAAGGTGTTTGATGCTGCAAAAGCAGTCTTTGATGTTGAGGATTATAAAGAATTCGTGCATACCCAAAGTGAAACAGGTTTGCGTCATATTACTAGTCAATATCCATATGATAATTTTAATAATGACTATGAGATTTCATTAAGACAGCACTCTGAAGAGGTTGGGGATGAATTGACAAAGGATTTGCAAAAAAGGTTTAATCTAGCTGGGGTTGAAATCATTGAAGCTCGAATTATGCATCTGGCATATTCAAGTGAAATTGCTCATGCAATGCTTCAAAGACAGCAGGCGAAAGCTGTGTTAGCAGCGAGGAAGGTCATTGTAGAAGGTGCCGTTTCGATGGTGAAATCTGCGATTGATCAACTTAGCGCAGAAGAAATTGTTGAGCTTGATGAAGAAAAGAAGGCTCAAATGGTAAATAATTTAATGGTCGCTTTAGTGTCAGATAAGGGGAGCCAACCAGTAATTAATACAGGAACGATTTATTAGGGTTGTGAATTAAATGGCTGAAAAGAAACGATTTTTATTGCGTATAGATCAGCATGATTATGATGCCCTTGAAAAATGGGCAGACGATGAATTAAGAAGTGTGAATGCCCAAATTGAGCTAATAATAAAAAAGGCGTTAAAAGATACAGGTAGACTTAAAAAGAAAAAGTAATGAAGAGGAAAGTGAAGATTTTTTGTCGGAATAGGAAATAATCGGGAAATCCGACTCATTATCTGTCGCAATGTGGTGAAATACGCATAATACTGATATCGGGAATTGTCGTACAGTGCGCTTACCTAGGAAATATTTATACAAATATCAGCAATTATTTCCTTTTTTAGAGATGACAGTTATTTGCTGTCATCTCTTCTTCAGTGTTAAGGGAATTATAAAATAAATTAGTGTGAATAACTTTGAAATAGTTATCTGAATCCAGCTCCAGCGCCCAGCGACTAGTGGACTTCACTCTCCTCCTTACGATAAGTCAACATCGAATCGACTATAGCTCCGTGTTTCCTTTATCTCATGCGGAGCGCTCCACAAGGAAGGCTTCGGCAGCATAATCATCGCACGAAGAAAAAGCGTTAGCTTTTTCGAGGAGTCCATACGTCGCTAAACGGGCGCTTCCGCCTTTTGTTCTTCCTTTGTCAAAAAATAAGTTCATATACTTCGTTTAGTTGATAAGCGCGTGTGTGATCTTCCGCTTCTTTTGCGTGTTGAATTTCATTGGGCAGCAGTTTATTCAAAAAGTTCATCTCCTCTTGATTCAATTGTCTAACAAAGGAACCCTCAGAGGTAAAGTTCTCATCGGTTAATTTTCGATATAAATGCTGTGCTTCGGAGTATTCCTCCGTATAATTTGATAAAATTTCACGCAAGTAACCCAGGGTTTTATCCATAACTATCACTCATCCTTTCACCTAGTTATTTTTCAACGAGATACTAATTATATACATACAGACCAAACTACTTTGCATTGTTTTATCTAAAATGGTGACCTTAAAGGAAGAAGCTGCTTGAGAAAAGAGGGTGTTGTTAAGAGAAAGGGGGGTGGCCATTGTTTAACCATCTTGTGAAGGTTGTTCCGAATTTATTTACAATCGGGAATTTATTAAGTGGCGTGTTTTCAATTACGTCTAATATGAATGGTTATTTACGAATGGCGTCGATGTTTATTTTTTTATCAGCAATTTTAGATTTCTTTGACGGACGGATTGCCAGAAGATTAAAGGTAAACAGTGAATTTGGAGTGGAGCTTGATTCCTTAGCGGATATTGTAAGCTTTGGTGTAGCACCAGCCATACTCTTTTATTCTTTAGCAACACCTTCACCATTCACAACTATTGCATTTATGTTATTTCCAACGATGGGCGCCTTACGATTGGCAAAGTTTAATATCAAACCTACTATTGGACATTTTATTGGACTGCCAATACCTGCCGCGGGAATATCAATGGCTACTATGGGTATGTTTTTTTATAGTAATTCAATCATAACCATTATTCTAGGGCTTCTTATGGTAAGTCCAATTCGAGTGAAAAAACTATAATATAGAAATATATTTGTAAACAAATAACATTGCAGCAGTTGATTTCCATTCATACTCTAACAATATGTGTGCAGATTAAGCAAATGAGAGGGCTGCTTTTGGAACCCTTTCAAGTAAGTTGAAGGAGTGCTGCGGATGAGAAACTTTAAAAAGTTGCCTTCCTTTCCAATGTTTGCTAAGAAACGAAAAATGAGAGGTTCAATGTGGGCATCTTTCATTGGGCTTGGAGTTAGCGCCATTGTTTATGGCATAGCAAAAGGAAAACGAAATGAAGCGAATTCGCCACGGCAAAATATAGTTGAAAGATATACACCTAAAAAATCAGATTTGGGTATGAGTGACTTAGCGTTGGCTGAATTTTCAGATGAATTATTAGCTAGTGCATTAAAAAATGATAAGAAAAGATAAGAAAAAAAGTCCGCTCCAGCGGACTTTTTGGTTTTATAACGGTGGAAAAGGTACTTTCCGTGGACTGTAGTCTATTACATCAGAAGAGTACAGCATAATAATTAAAAGATTACCTAAGGTTTTTGCTTGTATTAGAATTGGTTGATTATAATTATTTTTAAATTCAAAATCAGGTCCATACCAACTTACGGTTGCATCTCTCCCAGGCGGAATATAAGGAACGTGTCTGCTGTGTGAGAATCGTTGGACGGTTTGAAGGCCCGCACTATCTACTGCATTAAAAAGCGTTGAAGATACTTGGCAAATGCCGCCTCCGATGTCTTCAGCATACTCTCCCCTGACAATAACCTTAGCTTTTAAATATCCCTTCCGTACTGTTCTTTTTCCGACAACCTGGTTAAAAGAAAATGTTTCACCTGGAAAAACAACATGATTATTAATTGCTGATACGGCTAACTGAATATTAATCGATCTTTTTGTATTACTTGGATTAAAAGAAGTTATATACCGACCAATGCGAAGTCCGCGAATATTTGCCAATAATTCACTATCAACCTTTGGGTAAACTTGAATCATAGGTAATTCTAAGGTATCCATCCGATGTCCCAAATAGTAATCATAGAATCTTTCTGTAAAAGCTTGTTGATTGATACGATACCCAGCCTTTTCAGGAATGATATTTCCGTATTTGTTCAAACTTGCATTTTTTGGTGGTGTCGACACTTGTTTATTGAGTTCTTTTATTAACTGACTGAATTTATTTGTGTTAATAATTGGAATGCCAGAAGGTGAAATGGAAAATTCCTCTCGGGTTACAATTGAAATAGGTTGACCTTCCTTTGTTATTACTAAGCTATCTGGAGGTGGAGCTGGTTGAACCATTAACATTGCCCCAAGTATCCAAGCTAAATTCATAAGCAAACCTCCTCACGATAATATGACTCGAAGTATGCCTTTTTATGTAAATGCAAAATACATTTCCCGTTTTTCTTTTTTAAAATGAATATATTTAAAATTCATGTTATATTTTGAATTGAGTGATTATATGTTAAGGGAAAAAGATTAGCTGGAAGAGGAGAAGGCAATGGGACTACTATTAAAACCCAAAAAGAGAAATAAATGGCGGATTTTGTTCGGAACAAAATATTATCAAATGAAAAGATATTGGAACTGGTACACAGATGGAAAAAAGTACACAACCCATAGGCAATCTACTAGCTTAAACCACCTTGTTTTTACACATAAAACCCCATTATTGAGAAAGTTAAAAGACGTGGATATGTGGCTGCAGCATAATAAGGTAGCCAACCTAACCATTGCAGTAAAAAAGTTAAACGGAATCGTCATTAAGCCAGGTGAAACATTTTCATATTGGCGATCAATCGGCAATGTAACCAAACGTGAAGGCTATGTTGATGGGATGATTCTTCATTATGGCCAGGTTACCACTGGGATTGGCGGCGGGTTATGTCAATTATCAAATTTAATTTATTGGATGACCTTACATACACCTTTGACTGTTACAGAGCGATATCGACATAGTTATGATGTCTTCCCAGATTCCAATCGGAGTCAACCGTTCGGAAGCGGTGCCACATGTGCATATAATTACCTCGATTTACAAATTAGAAATGAAACAAACTTTACCTATCAATTAATACTGACATTAACTGATACCCATTTAGTAGGAGAGTGGAGATCAGAAGTCCCTTCGACGAGAACGTATGAAGTTAATGAAAAAGAGCACTGGATGACACTAGAATACTGGGGAGGATATGCAAGACACAATACAATCCATAGAAGGGTGTATAACCTAGGTGAGGAATTAATTGACGATGAATTTGTTACCGAAAACCATGCGATTATGATGTACGAACCATTTCTAGAGGATAGGAGCTCATGGTGAACGTAGAATGCAATACATGCCCCAATGTAGTGTTGTTTTTTTTGTTTTGAAAAAGGTAAAAAACTGCAGAAAAATAGTATATAATAAAGAAATAAACTATGAAAAGCAAAGTGCTAGCATCTTGCTATTAATTTGATAGGAGTGTCTATCTTGGCAGAAAATGAACGAGTTCAACTTAATGTGAGAATTTCAAAGGAAACAAGTGCGAAACTTGATGAAATTGTCGAGTATTATCAAGAGAACCTTAAATTGGGCAGAGTATACAAAGGGGATGTTTTGACGGATATTGTTGAAAAATCCTATGAAGTTATGAATAAGCAAAAGCGATCGTTTAAGAGATTTTAAATCTTTTTAAAACTTTTAAAAAAGGATTTATCTTTTTATTAATTTGTTAGAATATTGAGAAAAGAATTTGAATATTTAATATTTGGAGGTATAATAATAATCGTAACATACCAACTGGTTAGTATGTAGAAAGAGGTGAATGTATTGGATTTTTCATATTCTAGCAGAGTTAAAGAGTTACAGTTGAAGTTAACAGACTTCATGGAACAGCATGTGTACCCAAATGAGCGAGTGTATGAACAACAAGTAAATGAAGGTGATAGTCGTTGGAGTTCCGTTCCCCCGATTATGGAAGAACTAAAGGAAAAAGCAAAAGCAGAAGGGCTCTGGAACTTATTCTTGCCTGAGAGTGAATATGGTGCCGGTTTAACAAACCAAGAATATGCACCACTATGCGAGATTATGGGGCGTTCCATGATTGGACCAGAAGTTTTTAACTGCAGTGCACCTGATACGGGAAACATGGAAGTAATTGTTCGATATGGGACTGAGGAGCATAAGGAAAAATGGTTAAAACCATTATTAGCAGGCGAAATTCGTTCATGTTTTTCAATGACTGAACCTGAAGTAGCCTCTTCCGATGCTACGAATATCGAAACAAGGATAGAAAGAGATGGCGATGAGTACGTCATTAATGGTCGGAAATGGTGGTCATCGGGTGCTGGTGATCCGCGCTGTAAAATTGCAATTGTGATGGGGAAGACGGATTTCAATGCCAGTCGCCATGAGCAACAATCAATGATTCTCGTACCACTTGATACGCGAGGGGTAAAAATTGAACGGGTAGTGCCGGTTTTTGGTTATGATCATGCCCCGCATGGTCATGCGGAAATTACCTACGATAATGTTCGTGTACCTGTGGATAATATCCTTTGGGGAGAAGGAAAAGGTTTTGCTATTGCCCAAGGCAGACTGGGACCAGGAAGAATCCATCATTGTATGAGATTAATCGGAGCCGCAGAAAGGGCGCTTGAACTTTTATGTAAGCGTGTACAAGAAAGGGTGGCCTTTGGTAAACCTCTTTCAAGTCAAGGGGTTATTCGTGAATGGATTGCAGATTCCAGAATTGAAATTGAGCAGGCAAGACTGCTCACATTAAAAGCCGCTTATATGATGGATACGGTTGGGAATAAAGAGGCAAAATCAGAGATTGCGATGATTAAAGTAGTTGCGCCAAATATGGCATTAAAGGTTATTGATCGTGCCATTCAAGCATTTGGCGGGGCAGGTGTATCAAATGATTTTCCACTGGCAGCACAGTGGGCGAGTTCCAGAACCTTGAGATTGGCGGATGGCCCTGATGAAGTCCATCGTGCCCAAATTGCCAAGCTAGAATTAAGAAAGTATCAATAAGGAAGGGTAAACAGGAATCGCCGTCGAATGTATTGTTGTGAAGCAGGACAATAGAGAGAGGCAGTGAATTAAATGAGATTAATAAATAGAGTGGCAATTGTTACAGGTGGGGGATCAGGTATTGGACGTTCGACGGCTATCCGTTTTGCAAATGAAGGAGCGAAGGTTACCATTGCAGATATTGACTCCACAGGCGGTGAAGAGACACTTGGCCTGATTAAGGAAACCGGCGGAGAGGCAATCTTCATCAAAACGGATGTAAAAGACTCTAATCAGATAAAAGAGTTGATCAATATCACTACTAGCACCTTTGGAAGCCTACACATCATGGTAAACAATGCTGGAATCGGCCATTCAGAAGTAAAGAGCGTAGATCTTCCGGAAGAAGAATGGGATCGTGTGATGGACATTAATTTAAAAAGTGTTTTTCTAGGCATTAAGTATGCCGTTCCGGAATTAATCAAGTCTGGTGGTGGAGCGATTATCAATACTTCTAGTTTACTAGGATTAAAAGGTAAGAATTATCAAGCTGCCTATAATGCATCAAAGGCAGGTGTGGTGCTCCTAACACAAAATGCGGCACTTGAATATGGGAAGAACAAGATTCGGGTCAATGCGATTGCTCCAGGTGTCATTGATACGAAAATCATTGAAGGCTGGAGGCAGGATGAGCGCAAATGGCCGATTATTTCACGTGCCAATGCACTTAGAAGAATTGGAACACCAGACGAGGTGGCAAATGCGATATTGTTTTTAGCATCTGATGAGGCTTCTTTTATTACGGGTGCTACCCTTTCAGTTGATGGTGGGGGACTCACTTTTTAAAATAAATAGGAGGAAAATCAATGACGAATGAAAAAGCATGGTTAAGACATTACCCAGAGTCGATAGCAAGTACTATTGCCATACCTGATAAACATCTAGGACAAATTCTTCAAGAAACAACTGCCAAATATCCTGCAAATAACGCACTTTCCTTTTTTGGAAATAAAGTAAGCTATCAACAATTATTTGGAATTTCGCAAGCATTTACTTCTGCTCTGCAGAATAATCAAGTGCAAAAGGGTGACAGAGTAGCCATTATGCTTCCAAACTGTCCGCAATATGTCATGGCATATTATGGAGTACTTTCCGCTGGAGCAATTGTTACCCAATTAAATCCGATGTTAGTAGAGCGTGAAATTGAATATATACTTAATGACTCTGGTGCAGAAACGATTGTCGTGTTTGATGCACTTTATCAAAGAGTGAAAAGTGTGCAAGCAAGTACTAGCTTGAAGAATATCATTGTCGTTAGCTTGCAGCCATCGGGACAGGATTTCTCACCGGATATTAGCTTTGAAAGTTTCTTGGCAAAAGGCAACGGAAAGGTAAATCCGATAACAATTGAACCAGAGCATGATATCGCTGTTCTACAGTATACAGGCGGTACAACAGGCAGGTCGAAGGGCGCGATGTTAACTCATCGTAATATAGTAGCAAATGTCATCCAGTCCTATGAATTCTTTAAAGAGGAAATGGATATTGGAAAAGAACGATGTTTAACAGTCATTCCGCTATTCCATGTGTTCGGAATGACTTCATGTATGAACCTTTCCATTTATACAGCAGCAGAGTCGATTATGCTGCCAAGGTTTGAATTAGAAGAAGTGTTAAATACGATAAAGAGTGAGCAACCAACTATCTTCCCTGGAGTTCCAACAATGTATGTGGCGATTAATAGCCATCCTCGTGCAGAAGAATATGGGATAAACTCGATAAAATCATGTAATAGCGGCAGTGCACCGATGCCTGTTGAGTTACTTCGAGAGTTCGAAGGAAAAACGGGCTCACAAATTTTAGAGGGATACGGATTATCTGAAGCTTCACCGACCACCCACTGTAATCCGCCATTCGCTGAGCGGAAGCCAGGTAGTGTTGGTATTGGATTCCCTAACACGGAATATAAAATTGTCGATTTAGCAACGGGAACACAGGAACTACCAGTCGGTGAGCTTGGAGAAGTTATTATTAAAGGACCACAGGTGATGAAGGGCTATTGGAACATGCCAGAGGAAACGGCGAATACGTTACGTGATGGCTGGCTGTTTACTGGTGATATTGCAAAGGTGGACGAAGATGGGTTTCTTTATATTGTCGACCGTAAAAAAGATATGATTATTGCGAGTGGCTTTAATGTTTATCCGCGAGATATTGAAGAAGTGCTTTATGAACATCCTTCGGTTCAAGAGGCGGTTGTTATTGGTGTACCTGACCCTTACAGAGGAGAAGATGTGAAGGCATTTGTCGTTTTAAAGGCTGAAAAATCAGCAACAGAAGAGGACATCATTAACTTTTGCAAACAGAATTTATCAGCCTATAAGGTTCCGCGTCAGGTGGAATTTAGAGAGCAATTGCCTAAAACCGGTGTAGGAAAAATCCTCCGTCGTGCATTAAGAGATGAAGTAGTTAAAAAGTAGTTATGTGTCCGGAAAATTTAACAAATTGTCCTAAAGGGTGCAAAAAAGAATATGCTATAATTTTCAATAGACATATTACAGATTGCGAGGACACAAGCAGTGAAAGATAAAATTACTGAACAAAGTATCCGATTGTTTGAAAAAAAGGGCTTCACAGAAACATCCATCCAGGATATCGTTGAGGGTCTTGGAGTAACAAAGGGAACCTTTTATTATTATTTTTCTAGTAAAGAAGAACTGTTAATGGATATACATCTTGGCTACATTAATCATTTATTGGATACACAAGGGCAAATTTTGGGTGATAAAATGAGCTGCAAGGAAAAGCTTTTTGAAATTGTTTATATGCTAATAAGAAATATTAAATCACAGGGACCGGCTGCTAAAATATTTTTTAGAGAAATGAAGAACTTGAGTGAGGAACGGCTTTCGATTATCGTTCCAAAGCGTGATCAATTTAGAAATAATATTGAAAACCTTCTTTTGGATGGCATAGAAAATGGAGAGTTTCGAACGGATTTAAATGCTCACATTGTGACCTTTGGTATTCTAGGTGCAGCCAACTGGAGTTATCAGTGGTTTAATCCTGGCGGGGCAGCTACTGATCGTGAAGTAGCTGAGATTTTTGTAGACATGATTTTAGATGGAATACAAGTAAGTTAATGCTAAAGGGAAAGAGAGTTTGTTTAATGAATAAACTCTCTTTCAATTATTCCATACCAAATGTATTGAAATAAGCGAAGTCTAAGAGGTGAATCAACCAATGCACGAAATACAGATAAGTGTCCGTTTTGGAGAAACAGACGCTCTGGGTCATATAAATAATACGAGTTACTTTATCTACCTCGAAGAAGCAAGGATTCGCTTTTTTGAAGCGATTGGTTACAACATGAATACAGGGGATTGGAAATTTATTCTCGCTTCAACAAAATGTGATTTTATTAGTCAAGGATACTTTAATCAGTTGCTTACAATTAAAAGCTATGTATCGAAAATCGGGACAAAAAGCTTTCAAATTGACCACGATATCATTGATACGAAAACAGAACAACTTATCGCAAAGGGAAATGCTGTAATGGTTCACTTTGATTTTGATTTGCAAAAAAGTGAGCCGCTTCCGGATCTGTTATTAGAAGCTTTAGATCACCATCTCGTTCATCCCTGAACTGTGTCTGGAACGAAGGGAAGCCTTCTGTTTTAAAGTGACTGAATTTTGCGAATTGAAGGAGGGGTTATATGCCTCATCAGATGAGTAAGGATACGATCCCCGTTCGAAAAGGGGAAGAATTGAATCTATCAGGTCTAGAGAAATATTTACGTACCAGCATTGTAAATCTGCCTGGAAACCCTCTTGAAGTTCTACAATTTTCTGCTGGACACTCCAATTTAACCTATCAAATTAAAATAGGAGATTGGGAGGCCGTGCTAAGACGTCCTCCATTAGGACCAGTTGCACCTAAAGCCCATGATATGGAAAGGGAGTTTAAGATACTTTCAGAACTTAACCCCGTATTCTCTGTAGCACCAAAACCATTGTTATTTTCGAATCAGTTGGAGATTTTGGGGAGTCCGTTTTTTATTATGGAAAGGAAAAAAGGTGTTGTGCTTGATACGTCATTTCCAGAAGGGATAAAGGTTACAAAAGAGCTTTGTCAGCAGTTATCAGAGGTTATGGTTGATAAGCTTGCTGAACTGCACTCCCTTGACTATAGGGGGACAGGTCTTGCTGCTATCAGTAAACCTGAGGGGTTTTTAGAAAGGCAGGTCCATAGCTGGATTGGCCGTTATGAACGAGCTAAAACGGATGAAATTGATGCTGTGAATACTTTGAAAAAATGGCTGGCAGATCATCTTCCAATGCAGCAGAAAGCTGCAGTCATTCACTATGACTATAAGTTCAATAATGCAATGTTTAACGAGAATTTGTCGGACATGGTTGGTTTATTTGATTGGGAAATGACAACCGTTGGGGATCCATTAGCAGACTTAGGGGTTGCTTTAGGGTATTGGAATCAAGCTGACGATCCAGTTCACTTGAAACAGGGACTTGGCCAGGAATCAATCACCGTTCAAGAAGGATTCTTTACAAGAAATCAATTTATTGAGCGATATGCAAAAAAGAGCGGCCGAGATGTCACCAACATGAACTTTTATTTAACCTTTGCTTATTTTAAATTGGCTGTAATCTGTCAACAAATCTATTTCCGTTATAAGAAAGGCCAAACCAATGATCCCCGATTTGCAAATTTAAATTATAAAGTAAAAACGCTAATAGAGCATGCAACAAAAGTTGCTTATGGTGAACTGTAAAGGGGGAGTATAATGAGATTCTCACAGACAATTGCTTTAGTAACGGGGGCGGGCAGTGGCATTGGCAAAGCAACAGCCCTTCGTCTTGCAAGTGAGGGGGCAAAGGTCATCTTAGTTGGTAGGACAAAAGCAAAATTGGAGGAAACAGCTAACGAAATTAATCGCCTAGTAAAAATACCGTTGGCCGAAGTATTCCCAGCTGATATTACCGATGCAGAGGATGTCAGAGAACTGGCAGAGTATGTGGAGGAACAATACGGTGATTTGCATGTTCTAATCAACAATGCAGGTGGCTCGTCAAATACAAAAATTTTAACAATGTCTGAACAGGAATGGGATTATGTTCAAGATGTGAATTTAAAAAGTGTTTTCCTTGTATCGAAAGCCCTTGGGAAAATCATGTCCGAAGCAGCAAAACGGGAGGAACGCAACAGAGCAATTGTAAATGTTGCTTCCCTTTCTGGACACCAGGCGGGTGCAGAAATCCCTCATTATAGCGCCGCTAAAGCAGGTGTAATTAATTTTACCAAAGCGCTTGCGTTGGAGATGTCACAGTTTGGCATTCGCGTTAATTCGGTATCACCTGGATTTGCTGAAACAGCTTTAACCGAACAAGGCTTGCAAAATGATAAATTTGTTAAAGCCATACAAAGGAATACGGCAATTGGGAGGGTTGGAAGACCAGAAGAAATTGCTAATGTAATTGTTTTTGCTGCTTCGAGTGAAGCCTCGTATATGACAGGATCGGATCTACTTGTGGATGGCGGCTGGCTAATTAAATAATTGATTTTTAAAATGAAAGCATGAGAGGAATGATTAGGGTGAGATTAGCACAAGAACATTTAATTATTGAAAAAGTTGGACCGGTATTGGCGGTCACGTTAAATCGTCCTGAAAGTTTAAATGCCTTTAGTCCAGAAATGATCCAAGGATTAACCAATTCTCTTCGAAAAATTCAAAATGACCCAGATGTTCAAGTAGTAGTATTGTCTGGTGCAGGACGTTCCTTCAGTGCAGGAGGGGATGTAAAAACAATGGGGCAGGCCAGTGCTACACAAATTTATGAGCATGTCGGTAAATTAAACGAACTGATCCTAACAATGAAAGAATCAGAAAAGCCAATTATTGCAGCTGTCCATGGTTTTGCTGCAGGAGCGGGGGTTAATTTAGCACTAGCCTGTGACTTAATTGTCGCTGCAGAGGATAGTAAGTTTGCGCTTAGCTTTTCTCAAGTGGGTCTAGTATCTGATGGAGGCGGTTCTTATTTTCTACCAAAATTAATTGGACCACATTTAGCGAAACAATTCTTCTTTAGTGCAGAACCAATTCCTGCCGAGCGCCTCTATCAATTAGGAGTAATTAATTTGCTTTTTCCATTAGAAAAGCTACAGGAAGAAACAACCAAACTAGCACTTAAATTGGCTCATGGTCCAGGAAAAGCATTTGGAAAGCAGAAGAAATTAATTGACCATGCCATGACTGCATCGCTTGAAGAAATCCTCGAGCAGGAGCGTCTAACACAGGTATTAATGGTTCAAACGGAAGATCATGTCGAAGGAATCACTGCCTTCAAAGAAAAAAGACAACCAGCGTTTAAAGGGAAATAGGGGGAGAATTGTCATGAAAGCGGTTCAATTAACTGAATTTGGTGGACCAGAAGTGCTAAATGTAGTCGAAATAGAGAAACCAACACCAACGGGCCATGAGGTCTTAATTGAAATTAAGGCGATTGGTGTGAATTATGCGGACACAGCACGAAGAGAGGGACAATACGTTATTAAGACGCCACTCCCTTTCATACCAGGCGCTGAGATAGCAGGGGTTGTTGTAGAAGTAGGGGACAAAGTAACGACAGTAAAGCCTGGTGCAAGGGTTGTCACGCTTATTGAATCGGCCGGGTACGCGGAATATGCGGTAACAGATGAACGAACGCTCATCCCACTGCCAGAGCAATTAGATTTTCATCATGCAGTTGCCTTACCACTTCAAGGGTTAAGTGCCTATCATATTTTGAAAACAATGGGGCGTTTGGAAAAAGGAGAAAGTGTTCTCGTACATGCTGCAGCTGGTGGGGTCGGTACTATTGCGGTTCAACTAGCAAAATTATTTGGCGCCGGACAAGTGATTGCAACGGCTAGTTCAGATGAAAAGTTAGAATTAGCACGTGAAATGGGTGCGGATGTCTTAATTAACTACACAGAGCCTAACTGGGAACAACAGGTTCTTGAGGCAACAGGTGGCAGAGGTGTTAATATTGCACTTGAAATGGTAGGCGGCGAGGTATTTACTAAAACATTAAAATGCCTGGCGACCTTCGGTAGACTTGTTATTTTCGGTGCTGCAAGCGGTGAACCAAGCCGATTATATCCAGCGTCACTCATGGGTAGAAATCAATCTGTTATCGGCTTTTTTCTACCACAAATTATGAGAAAGCCAGAATTACTTCAACCTAGTTTAGTAGAGTTACTAACCTATCTAGGAGAAGGAAAGTTAAAGCTCACCATTGGCGGCGTCTTCCCATTAGAAGAAGCAGCGAATGTTCACCGTTTATTGCAATCCAGAAAAACAAAAGGGAAACTAATCCTTGAGCCATAATTAGAATAAACCAAGGAAAGAGGTCTTGAAGCGATTCAAGGCTTTTTTTCTTGACTCGTTTAAACTTGGCTAGCGGATAACTCGTTCCCACTGGCGGATAATCGCTGCAACTGGCGGATAACCCGCTGCAACTGGCATGTTTATTTCCGCTCAAATCAACATCCAAGTTTATAATGACCTTTTATTAATAAAATATGAACAAACTATTAAATAGTCAGGAAGATTGCAGCAGAAAGTTGATATGAGTGAAAAATCGTATAAACTAAAGGAAAGGACAGTTTTATTTTTCCATAGGAGTTGAACGGAATTGAATATATTAGTGATTGAAGATAATAAAAGTGTTTGTTCGATGCTTGAGATGTTTTTTGCAAAAGAGGGCATTAAGGGCGAGTTTGTGAATGATGGTTTAGAAGGGTATAACCGCTTTAAAGAGGGGACCTGGGACGCACTAATAGTAGATTGGATGCTACCGGGGATGGATGGAGTGACCATCTGCCGAAAAATTAGAGAAGAAAAGTATACGGTGCCGATTATTATGCTTACAGCAAAGGATACAGAATCTGATCAAGTGTTAGGGCTTGAAATGGGTGCAGACGATTATGTTACAAAACCGTTCAGCCCATTAACCTTAATGGCAAGAATTAAGGCAGTTACCCGTAGGGTCCAAACACAAGTGGTACATAAAACAGAAGATTTTCTGCAGACAGAACATTTTAAAATCAGTAAAAGTACGCGGGAAGTTCTCGTTAACGGAAAGTCTGTTACCAACCTTACTCCAAAGGAATTTGACCTTCTATGCTATATGGCTGAACACCCTAAGCAGGTGTTTTCAAGAGAGCAGCTCCTTGAACGGGTATGGGGATACCAGTTTTATGGAGATGAGCGGACGGTGGATGTTCATATTAAACGACTCCGAAAAAAAGTAGAACCAGCAACACAGCCCTTTTTTCACACTGTATGGGGAGTAGGATATAAGTTTGATGAATCGACTCAAGCAGATAAAAATTAGATATATTTATCAACAATTTATTAGCCATATAAGTATCATCGTCGTCGCCTTTCTTGTATTGGGTCTATTGTTTGCTCATTATGTAGGAAATTTAGTATATGAGAATAAAGCGGAAGAACTTATTACATATGGAAAAGCGATTTTAAAAGAAATAGAACGTAACCCGATTGCGACGGAACAAATTATTAATCAGCACAGTACAGTGTTACGTGCTCGAAATATAAGCTTTAGTATGTTTGACCAAGATGCTAACCTCTATGCAGTTGGCAGGGGTGGTCCTGCAATTGAACTATCTGCTTCTGAATGGGAAAAAATCACAAAGGGAAAAACCCTCATCTTTCAAAGCGACTATAAAAGATTTGATCAGGGTGTTACCTTTGTGGTCTTGCCCTATATGGTTGGTGGAACATTTGGTGGAGGGATTTTATTAACCTCGCCGATAAGTGGTTCAAGCACAATGATCCGTCAAGTTAATCAATTTTTAATCTATGCCATCTTAATTGCATTAGGCGTATCCTTTTTACTAAGCTGGCTTTTATCGAGAATCCATGTCCATCGAATTAGACGGCTTCGTGAAGCAACCTCGCTCGTTTCATCAGGAGATTATCATGTACATGTACCATCCTCCAATTTTGATGAAATTGGAGAATTGGCAAATGATTTTAATCATATGGTGAAGAAGTTAAACCATTCGATGGAGGAAATTGAAAGTTTAGAAAACCGTAGAAGGCAATTTATGGCCGATGTTTCTCATGAAATGCGGACTCCGTTAACAACGATCAGCGGGGTAATTGAAGGCTTGAAGAATGACATGATTCCTGAAGAGGATAAGGAGCGAGGAATCAATTTAGTTAGTCAGGAAGCCAAAAGACTGATTCGTCTCGTGAATGAAAACCTGGATATTGAAAAAGTAAGATCTAACCAAATTCAATTATATCGGGAAGATATTCAGCTTTTAGAAGTGTTAGAAATCATCCAAGAACAGTTAACGCTGCAAGCAGAAGAAAAAAATGTTGAAATTTTAGTAGAGGCTGATCCGGATATTGAAGTGAATGCTGATTATGACCGACTCGTTCAAATTCTGATTAATATTACAAAAAATAGTATTCAATTTACAACAGACGGAACGATTTGGTTAAGAGGTAAAACCGAAGGAAATGAACCGATTATTGAAGTGGAGGACACTGGGATTGGAATTGACCCTAATGAACTGGAGAACATTTGGAGACGCTTTTATAAAGCTGATATTTCAAGGACTAGTACTCCATACGGAGAATTTGGACTGGGTCTCTCTATCGTGAAACAATTAGTTTTGCTTCATAATGGAGAAATTAACGTTACCAGCGAAAAAGGAAAAGGGACAAAATTTGTCATTCGTTTTAAACAGGAAGCTGTGGGCAATTAGCCTGCAGCTTTTTTGATCAAAATTCATCAACTTTCTCAATAAATTCCATATTACTTTAAAGTTTGTTAATAGTTTTTTCATATTTGTTGGCTAAAGTATAAATATAAGGAAATATACAATCGATTAAAAATGTAAAGGAGAAGATAGAGTATGGATAACAAAGATGAATTTGAAAAAGTTAATGATCTGCCGAATGCAACGGAAGAATCTTCGGAAGTGACAGATATGAAAACAGAAGAATATGAAGCAACAACATCAAGTGATGTAACTGGTGAAAGGGTGTCGTCGGCATCAGAACTCGAAACGGATGTAAGTGGTATAGAGATTAAAGAGAGCCCATCTGAGAGATTGACAGAGGATGATCCTAGCCCGATTAACCGAATCGAAAAGAATAAGAGTAATACAAAGCGAAACATAAAGGGGTTTGCTTCAATCCTAGCAGCTGGCGTGGTTGGATCTGTTTTGACATTAACAGTCCTTCCACACACCGACTATATGAAAAACTTTTATCCAACTGCGGAAAATCAAGTGATTAGTGGTTCGGAACAAAAAGCAACGGAGGCAGGAAAACCTGTAACAGCCCAACCAACTTCAGTGACGAATTCTTCAACAATAGCAGACACGGTTGAGCAACTATCAAAAACAATTGTTGGAATTACGAATATCCAGCAAAAGCAAAGTGGTAGTTTTTACGGAATACCTGATTCCTCTCAAGGTGTTCAAAGAGGTTCTGGTTCGGGGGTTATTTTTAAAAAGGATAAAGATATTGCCTATATCGTTACAAATAATCATGTAGTAGAAGGGGCCTCGAAGCTTGAAATTTCCTTATTTGATGGGGAAAAGACAACAGCTGAAATCGTTGGGACGGATGCTTTAACAGATCTTGCTGTCTTAAAAATTGATGCGAAATATGTAACTGGAACCGCTGAGTTTGGTGATTCCTCTACACTTCGTCCAGGCGACCAAGTGTATGCAATCGGAAATCCGCTTGGACTTAATTTGTCAAGAACTGTCACACAAGGAATTGTAAGTGCAACGAACCGTTCGATTCCGATTGCCACTTCTGCGGGAAATTGGGAAACCAATGTCGTTCAAACGGATGCTGCGATAAATCCAGGTAACAGTGGAGGTGCGCTAATTAATCCACAAGGGTTAGTTATTGGAATCAATAGTGCGAAAATCTCCGAAAGTGGTGTGGAAGGGTTAGGGTTTGCAATCCCGAGTAATGATGTCATCCCCGTTCTTAATGAATTAATTAAAAATGGAAAAATTGAGCGACCATATCTTGGTGTTGGACTCATGGACTTAGATCAAATTCCGCAATTTTATTGGCCAACGAATGTTCAAGAAGGGGTGATGATTACAACTGTCGAGGCGAATTCTGTTGCTGCTAACGCTGGTTTACAGGCTAGAGATGTGATCGTCACAATGAATGGGGAAAAAATTACAAGCTCGTCAGAATTACGGAAATTTTTATACACAAAGGTCAGCACCGGTGATGAAATTAAAATGGAAGTGAATCGTGATGGAAAGATGATCAATTTAACGGTTAAGTTAGCGAAATAATCTAAGGGAGTCCTATATAGAATGTTAGTTTTAAAACAAAATAAAAAGTTTTTTTTAGTAATTGTGGTTTTGTTCATTGCAATAGGAGTTCTTCTTAGCTTTGCGTTTACGAAAGATGATGCGATAGCGAAGGTCGATGGTGAGGCTATCAGTAAGGACGAGCTTTATGATGTGATGGTAGAGCAATACGGCACTGCCGCAGTCGACCAATTAATTGCCGATAAAATCGTCGCATTAGAGGCAAAAAAGGAAAAAGTTTCGATCACTGATTCGAAATTGAATGATGAGATTGAAAAACTGAAGGAATCCTATGGAGGTGAGGAAGTATTTAACCAGGTACTACAATCAAATAATACAACTCTCACAACCATCAAAAAGAACTTGAAAAATTACTTAACCATCAAAGAATTGCTTGAGCCGCAAATTGAGATTACAAATGAGGAGATACAAACTTACTTTGAGGAAAATAAGGATTCACTTGGAGAAGCTGAACAAATCAAAGCGAGTCATATACTTGTTGACGATGAAGAAACTGCAAATGAAATCAAGGATAAGCTCAATGCAGGTGAGGATTTTGCAGCATTAGCTAAGGAATTTTCAACGGATGGTTCAAAGGAAAGTGGAGGAGACCTTGGCTATTTCCCGAAAGGAACAATGGTAGAGGAATTTGAAGAGATTGCTTTTGGCTTGGCAATAAATAAAATTAGTGACCCAATCAAAACTGATTATGGGTATCATATCATTAAGGTTGAGGATAAAAAGGAAGCAGTAGAAGCAAATTTTGACGATAGTAAGGAACAAATTAAGGAGACCCTTCTAGAGGAAAAGATAAACAGCGAATACCAAACATGGCTTGAAACGAAGAAACAAGATTATGACATTGAAAATACGCTTCAAACTGCCATTTGATGAAATTTTAAGAGGTGAAGACGCTGAATAAAGTAGGGAAATACGCAGCTAGTGAAGAAGTGGATGAGCTCCAGCTCTTACAAATGGTCATAGAACTTACTGAAAAAGATAAAATGGTTATGTGGTCTGAAGGCTATCTTGACTTGGTGATTGAAAAATTGCCAGAGTATGCCCGTGATATTCTAGAAAATAGAAAGGGGAAATGGGAAGACACCAAGTCCTATTATCATGATCAGCTGGAAGAAATAATGGCCCAGGATGATATAAAGAGGAAACTGAAGAGCGAACGAAAGGAGTTCGCTCTTTTTGTCATGGAGCACTATCGTCAATACCAATCATTATTATTTTTGATGTATGAAGGGAGATTAAATGATGATGATTTACGAAAGTTTGTTTATCGGCGAAGGTTTGGTTCAAGGAAAAGGTATCTACATTAGTCAGCAAAAATCAATCACAAATCCGAACCTTTCGATAAATCTGAAAAAATAGACTTGCAATGTGTACGGTAAATATTTAAAATATAAATAACTTGAAGTGAAACGGAGGTGTGAAGAGATGAAGCGTTCTAATTTTGTACGTGTGCAATGGATTGAAGCCCTATATTTGTGCCGTGCGATTTTTCATGGTGTTGTTTTCAATGGGGGTAGTCTGTCCTTTTTTCAAAACTACAAAATGTATATAGAACGAAAACACATCTCTTTACCCATATAAGAGTGCTCCCACGTACTCTTTTTCTTGCCACGGGTATCTTTAGATGCCCGTGGTTTTTTTTGTATGGAGAGTGTTCAAAAAAGGAGAATGAACATGATCGTAAGTAGTGTTAATCAGATAGCAAAATCATTTGGCGGAAATATCATTTTTAAGGATTTATCCTTTGAGGTTCATGAAGGGAGCCGCATCGGTTTGGTTGGCCGAAACGGTTGTGGGAAAACCACGTTATTACGATTACTGGCAAATCACGACACAGTTGATGAAGGGGTTATTCATTGGAAAAAAGGGTTGAAAATAGGCTACCTCGCTCAAATTCCTGACTTCGGGCATTTAACCGTTAAAGAAGTACTAAAAACAGCTTTTGACCAACTACTAACGACTGAACAGACACTCAAGCAATTAGAGCTAGAGATGGGCCAAGAACTTGCCCCTGTTTATTTACAGCGGCTAATCGATCAATATGGGAAGCTTCAGGATGATTTTATCCTAAATGGCGGCTATGAAATCGATGCCCAATTGGATCGTGTAGCCAACGGTCTAAAAATCACAGACTTACTTGAGAAGCCGTTTACCCTTTTAAGTGGTGGGGAGAAAACAAAAGTGGGACTTGGTTTAAGCTTATTAAAAAAGCCGGATATGCTGTTGTTAGATGAACCGACAAATCATCTCGATTTAATGGCCATTGAGTGGCTAGGTAAATTCCTGACAGAGTATTCAGGAACAATCATTCTGATTTCTCATGATCGCTACTTTTTAGATGAAGTAGTGACAAAGGTACTCGATATGGAGGATGGAGAAATTGAGCTCTATCATTCCAACTTTACCGGATATATAAAAGAAAAGGAAGAACGCCTGTTAAGGGAATTTCAAGAATTTCAGGAACAGCAGCGAAAAATAAAGAAAATGAAGGAAGCAATAAAACGGCTTCGTGATTGGGCAAACAGGGCGAATCCACCAAGTGCTGCCCTTCATAAACGGGCCACCAACATGCAGCGAGCACTTGACCGAATTGAAAAGCTCGACCGTCCGAAAATCGATGTGAAAAAAATGGCGATTGATTTTGAAGCCAATGACCGCAGCGGCAAAGATGTGATTATTTTGGAGGATGTTTCTAAAAGCTATGGCAGCAGGACACTTTTTGAAAAAGTAAATATGCTTATTCAATATAAAGACCGTACTGCTATTGTTGGAGAGAATGGGACAGGTAAATCCACGCTCTTAAAAATGATTCTAAAAGAGTGTGAAGCGGATGAAGGAATCATTAAGGTTGGCAGTAATGTAAAAGTCGGTTACTTATCACAGCATGTATTTAATGAAATCGGTGAGGAACAGTTGATTGACGTATTTCGCTCAGAGGTATTGGTGAATGAAGGAGAGGCACGGCATATTTTAGCCCGTTTTCTATTCTTCGGACCTGCTGTCTTTCGTAAGGTCAATCAATTAAGTGGAGGAGAAAGGATGCGCCTCCGTTTGGCACAGTTGATGTACCAGGATTTCAATCTTCTCATTTTGGATGAACCGACAAACCACCTTGACATTGATTCGTGTGAAGTTCTGGAGGAAGCCTTGGAACAATTCAACGGGACGATTGTAGCTGTTTCCCATGATCGCTATTTCCTTAATAAATTGTTTAAGAAGATCTATTGGCTACAGGACGAGTCGATCTACTTTTTTGACGGGAATTATGATTGGGCAAGAGAAAAGCTAAGTGCACAAATAACCAGTCCTGATGTTGGTGCAGAAGCTTCTAAGCCAATCAACAAGAGTCCTAAACAAGAGAAAAAGCCAGAAGTAGTTTCGGTCCAATTGGTTGATTTAGAACAAAGGCTGGAGGAGATTGAAGCGGAGATTTATTTGTTAAAGCAGCAAATGGAATCCGTTAGTGATCTTGACCAACTACAAAGCTTCTATAAAGATTTAGAACGGATGGAAAAGGAAAGAGACCACCTTTATACACAATTCGATGAAGTTGTCTAAACGTCAATAGAAATACATCGTCAAACCCCGGGTGAAGAATGTGAAAATATTTATAATACCTTTTAATAGACGAAAGGGAGCCGTAAATCACGGCTCTATTTTTGTTGCTTAATAACTTCCACTCTTGGGTTTTGCATGAATTTCATTTATCCCACATATTAGTGTAATAGGAACTTTGGACAAGGGATGGCTGAGAGGGTAAAAAAATTGGCGGTTATCGGATTCGGAAGTACTATGATAGGTATAGGGGTTAACAGTTTTATCGTTCCTTTTCATTTAATCAATGGAGGGATGTTTGGCATCAGTCTTGTCTTAAATTATTTATGGGGTTTAAAAATTGGTTTGTTGCTTATTTTGTTAAATTTACCTGTTTATTTATTAGCGTTCAAATCTGATCCTTCTTATTTTTATTACGGGGTAATTGGTGCAATTACGTCAGGATTTATGATTGAAATTCTAAAACCGCTAAATGGTATATTTCATCTACCAATTATCAGTAGTGTTATCCTAGGCGGTATTATTATTGGACTTGGGATAGGAGTAATGTTAAGAAATCAAATCAGCCCTGGTGGCATGGACCTGCTTGCTTTGTTGCTAGCTAAATGGTCAAAGATAAATGTAGGTGTGATTGCTTTTGCGATGGACACGCTTCTTATTCTTTCAGCTCTGGTTCTACTTCAAGAAGCAAGGTTACTATATTCGCTGCTAATCATTGCAATTGTCGGTTTACTTGTTACATTCATAACCTCGTTCACTATTGTCGAAAACGAATGTTTGTAGCAAATTGAGAAATAGGTTATGCTCAACAGAAATGTTTAATTGAATAGAGGGAATACGTTTGAAACCAGTAAATGATCACATTAAGGAAGGTTTAAAGATTCTTTTTGTCGGATTTAATCCAAGTATTCGTTCAAGTGAAACGGGAACCCATTTTGCCAATCCAAACAATCGTTTTTGGCGAATTTTACATGAAGCGGGGATTACGCCGAGAAAGTATGCAGCCGCAGAAGACCATCTTCTTCCTAACATAGGACTGGGGATTACCAATATTGTCGCAAGGCCGACAAAAGCAGCAGATGAGATTACTAAGCTTGAATATCAAGAGGGAAAAGTAATTCTTCAGAACAAAATTGAACAGCTGAAACCAAAAGTGGTGTGTTTTGTCGGTAAAGGGGTTTATCAAGAGTACAGCGGACAGAAGAAGGTGGCATGGGGTAAGCAAGAAGAGGCAGTCGTTCCAGGGACGATTGATTTTGTGGCCCCATCTTCAAGCGGTCTCGTTCGAATGAAAATTGAGGAGATTGTAGAAATTTACAAGCAACTCAATGAAATATTCTAAAAAGCCGACGGAGAGCTGACTCCCGTCGGTTTTTCATGTGAATTTCCTACGATAATGCGAGAGAGCAAGTAAAGGATAGATGTAGCGATAGCTGTGATAATGAATATAAAAGGCTCCTGCCATTCCTTGACCTTTAGGATAGTCAGTGGTCCAATCTTCCTTTTCGAGCGATTCCAGCAAAAATGAGACCCCTTTTTTTATTTCTGGTGTCGGCTTCTCAGAAGCAGCGATTAATACATCCAATGCCCAGGAAGTATGAGTCAACGTACTCGTATGGAGCGGGGAATATGATTTGTAACTGTCACTAAGGCAGGATTCTCCCCAGCCGCCATCCTGGTTTTGGACTTGTTTTAACCATTTTACCGCCTGTTGGATGCTTGGATTTGCTGCAGGCACTCCCGCGGCCAATAAGCCGGTTACTGCTGCCCACGTTCCATAAAGATAGCAAATTCCCCACCTGCCGTACCAAGAACCATCAGCTTCTTGGTTTTTCAAAAGCCATTTTATCCCTCTTCTAATCGCTTCGTGGTCAGTAGGCAGATTTGTATAATGACCGAAAAATTCTAACGTTCTTCCGGTGATATCTGCACAAGACGGGTCATTTAGTAAGAATTCACCTTTTTCAATCGGTAAAAAATCAACTAACTTTGTATCTGTATTCTTCTCAAAAGCCGCCCAGCCGCCATCGTTATTCTGCATGGATAATAACCAGGCTATCCCTCGCTCCCAGGCAGAACGGTCAGTTGAAGCCATTCGAGCGAGTGACCTTAATGACGCGGTCGTATCGTCCACGTCAGGATTCATCGTATTAATATTCGAGAAGCCCCAGCCACCGGGAAGTGTTTGTGGATTATGAATGACCCAATCACCGAATTTGTGATGCTGTCGATTCAAAAGGTATTGATTGGCTTTCATGACCATTGGATCATCAAAGGCGATTCCTGCTGATTGGAGGGAGTAGCCTATCAATGAGGTATTCCAAACATTTGCA
The DNA here is from genome assembly GCF_038592905.1 of Neobacillus sp. FSL H8-0543. GTDB lineage: Bacteria > Bacillota > Bacilli > Bacillales > Cytobacillaceae > Neobacillus. The sequence goes on along the minus strand of NZ_CP151943.1, from coordinate 316,037 downwards.
GTGGTGTACTGCATATGCGGCAAGCCATTGATTTCACATTTCATCGATTTAATGCCATTCACTGCGTTCCGTATAACTGGGTCTGTCTTTTTTACTCCTAGCGATAAGAGGGCAAATATCATCAAAAACGTCGAGCTGTAATAGCTGAATAACGTTCCGTCAGATTCAATGTGGTCAAGCATATATTTTTTTGCGCGCATCATTGCTAGCTTATGGAGCTGATCCGGTAACCCTATTAAATCCTTAATTCCCTCTTCAAGAAAGGAAAACAAGGAGCGCATTTCGGATGAGGACACCCAGGAATCATTATTCGTCCGACCCAAATACAAATCCGAGAGATTAGGGCTTTTATCTGTCTTTATCGTAAACTTTTTAGCACTTAAAATCATAATCGGGGTAAGATTTGCTCGCCCAAAGACAGAGAAGGAATAGTAATTAATCGGTACAAACTGTGGCAGCAGAATCACTTCAATCGGTAGAGGAGAGGAGGAAGGCCAGGGTGTTTGACCAGTGATTGCCAGCATGATTTTGGTGAACATACTAACCTCTTCCAAACCGCCTTTTGATAAAATGAATTTTTTTGCTGCTAGCAGCCGTTTATCGTTTTTATCATAGTAACCCGCATACAGTAGTGCGTAATAGGATTCTAGTGTAGCTGTAAGATTTCCATCCCCTTCATCATAAAATAGCTTCCAAGCCCCATTCTTCTCCTGCTTACTAAATATCCGTTTACAAAGTCCCTTAATCAATTCTTCATCATTTATTTCCAATGTCCGTAATAAAATGATCATATAAGCATCTGTTGATATCCCCGTTTCAAACGGATAGTTCCAGGAGCCATCGGGAGAATGGTCTTTTCTAAGTGTTTCAGTAATCCAGTTGATGCCAGAATCTAAACCATTCATCACTAATCCTTCCTCTCCCCGTTACTGTTCTCATCTATACATATTCCATTGATGGAAAGAGAATTCATAAGGGAGGTCCTGTGCCATTATTTTTCTGAGAAATCGTGAGAATTCGTCGCTTGATAGGATTAAGGATGAGTTAAAGAGAAAAGCCCAAAAAACAGGGAAGGTTTCTGAAAAAAACTTAACGGAAGCAGATCAGAAGTTTTTAAATGATGTAAAAAATAAAACAGCCGAGTTAAATCAAAACAATGTCACAAGAACGAAGGCCTATTTTGATTTTTATCTAATCCATCCAGAAATTCACTGGGCATTCTTAGGGCATATGGTGTCAAGAAATGGCGGCTGGAATATGACCGATTTAAAAGGTGAATTTCTAACTCGAATTTTATCGAAAAAAGAGAGAAAGGACTTTTTTCAATTTTTGGAACGGGGGAATTGGCTTATTTTTCAGGATGCGTATCCCCAATTCATCATTTACGAGGAAAGTATCAAGAGAAAAAAACCCCTATTTTATTTATTGCCTTATCTAAATATATCAGTATTCATGGAAACAATCTGGGAGCACTATTGGAAAGAGCCTGATACGTACATCCTTACAATGGCACTAATCATTAATGAACAAAGTTATTTGGAAAAAAGAGTGATTCAAAATTCTGTTTTTCAAAAGGAGGTGTTTAACACCCTGGAGTTTAAACTGCAGGATATATTTTCTTTTAATCATATTCTATTTCCCTATGTGAAAAATCGAAAAGTGAAGTTAGCAGGACAAACATTGCATCAATTCGGGTCACTGAATGAGCGCATCCTCCTTGGTAAAAGACTTTATGCGATTCTTTTTCAAAATAAGGAATTAGTAAAGCGTACCTTAGAGTGGGCAGGAAATCATCCTCATACGGGATCTAGAAAAGATTACTGGCCACAGATATTTAACAATATTAACGAAGGAATTCCTGGTTTTGCTTACCAGCTTCGCCTACATTCATGCAAGCTGAGACGTGGAGCAAGTAGAATATATAGTCCTGATCTTTCGTCTGCCTGGAAAGAGGTGAATCAGCCAGAAGCTGAACAGGGGGATTGGTTTAATGAGTGGAAAATTATTAGCTATCTCACAGAACTTAATGAAAATATTGACGGGGAGATTGAGAATGAATACTGCAAAACACTTGAAAGATTGGAACTTGCCGCCCTTGCAAAAAAAGTCATTTCTATATTGGATTAAAGCCTATGGACCCGCAGTTATTTTGGCGAGTTTGCTAGGGACATACCTCGACCTCTATTTAGTAGGGAAAAAGATGTACATGTTTCCTATTCGTCCGTTTCCTGAGGTATTTTCAATTAATATCGCTTTTACCCTGATAGGGCTCCCGATAATCGTATTCTTCTATCTTCTCTTAATGAATCAGATAAATAAATGGGGAAGGTTCGGTTTAATACTTTTTTTAAGTCTTGTGATGCCAATTTTTGAACGTTTTTTTGAACTATTTGGTTTTTTTATCCATTCAAGTAATTGGAAGCATATTTATACCTTTTTTGGCTATGTCCTATTCCTAACGCTGATTTATAAATTTTATCAATGGACAAGTAAAAGGTAACCGAATAACAAAAAGCCAGGACATTGTACTGCACCCCAAAAGTTAGAGTAAAATCTATACTTTTGGGGTGTATTTTTATGGCTAAATATAGTCAGGAATTTAAGTTAATAGTCGTCAAAGAATATCAAGAAGGAAAATTAGGATATGAACGTTTAGCTAAAAAATACGACATGAAGGACTTTTCACAAATTAGGAGATGGGTAAAAGTACACGAGAAATACGGTGTGGAAGGTTTAAAGAGGAAGAAACATAAGGAAAGATATTCTGTTCAATTTAAGCTAGATGTATTAAGCTTTATGAAAAGAACAGGATCTTCAGAAACTGATACAGCCCTTCAATTTGGGCTAACAAACACTCCTATGGTAGCCTCTTGGAAGAAGGCTTTCCTTGAGGGTGGTGCTGAAGCCCTGGATAGATCGAAAGGGATGACAGCCATGTCTGATAAAGATAAGAACAGTAAAAATAAACAATCCGAAGAGAAAGAAATGACGTATGAACAAAAGTTGGAGTGAGAAAACGAACTTCTGCGTTTAGAGGTAGAATACTTAAAAAAGTTGCGAGCTTTTCAGATGGATCCGGAAGGCTATCTCGAAAAGCACAAGCAGCGTTATCATTCGAACTCAAAGAAAACTTCAAATTAAAAGATGTTTTACTCAAGGTGGGTATTCCTGAAGCTACCTACCATTATCATATAAAAATGATGAAGAAGGAAAATCCGAATCAGGGACTTGAAGAAGTGATTCAATCCATTTTTGAGGAACATAAAGGCAATTATGGTTACCGTCGCATCCTTCTGGAATTGAGAAACCGTGGGCAAAAAGTGAATCATAAGAAGGTTCAACGCATTATGAATAAACTCGGACTCAAAGGGGATAAATTCAGGAGAAAATCGCGCAAGTATAGTTCTTACAAAGGAACGACTGGAAAAGTTGCCGAAAATCTTATCAACCGCCGTTTTAACACAAATGTGTGTCATCAAAAATTAACCACAGATATTACAGAATTCAAGTGTTCTGACGGTGTAAAACTGTATCTAAGCCCAATTATGGATATGTTCAATGGTGAAATTCTTTCTTATGGGACGAGTATGCGTCCAACCTTAGAATTAGCGATCAAACCACTCGAGGAAGCATTAGAAATTGTAAAGGATTCAAAATATAGAACCACTATACATTCTGATCAAGGGTGGCATTATCAACATAATACATGGGTAAATAAGCTTAAGGAAAATAAGGTGTTCCAGAGTATGTCTCGAAAAGGGAACTGTTTAGATAATTCACCAATGGAGAACTTTTTTGGATTAATGAAACAAGAAATGTATTACGGGGAAGCGCTGTGCCCATTTGAGGAATTAAAAATGAAAATTGAAGAATATATCGCTTATTATAATAACAAGCGTATAAAGCAAAAATTGGCAGGCATGAGTCCGGTTCAATACCGTTTCCATACCAGCCAATTAGCTGCTTAATATAAAACTCTAACTTTTGGGGGTCACATCACATATGCCCTGGCTTTTTGTGATGCCACAAGTGTGACACCAGCTGCCCCTTCCGTCCGTACAGTGGTTAAGTGTCCCGCAACAAGCGAATGTTCGGAAGGGGCATCTTTATATTACCACAAACAAGGTGGAAATATGATAAGATGCCTGAAAATAAATCGTGAAACTTTCTTTTCTTCGTTGAAAAGTGTATGATGAAAATGAATTTTTTACATAAAAGGAGATGTTTGTAGTGGCGAAAAAAGGAAGCATACTTATGCAAAATGGAGAAAAAATCGAATTTGAATTATATCCAAATGAAGCACCTGGAACGGTTGCAAACTTTGAAAAGCTAATTAAAGACGGTTTTTATAATGGGTTAAACTTTCACCGAGTTATTCCTGGATTTGTAAGCCAAGGCGGATGCCCTGAAGGTCGCGGGACTGGTGGTCCTGGTTACACAATTAAATGTGAAACACAAGGAAATCCGCATACTCATGTACCAGGAGCATTATCAATGGCGCATGCAGGTAAAGATACTGGCGGAAGCCAATTCTTCATCGTTCACGAATCACAGCCGCATTTAAACGGTGTTCATACCGTTTTCGGTAAAGTTACCTCTGGTCTTGAAGCAGCAAAAGCCATGAGAAATGGCGATGTTATGGAAAAAGTTGAAGTTTGGGACGAATAAAAAACTATTAGTTGCTTGAGATGAAGAAAAAGAGCCATTGGCTCTTTTTTTTTGTGGAGTTTTCCGAGAATGATTCAGGTTCCTGAGGGTAAATTAAGCTTAAAAGTGCAATAGGGGGATTATATGAAGAGGTTTGTATTACTACTTATTCCGGTACTATTTATCTTTATACTGACGCCAGTTTCAGCGGAGAATAAGGAAATGAAGCAGCTAAGAGCAGCAATTATAATTGATGATTTCGGCGGTGGAAATGGAGGGGTACAGGACTTCTTAGAAGGAGAAATTCCTATTACAGCCGCCGTCATGCCTTTTACCGAGAACTCAACGAAACATGCTGAATGGGCCCATAGAAATGGTTTTGAGGTAATGGTTCATTTGCCGATGGAGCCGAAGCGCGGAAAAAGATCTTGGCTTGGTCCAAAACCAATTACCGTTGACCTCTCTTCTCAAGAAGTGAAACAAAGGGTAGAGGAAGCGCTAAAGAGTGTTCCTTATGCTGTTGGAATGAATAATCACATGGGTTCTCTTGCCGTTGAAAATGAAGCGATTGTGCGTGCGATTGTGGAGGTAGCAAAGGAAAGGAAATTATTCATTGTCGATAGCGGTACAAGTCCGGGAACAAAATTCCCCCAAATTGCAAAAGAACTAGGTGTACCACTGTTGAGTAGAGATGTATTTCTTGATGACATTTCATCCTCCGCACATGTAAGAAAGCAAATGATTAGACTTGCAAAAGTAACGGAAATAAAGGGTTCAGGCATTGCTATCGGCCATGTTGGTGTAACTGGAAAGGTGTGCTCAATCGGAGTTTTCCAGGCTATGGATGAATTTAAAAAGCGAAATATTCAAATCGTTCCCGTCTCTGAACTGTTTGACGGAAAATTAACTGAACAGTATTTTGTACCGTAAATCAGGGCGACTGCAGGTTGCCTTTTTTTATGTTAATATAACTATCATAAAATAGAGAGTTAACTAAAAAGGGAGATGGAATAAATCATATGAAGATTGTATCTTGGAATGTAAATGGTCTAAGGGCATGTGTGAAAAAGGGGTTTTTGGATTATTTTAATGAAGTGAATGCAGATATTTTCTGTATCCAGGAAACGAAATTACAGGAAGGGCAAATAGATCTTGATTTAGAAGGCTACCATCAATATTGGAATTATGCCGAGAAAAAGGGGTATTCTGGTACAGCTGTGTTTACGAAGGAAAAACCACTCAGTGTTCGCTATGGTTTAGGGGAAGCTGATTCTGAAAGTGAAGGGAGAATCCTTACGCTGGAGTTTGAAGAATTCTTTTTAGTAAATGTTTACACTCCTAATTCTCAGCGTGATTTAGCAAGGCTGGACTTTCGGTTAGAATGGGAAGATCAAATTAGTGTCCATCTTAAAGAGTTAGATAGGGTAAAACCTGTAGTGTTATGTGGTGATTTGAATGTAGCACATAATGAAATTGACTTAAGAAATCCAAAATCTAATCATGGTAATTCAGGTTTCACGATTGAGGAACGTGGGAAGATGACTAGCTTACTAGAAGCGGGATTTGTAGATAGCTACCGACATTTTTATCCTGAAAAAGAAGGAGCCTATTCCTGGTGGTCATACATGAGTAAAGTCCGCGAGCGAAATATCGGTTGGCGGATTGACTATTTTATCGTTTCGGAAAGCTTGCGTGAGCGTTTACTTAATGCAGACATTCATTGTGATATTATGGGTAGTGATCATTGTCCGGTTTTAGTAGAGTTTAAATAATCATCGTTGATAACTTTTTCTTATCACAAAGGATAAAAAACCTGTAATTTTATTTATCATCATGAAGGTGTAAAGTGGAATTATGAGGTGATAGTAATGGAAATTAAAAAAGATGTTCAACAGCAGTTTGGTAAAAGTGCAGCTTCATATGTTACCAGTCCGATTCATAAAGATGGAAAGGATCTGTTAAAGCTGGTAGAAATGGCGGGAGTTACAGGCCAAGAACGATTGCTTGATGTGGCAACAGGAGGCGGGCACACGGCGAATGCGTTTGCACCATTAGTGAAGAAGGTAACTGCAGTTGACCTTACTCAAGAGATGCTAGATGCTGCTGAAAATTTCATTAAAGGGAATGGTTATCAAAATGTTACATTTGTAAAAGGTGACGCAGAAATGCTCCCTTTTTCTGATGAATCTTTTGATATTGTGACCTGCCGAATCGCACCGCATCATTTTCCTAATGTGAAAACATTTATTGAAGAGGCCCATCGAGTCCTAACTTCCAAAGGCCAATTTCTTCTAGATGATAATGTGGTTCCAGAAGATGATGAATTTGATTTGTTTTATAATACAATTGAAAAAGTGAGAGATTATAGCCATTTTCGAGCTTGGAAAAAAACAGAATGGCTACAGATGCTTGAAGGAAGCGGTTTTGAAATTTTTGAATGGCATCGCTTTGAAAAAACTTTTCATTTTGAGCCATGGTGTAATCGAATGAAACTTTCCATAAGTGAGAAAGAAAAATTAACACAATACATCCTTGACACCAGTCAAAAAGTAAAAGACAAATTTAAAATTGTAATTGAGGATGAAAAAGTTGTTTCATTTCAAGGTGAAGCCATTGGTTTAAAGGCAATAAAAAGGTATTAAGAAACCCTTTGCGAAATATGCAAAGGGTTATTCTTTAGGAAAGTACGTTTAGTGCGGTTCCGTGGACATCAAATTCGGGTAAAGTCTCACCATTGTTCTCTAATTGACTTTTTTCTGGCTGATTATTAGAAGTTTCGTCTTCTTCTTTTTTCCTTAGGAAATATTTCAACCCAACATCATCTCCTTATTTTTTAACTATCACTATTTGTATTTTTTCCCATAAAAACAGATATCAACCTTATTTTTTTCCTTTTGTTGTCATCTAACATTAATCTATTCAGATGGAGTGAGGAATGGGCTGGATAAAGAATATTATTTTTTGCTATTTTAGAAGAATATTTTCAATTCCATAAAAAACCTTCATTTTAGTGGTTGATTTTTGTCGAGATAAGTTGTAATATAAATCTTGTCGCTGCTGACAAGTTGCGAAGTTAGTAAAATAGTTAATATTGCGGAAGTAGTTCAGTGGTAGAACATCACCTTGCCAAGGTGGGGGTCGCGGGTTCGAATCCCGTCTTCCGCTCCAATCACAATGCCGGGGTGGCGGAACTGGCAGACGCACAGGACTTAAAATCCTGCGGTAGGTGACTACCGTACCGGTTCGATTCCGGTCCTCGGCACCATTTCTGTTTTCAGATATGGTTGCATTTTCGAGATTATTTCGGGAAGTAGCTCAGCTTGGTAGAGCACTTGGTTTGGGACCAAGGGGTCGCAGGTTCGAATCCTGTCTTCCCGACCATTCTACTTATATTATGGGGCCTTAGCTCAGCTGGGAGAGCGCCTGCCTTGCACGCAGGAGGTCAGCGGTTCGATCCCGCTAGGCTCCACCAGGGTTTCTTGTGAAGCAAAATAACTTAAGCTTTTTAAAATGGTGAAATAACTCAAAATCTGATTTATTTATTTGGCGGTGTAGCTCAGCTGGCTAGAGCGTTCGGTTCATACCCGAAAGGTCGGGGGTTCGACTCCCTCCGCCGCTACCAAGTTTTTTGTGAAGCAAAATAATAACAATAATGTTTTATTTGGAGGAATACCCAAGTCTGGCTGAAGGGATCGGTCTTGAAAACCGACAGGCGGGTCATACCGCGCGGGGGTTCGAATCCCTCTTCCTCCTCCATTTTTACTTTTATCATCTAACTTAATATATGTGGAGGGGTAGCGAAGTGGCTAAACGCGGCGGACTGTAAATCCGCTCCCTCCGGGTTCGGCGGTTCGAATCCGTCCCCCTCCACCAAAGTTATTTTTACGATAGTATAAATAACCAATTTTTTTTCGCGATAGTGAAAATAACTTTCCAATATAGGGGTATAGTTTAAAGGTAGAACGAAGGTCTCCAAAACCTTTGGTGTGGGTTCAATTCCTACTACCCCTGCCATTATTTGCCGGTGTGGCGGAATTGGCAGACGCGCACGACTCAAAATCGTGTTCCGTGAGGAGTGTCGGTTCGACCCCGACCACCGGTATCATATTATCGCTTGCCAATGCGATGAAATCAACGTTTCTTACAATTTGTAAGGAGCGTTTTTTTATTATCTTCAATACCATATTTTCAAAAATATCATGTACATATATTCATGTGCTAACCTTTCATTACTCCAAAAAATGACTATTGCATATTTACATATAGTGGAAGGGTGGTACAAACAAGAAGATGAAGGTAGCTATGGCACTTTTTGAAGCAGAATAATCTGACGTTTTTGTCTCCTTCGTAAGCAACTCTCGAGGCAGTGTTGATAATTGTACTGCCTTTTTTCAAATGAGGAAGAGCGGCTTTTGTCATATAAAAATGTGGAAATACATTGGTTCGGAACGTGTCTTCGAGTTGTTCGTTTGATACATCCATAATATCGTTTGTGTATGGCTGTACGGCAGCATTATTTACTACTATATCTAAACGTCCATATTTTTCAATCGTACGAGTTACCGCCAGTTCTGAGGTTGATGGATTTCGCAGGTCCCCTTGTATAGGAAGACAGTTGACTTCAAATTGTTCAACATATGGTCACTATGAGTGATGCCATAAAGGAGATCCTCGAATACGCCGTTTTGGTACAAAAGGATGTCATGATTGGCCTATGCCAGAATGCTTTCTGGGTTTGCTTATTCGAGCTTCCATCAATTAATCGAGGCCAAAAGCGAAAAAATTAGGTGTAAGAATAAAGCAGGTAAAACCAGCCTATACCAGCCAAATCGGGCAAATGAAATTTATGGCGCCATATGGATTAAGCTCCCATTCGGCGGCCGCTTGCATGATAGCGAGAAGAGGCTATTCCTTTAAAATAGAAAATCCATGATAGAATTAATTAATTGGTCCAATTTACAAATTGTTCATAATTTATAGGTAAACTATAGATAATAACAGAGAAAATAATAGTAAAGAAGGATTATGATGAATGACAAACAACGATCAAACGTGATAGCCCCATCTATTATTATGCAAGCACTACAAGTAAATAAGAAACCATTTCCTTGGTTAAAAGCATTTAGTGCGGGGTTAGCGGCTGCCTTGCCGGTTATGATAGGATTAGCCTTTGGCCATTTACAATATGGTTTAATTGCGGGCTTGGGTGGCTTTACCTATTTATATGTTTTTAATATCCCATATGCGCAGCGAGCAAAGAAAATATTTTCGGTAGTTCTTGGTTTGACCATTGTTACGTATTTGGGAACTATTAGTGCACCTTATCCGCTGGCAGTTGCAATTCTGATGGGAATCATTGTAGCAGTAGCAATTTTTGTTTTCGGCGCCTTAAAAATAACCGGTCCCTCTGCAATCTTTTTTGTATTAGTTTTTGCTATGTCAACAGGAATGCCGATAAATCCCGATGAAGCATTTTTAAGAGCAGGATTAGTATTTCTAAGTGGTAGTTTATCGTGGATTATTTCCATGATAGGGTGGTTTTTTAATCCACATGGTCCAGAAACTGGTGTTGTAACTAGGGTTTATTTGCAATTAGCGCAACTTCTGGATTCTGTTGGAACAAATAGATTCACTGAAGCCAAGCATAAAGTGATGGAGGTTTTAAATGAATCCGAAGAGACTCTTTCAGCGAGTTATATTCCATGGCGAACAACGGACATGTTCAATCGATTATATTTATTAAATATGTATGCAAATGAGTTGTTTATTACGGTTGTGGAAAACTTTTCAAATGCAGATGCTACATTACCTAAAGAATTAGGGAAATCTACTCGAATGCTAGCAAATTCTTTGAACAAGCGTGATAAGCGAGAAAAGACAATTATATTACAGCCGGAAGAGATGGAAATGCAGGTAAGTCATCTGTTCTCTACCATCTATAATGCAGATGCAATTTTTAATGAACCAATTAGTAAAATAAAAAAATCGATTCAATTTGATAAAGCCTCACTAAAAACTATTTTTATAGGGGCGTTTGATAAAAATTCCATCGTGTTTATTTCGTCAATACGCATTGGAGTGATAACGGTCATTGCAGCGATTATTGCCTATCAATTTGAATTTGCTCGTTCCTATTGGGTGCCGTTATCTTGTGTAGCGGTGATGTCGGGTGCAACGATTGTAGCGACATTTCATCGTGCGATTCAACGGTTTTTAGGTACGATAATTGGAATAGTAATAGCCGGGTTCATTCTATCCTTCCATCCATCTGGTTTTGTGATTACGGTGTTTATTTTAGTATTAACATTTATTACCGAATTGTTTATAGTGAAAAATTATGGATTAGCAGCACTTTTCTTTACACCCAATGCACTGTTAATGGCTGAAAGTACAAGCCAAGATGTGTTTAGTTTTTCTTATTTTGCTCAGGCGAGATTTATTGACATTGTAATCGGTAGTGCGATTGGATTATTAGGGGTTTATATCGTAGGAAGAAAATCTGCTTCCAGCAGAATTCCACACTTACTGAGCAAAACACTTCGCAGTCAAGCACAGTTTCTAATGGTGCTTTTTTCAGATCAGGGAGAAGGATTTAATGCAAGAAGGAGTAGAGAAAGAATTAAAATGAGGACAAATCTAAGTAATATACGAACTGTGTATAACACTGCCTCTGGTGAGATTCCGGCTAATCGTAAAGCGTTAGAATATTACTGGCCAGTCTTATTTACAACGGAGCATCTAGGATATTTATTAGAAAATTGTTCAAGGGAATACAATAGGCCAATACTTTCCGAAGAAAAATTAGCGCAAATTTTATTTGCATTTGAAACAATGGCAAATGCTGCAACACGGAATATTTCGCCAAAGCAGGGAGTAATTCCAGAAATAGAGGGCTATCCAAGTATACAGAAGGAAATCCAATTTCTGCAAAATGAACTTGGGAGATCGCGTGTGTAATGGAGAAGTGGCTGCTACGAAAAGATATGAACAAACTACCTTTTGGAACTGCCTCATGGAAAAACCCCCTCAACACTAGTGTTGGAGGGGAAATGCTTTAGTGATAATATACAGAACTTGATTATTGTTTTAGGAAATCAATATCTATTTCATTTTTTCTTGGTTCACGTTTAAACAGATATTCTCCATTACGAATGGATGCAAGTACTTCTGCACGCTCACGAATTGCTTCATATGCATCTTTTGCATCTAAGATGATTAAGTTAGCTGGTTTTCCTATTTCGATGCCAAACTCGTCGTTCACTCGCATAATGTTTGCACCGTTGTATGTGATTAGGTCGAACGCCTTATTGATTTCATCAATGTGTGTAAAATGTGCTAAATGAATCCCATTGTCTAAAATGTTCATCATATTTCCATTCCCTAATGGATACCAGTAATCTGCAATGGAATCTTGGGCAAATGCGACATTATTACCATTATGTAATAACTCTTTAACTCGGGTTAAGCCACGGCGTTTCGGATAACTGTCGCCTCGTCCTTGTAAATGTGCGTTTTCAGTGGGACACGAAATAAAGTTAATTTGTGATTCTTTAAATAAACCTAACATTTTATTCGCATAACTGTTTTCTACTGATCCAAAGCTGCATGTATGGCTTGCTGTTGTGTTTTTCCCATAGTCTTTTTCCATCACAAGAGCGTTTAGCACTTCCAAAAATCGACTATTTGGATCATCGTTCTCATCACAGTGAATATCAATCATTACATTATATTTTATTGCCATGTCAACAATACGTTTTAATGATTCAACACCATGTTCATAAGAGATTTCAAAGTGAGGGATTCCTCCTGCTACGTCAGCCCCCATTTTAAGTGCTTCCTCCATTAACTGTTCAGCACCTTTATACCTGAAGAATCCTTCTTGAGGAAAGGCCACTAGTTGTAAAGTAACGATATCTTTCAATTCTTCCCGCAGTTTTATTAAAGCTTTCATCCCAATGAGATTAGGGTCCGTAATGTCTACATGTGTGCGAATAAATTGAACACCTTTACTCACTTCTTTTTGAATTCCTTTAATCGCACGCTCCCGTACTAATTCTTCCGTCAAGGATTTCTTATTATTACTCCAACGCTGGATACCTTCGAATAATGACCTGAAACATTTGCATTTCCTTCGCCTAGACCTGAAAAGATAAAATCTAAGTGTAAATGAGGGTCAACATATGGTGGCAATACCAAACGGCCTTCTAAATCAATCACTTCATCAGCGTTGTCTAAATCATTACCTATTGCTATAAAACGATTGTTTCCTAATTGTATCAATGAACTCTTAATTTTAGAATAATATGTGCTCCATTAATCACATGAGTTCTATGTGAGCAGGTCCTATCATTGGAAAGGCGGAGTTAAAAAGGAAAGAGGGTTGAATAAAAAAATCAATCCAGCTATGGAAGGAAAGTTTCCTTTACTAACGGGTTCTTAAGTGGTAGAAGAATGGACCATCGAGAACGGATCGAATAGCAATAAGCAGTTATATGATAATTATTTTGATTTGGGTAAGGATATCTTTATATCTATTTTTAAAAGTATTCGGAAATAACAATTTTTTAACGTAAATAGTATTTTAATGATAAAATTTACTTAGTGCATATTTGCTTAATCTTATATTAAGAGCGGGGGACCCAAATTGTGTATGCGGAATTATCCGCTATTGGTGAATTCTTAAAAAGAAGGGGCTCATTGTTTCCCATAGTCCTAACCTGAAAGCTAACCTCGTAAGCAATTGAGTGGAAACAGTATGATAGAATAGTAATTCGGCTCTCGCCGTTTTTTTGTGCTCCATATCGTATCTATTTGTTTCCCTTACCTGAGTAATTCGGCTATACAAAATCAGCAAGAAGGTGGGGTAATTAATGAAAAAAATCAAATCTAGTTTAGCAAGTCAAATTTTTATCGGTCTTATATTAGGTATTATTGTCGGTGGGATCTTCTATGGAAGTGAAACGGCACAGAGTGTATTACAGCCATTTGGTGATCTTTTTATACGATTAATTAAAATGATTGTCGTGCCAATTGTTCTTTCTAGTATTATCGTTGCTATAGCTGGTGTTGGCGATTTGAAATCTGTTGGTAAGCTAGGTGCTAAATCACTTACTTATTTTATAGGAATGACATTTATCGCAATAGCTGTTGGACTGATATCTGCTAATATATTTCAGCCTGGTGCGGGACTAAATATGGAGACGCTCGAGAAAAGTGATATTTCTGGCTATGTTGAAACCTCAGAACAACAAGAAGGAAAATCAATTACTGATACGCTTCTTCATATTGTTCCAACAAATCCGATTAATTCAATGGTTGAAGGCGATATGCTAGCGATTATTTTCTTTGCAGTCGTGTTTGGTCTTGGAATTGCAGCCATTGGAGAAAAAGGAAAACCGGTTTTACGATTCTTTGAAGGTGTGGCAAATGCCATGTTTTATGTTACAAACTTAATCATGAAATATGCTCCAATCGGTGTGTTTGCATTAATTGGTGTAACCATTTCAAAATATGGTTTTGAATCACTTCTTCCATTAGGCAAGTTAGCCCTTACGGTTTATGGAACCATGATTTTCTTTGTCATTGTAGTTTTGGGTTTGATGGGCAAAATCGTTGGGTTCAGTGTCTTTAAATTATTGAAGATGATCAAAGAAGAGTTAATCTTGGCTTTTTCAACAGCAAGCTCGGAAACCGTACTTCCGAAAATTATGGACAAAATGGAGCAAGCAGGAAGTCCAAAACACATTGCGACTTTCGTTATTCCAACAGGTTACTCCTTTAATTTGGATGGTTCTGTTTTATACCAAGCAATAGCATCCTTATTTGTTGCCCAAATGTATGGGATTGAATTGAGCATTATCCAACAAATTACACTAATGTTAGTGTTAATGGTAACATCGAAAGGTATGGCGGGAGTACCTGGTGTATCATTTGTGGTTCTATTAGCTACATTTAGTACAATGGGTTTACCTGCTGAAGGATTAGCCTTTATTGCTGGTATTGACCGTATTCTAGATATGGGACGTACTGCTGTTAACGTGGTAGGAAACTCATTAGCAGCAATTGTAGTCGCTAAATGGGAAGGTCAATTTAACCCTCCGATTGAAGTTGATAACATTAAAAAGGCTTCATAAAAACTTAGTGAAATGAATATTCCTTTTAATAAAAATATGATGGCAAAATAATAATACAACCCCCTTTATCAAAAAGGGGGTTGTTCTGCTTTTATATCTTATAGAAAATCTCTTCTCAATTCCTCTGCTGATCGATGGGAAATATAACCAGGTGCAACATCATAAACTGTTTTTGCACCAAATTGTTTTTCATTATTTAATCGATATGCGGCTCTCGCATAAGCTACTAATACGCTTGCTGTAAATTCAGGATTACTGTCTAGTTTAAGTGAGAATTCGTAAATTTGCTTGTTGCCAGCTCCCGTATTTCCACCGCGGATAACAAATCCGCCATGTGGTGCTTTGCTGTGGTCGCGTGTTAATTCTTCTTCTGAAATAAAATTCACTTCTGTATTATAGTCTGCGAAGTAGTTCGGCATTGTTTTGATTTCTTTTTCGATCTCAGCTTTATCTGCGCCTTCTTCAGCAACGATATAGCAAACTCGGTTGTGTTTTTCTGCCGTTGTTAGTTCAGGATTTGAACCGCTACGAACTTTGTCCATTGCGTTTTCTGATGGAATGGTATATTGTACACCATTTTTAACACCTTTGACTCTTCTTACTGCATCCGAGTGCCCTTGGCTAAGTCCTTTACCCCAGAACGTATAGTTCTCACCATTCGGTAAAATCGCATCTGCCATCACACGGTTGATGGAGAATAAGCCTGGATCCCATCCTACTGAAATAATCGCTGTCGTATTATTTTTTGTTGCAACTTCATTTACAGACTGATAAAACTCAGGAATTTTTGCGTGTGTATCAAAACTATCTACCGTGTTGAACATGGTTGCAAAGTATGGAGTTTGTTCAGGTAAATCAGTAGCAGATCCGCCGCAAAGTAACATGACATCAATTTCACCTTTGTAGTCAGCTGCATTTGAAATATGTACCGTTTTTACATTTGGTTCATCAAGAATTAAGTCTTTCGGATCTCTTCTAGTAAATACTGCGACTAACTCCATGTCCTCGGTTTGTTTAATCGCTTCAATTGCACCTTTCCCCAAATTACCATAGCCAACGATGCCTAGTTTAATCTTCTTATTCAAATACCTATCTCCTTTTTCATTATAAAAATTTTATTAGAAATGAATCTGGTCTTTCACTATGATACCAGAAACTCTGATAGAATTCCTCCAATAAATTCCTTTATTATAAGTGAAATAAATATTATCTGTAAATAATGTAGGAGTTATTTTTTAGAAAGCGGTTTTCAAAAAATGCATGTTGACAAAATATGATTAAAGTAATATAATTATCTTGTATTCAAGATAACTGAATTTGAGATAGTTGAATTTAATATTATTCCATGAAATTCATAAAAGGATAAAGTAAGAAAGTGATCTTAATTTTTTTGGTCAAATATCTCGAATTCGAGATATTAGAAAAAGGGATTTATCTTAACAGTTAAGGTCAAAATAAGGTACCAAACTTTTCTGCGAATTTATCCAAGATAGGGAGTGTAATTAATGAGTAAAAAAACAATGGGTATCCATCATATTACGGCAATTGTGGGACATCCACAGGAGAATGTCGACTTCTATGCAGGAGTATTAGGCTTACGTTTAGTAAAACAAACAGTGAATTTTGATGATCCGGGCACGTATCATTTGTATTTTGGGAATGAAGGAGGAAAACCAGGAACAATCATTACATTTTTCCCTTGGGCAAATGCCTATCAGGGGAAAATTGGAGGTGGTCAAGTTGGAGTAACCTCTTATGTTGTTCCAAAAGGAGCTTTCGCTTTCTGGGAAAAAAGACTTGAAAAGTTTACTATTCCTTTTTCTAAAGTGGACCGTTTTAATGAGCAGTATTTAACGTTCGATGATCCTCATGGTCTTCATATCGAAATTGTTGAACGAGAAGAAGGGGAAGCGAATTCCTGGACCTTTGGAGAAGTAAATCCAGATGTAGCGATCAAGGGCTTCGGAGGTGCAACGCTATATTCTACGCAGCCAAAAAAAACTGCAGAATTGTTAGAGCATGTTATGGGACTAGATCTCGTCGGTAAAGAGGGAGATTTTATTCGTTTCCGTTCTTCAGCTGACATTGGTAATGTTATTGATTTAAAAGTAACAGCATCTGGAAGAGGTTCGATGGGTGTTGGAACCGTTCATCACATTGCTTGGAGAGCAGTGGATGACAATGATCAATTAGATTGGCAGAAATATGTTGGTGCAAATGGTTATGGTGTAACACCTGTTCAAGATAGAAATTATTTTAATGCCATTTATTTTAGAGAACATGGAGAAATTTTATTTGAAATTGCAACAGATCCTCCTGGTTTCGCTCATGATGAATCCGCGGCGACAATGGGAAAAAAATTGATGCTGCCTGCACAGTATGAAAAAAATAGAGAAAGACTTGAGCGTAAGTTGATACCAATTGAAGTAAGAGAATTAGATAAAATTGTAAAGGAATGATACCCATGCTTTCCATTGATCCATCTACCATTTCAGAAAGAGAAAATTATAAATTTCTAATCGGTAGTATTATCCCGAGACCCATTGCTTTCGTCACGACTTTGTCTGAAGAAGGCGTTTTAAACGGTGCACCTTTTAGTTATTTTAATATTGTATCTTCTAATCCTCCGATGATTTCATTATCGATCCAACGATCTGATGGGAGACAGAAGGATACTGCAAAAAATATTCTTAAGAAAAAAGAATTTGTAGTCCATATTGTCGATGAGCAAAACGTTGAAAAGATAAATAAAACCGCTGCAAGTTTGCCACCTAGTCAAAGTGAAATTCAGGTAGCAGGATTAGCTCCAGTCGAGAGTGTGAAATTATCCGTTCCTGGAGTAAAGGAAGCAAAGGTTCGAATGGAATGTGTATTAGAGCATTCGTTAGAACTAGGAGGTGTTGATTCTCCTGGGTGTGATTTTATCATAGGTAAAGTTGTTCAATTTCACATTGAAGATGAAATCTACGAAAAAGGAAGAATCGACCCAAAAGGGTTGGCTGCAGTAAGCCGATTAGCAGGGGCTAATTATGCAAAAATCGGCGAAATCTTTGAGATAGAAAGACCTAAATAGGTAAGGAAGTCAATGGCTAATCAAAATGTTTATTAGCCTTTTTACTACCGAAAATCAGTTTTTACATTAGGTGTAAAAGAATTATTTCGAAAAGTATTGACAGCCTAGGCGAATATATGTTAAGTTTATCTCAGGTTAAAGATAAATGAATTCAAGATAAACACATCGGTATTTAATTGATGATCTCAACTTAGCTGTTTTATTTGAAAAAAAACATTTTTTTGAAGATATATCTCGATTCCGAGATAATAATTAAAAACAAAACGGGGGAAATTTAAAATGACAAAATGGACAGTAGATCAATCACACTCAAGCGTAGGATTTGAAGTAAAACACATGATGGTATCAAAGGTAAAAGGACAATTTGAAACTTACACAGCAGATGTAGTAGCTGCAGATTTATCAGATTTAACTACAGCTTCCATTGCATTCAAATTTGACGTAGCAAGCATCAACACACGCAGTGAAGATCGTGATAACCACTTAAGATCAGCAGATTTCTTTGATGTTGAAATTAACCCAACAATTGATTTTGTATCAACAAGCATTACAAAGGATGGAGATGACTACAGAGTAACTGGTGACTTAACGATTAAGGACGTAACAAAATCAGTAACGTTTGCAGTTGAATTTGGCGGTAAGGGTACAAACCCATGGGGCGTAGAAGTTTACGGATTTGAAGCAGAAGCAAAAATTAACCGTGAAGAATTCGGTCTAACTTGGAACGCTGCACTTGAAACAGGTGGCGTACTTGTTGGTAAAGACATCAAAATCAAAGTTGAATTAGAGGTTAACCCAACAGCATAATTTCTAAAGTGGCTAAGTTCTACTAAAAGCCAATTCGGACATTTTTAATAAGTGTTCGAATTGGTTACAATATTTATTGGAGTGATACGAATGGAATTCGTGAGTGAAGAATTAAAAGCTGTTACCGTTATACTTCGTGCCTCCCAAGCTATTCAGGAAGTAATTCGTAAAGATGCAGCAAATCATGGATTAAACTCAACTGAGTTTTCTGTTTTAGAGTTGCTGTATCATAGAGGTGATCAACCGATTCAAGTGATAGGAAAGAAGGTCCTTATTTCAAGCGGCAGTATCACTTATGTTGTGGATAAACTGGAGCAGAAGAATTATGTAAGACGCAAAGGATGTCCAGAGGATCGACGCGTCACATATGCCGCGTTAACAAGTGAAGGGAAAGCGTTAATGGATGAAATTTTCCCGCAGCATGTATTGAAAATTAGAGAAGTCTTTGGTGATTTAGGGCCAGGCGAGCTTAGGGAAACAATAGCATTATTAAAACGAATTGGTCATAAAGCGAAACGAATTTGATTTTTTTTAAATAGATATCTTGAATCCAAGATAATTTGATAAAATGGAGGAATTAAAATGAACGAATTAAAAGGGCTTCATCACGTAACAGCCATTACAAGCAGTGCTGAAAAGATTTATGAATTTTTCACTTATGTTTTAGGGATGCGTTTAGTAAAGAAAACGGTGAACCAGGACGATATTCAAACCTATCACTTATTCTTTGCAGATGATGTCGGTGGTGCAGGAACAGATATGACATTCTTTGATTTTCCAGGTATTCCGAAGGGTGTACATGGTACCAACGAAATTTCTAAAACGTCTTTCCGTGTACCAACTGATGCAGCATTAGAGTATTGGGTAAAACGTTTTGATAAATACAAAGTAAAACATAAGGGAATAAACGAGCAATTTGGTAAGAAGACAATCTCCTTTGTTGATTTTGATGATCAACAATATCAACTCATTTCCGATGAAAATAATGAGGGAGTGGCTTCTGGAACACCATGGCAAAACGGGCCGATTCCTTTAGAATATGCAATCACAGGATTAGGGCCAATCTTTGTTCGTACATCTTCTTTTGATTACTTTAAAGAAGTGCTGGAGCAAGTTTTCTTCATGAGAGAAGTTGCCCAAGAGAATTCATTCCACTTATTTGAAATGGGTGAGGGCGGTAACGGTGCACAAGTGATTGTTGAATATAATACCGTTCTTCCTCAAGCACGACAAGGCTTTGGTACCGTTCATCATACTGCCTTCCGAGTGGATGAAAAAGCGGATTTAGATGCTTGGCAAAAACGTTTACATGGGTTCAACATACCAAACTCAGGTTTTATAGACCGTTATTTTTTTGGATCTTTATATACAAAAGCAGCACCATCGATTCTGTTTGAATTGGCTACGGATGGTCCAGGATTTATGGGAGATGAACCATACGAAACACTTGGTGAAAAACTTTCTTTACCGCCATTCTTTGAAAAAAAACGTGAAAAAATTGAGGGATTAGTTCGTCCGATCGATACAGTAAGAAGTACATTGAAGATTGATAAAGAATACTTGTAAGTAGTAGCCAGGGGGCGGTTCTCCTGGCTATTTTTGTCTCAACAATTGAGATATGTGGTGCTGTCACTTTTCGAATGCGGCAAATTTCGATTAGTGGCACTTTTGTTTTTTAGAAATTTTTCTACCCAAGGCTCTTATGAATAATTGGAAGTAAGTGGTGAACAATAAGATGAATAATTTTTACTTTCTAAAGGGGAGCTAGAAATGTTCTTCAAAAAAAAATTGACAAATTACAAAAAAGAAAAAGGGAAATCAGTTGATGAAGATAACACGGTCCCGACTAATAGGGAAGAGATGTCAAATGAATTCAGGAAAAGACTTCAACACAGTGCGGATATCCTAGAAACCGATGTTGCAGGTACAGGCATTACTCTATTTTATCTTCATACATTAATCGATATGAACTTGCTCCATAAAGATATTATTGAACAAATCAAAAACCAATCATTTCATAGCATTGAAAATATTATGGAGCAGCTATCGGTTGCAATAAAAGATAAAACGAATCAGTTGGATAAAGTGATTCAGTCAGCTATTAGTGGACATGTCATCATCCAACTAGAAGGTGAATCAGAGGTTATTTTTGCCAGGATCGCTTCAAATACTGGTCGAACTTTATCAGCTGCGATGAATGAAACACAAGTAATTGGGCCGCAGATTGCCTTTAATGAAAGTCTTAGCACAAATTTATCTTTAATAAGAAAATATATTACCGATCCAAATCTATCTATTGAAAATATTCAAATTGGAACTCAAAGTACTACGTCTGTGTCATTGGTTCACATTCATGCTATTGCTAACCAGCAAATGGTGGACCTTCTACGTGAAAGAATTAAAAAAATTAATATAGATGGAATTTTAGATAGTTCTGTTTTACTACAACTAATTGAAGATAATTCATTATCTATTTTTCCACAGATGGTATTAACAGAGCGACCAGACAGAATTTGTAGTTGGCTGTTAATGGGAAAGCTAGTTGTTTTGGTAGATGGAAGTTCTTTAGCCATTGCTTGTCCACAATCTTTTTTAGAATTTTTTCAAAGTATGGAGGATAACAATATTCATTGGCAAGTTGCCACATTTTTAAGGCTGTTAAGAATGTTCGCCCTAATTCTTTCTATTTTTTTCACTGCCTTTTACGTAGCTGCTCTAACCTTTCACTATGAAGTAATTCCACAAACCTTGTTAATCCCTCTTAGTGAATCAAGGGCAAGGGTACCTTTCCCCCCCATTTTGGAAGCATTATTTATGGAATTTATCATTGAACTATTAAGAGAATCAGCTGCCAGATTACCTACTAAAGTGGGACAAACCATAGGTATCGTTGGAGGTATTGTAATCGGAACAGCCTCAGTAGATGCAGGATTTACAAGTAATATATTAATTATTATTGTCGCCCTAGGGGCCCTTGCATCATTTACAACACCAAATTATTCAATGGGGAACATTGTAAGGGTTTTACGATTTCCTATCATTATATTGGCTGGTTTTTGGGGTTTTTATGGCATTATGTTCGGTTTTTGCTTTATACTTATCCATCTTTTGCGACAATCAAGTCTAGGTGTTCCAGTTCTGTTGCCTTTTTATCCCCCTCGTTTGGCTGACTGGAAGGATAGTGTAATTAGACTACCACTAACTTTTACTTACAATAGACCGAAACAAACTCGACCCGAAGATGATTATAAATACGATCCTTTAGATGCAAAAGAAAAAGAATGAACACTTAGGTAGGTGAACAAGGATTGACATTCAATATCAACCCAAACCACAATTATTGTTAAGTACCTTTTTACTATTTTTTATTATTCATGATATACAAGTTGGAATTGGGATTCAGGGGTTTCAACGAATCATCTTTTTGGAAGCTAAGCACGATGCTTGGATATCTGTCATTCTCTCTGGCATTCTAACCCATCTGATTGTTTTTATGATAATAAAAACATTACAAGTTTACGGTTCCTCCGATATTTATGGCATTCATCATGACATTTATGGCAAGTGGGTGGGAAGAATGATGAATAGCCTTTATATCCTCTATTGTTTATTAACTTCTTTAGTGATTATGAAAAATTATATAGAGGTCATTCAAACCTGGATGTTTCCACAAGTTCCAAGCTGGTTCTTTTCCATTTCTCTATTATTAATAGTAGTTTATGGTGTTACAGGTGGAGTTCGAGTAATCGTGGGCGTCTGTTTTTTTAATGTTATATTATCTATATGGATGCTAGGACTTATTGGATTTCCCATTCGTTATTTCGATTACACTAGTTTTTTGCCCATTTTGGAAAGCAACATTCCAGCCATTTTAAAAGGTACATTCAAAATGACATTTACAGTCGTTGGGTTTGAAATCTTATATGCCATTTATCCTCACTTGAATGAAAAAAAAAAGGTTCAGAAATTCGCGCATTTGGCAATCGCTACTACAACGATTTTATATTTGCTCCTTATACTAATAGCGATTGCTTATCTTAGTTCTGGACAATTAGAAAAATCAATTTGGGTAACACTTTCCTTATTTAAAATTGTGAAGCTTCCTTTTATCGAGAGAATGGAATACATAGCCATCGCATTTTGGATGTTGATTATTATTCCTAATATCATGCTTTATTTATGGGCCGCTGTCCGAGGAATGAATCGAACATTTAACGCAAAGGAATTTCACTTTATTTGGATATTTTCATTAATTCTTTTTATTTCTAGTTTATTTCTTAATACACGACAGAAAATCAACAACTTTAATGATACATTTGCTATCGCTGCTTTTTATCTTACTTATTGTTATCCTATCATTTTGTTTGTTTTCGTACTAATAAAAAAGAAAGTAAAAGGATCTAAGGAGAAACAAATATGATGAAAAAGAGATTTTTAGCTGTATATTTGTTACCCATTTTCAGCCTAATTGGCTGTGCTCAACCCCAAATACTTGAAGAAATTGGTCTCATTACCACCATTGGATATGATGTAGGAGAAAAAGGAAAGATTAATGGAACAGCGGTGGAATTAAAAATTGAGCCTGATGCCAAAACGGATGTAAAAATTGTAGAAACACAAGCCTATTCCGTAAGAGGTCTTAATACATCGGGTAATAAGAAGACATCAAAGAAATTGTTAGCGGGACAGCTAAGAGTTATCCTACTGGGGGAAGAATTAGGTAAACAGGGGATGCTTCATGTTTCAGAAACATTAACGAAAGATCCCGCAATTAGTGATCTATCTTATCTTTCCATTGTGGAAGGGGAGGCTAGGGATTTGTTAAACCTGAATGATCTACACATCCCTAATATTGGTATCCATTTATATAGACTCATTGAACAAAATACAAAAGATGAACTTATGCCTTCAGCTACTTTACAGGAGACTTTGCATCGATACTACACAGTAGGACGAGATCCATTTATGCCTATACTAAAGAACATTGATAACAAGGAAGTTAGGTATACTGGGGTTGGGATTTTTAAAGATGACCGTTTAGTTGGCAGAATTTCAACAGATCAAAGCTTTTACCTGAAATTAATTAACGATAAATACAAAGCTGGAAGTACGGATCTTATTTTCATGAGTGAATCACCCAAGTTGAGGGGAAAAAGTCATGTAGAAGGCAGGACAGTCATCTCCTTAGATACCATACATAGTAGTAGTGATTTAAAGCTTGTAAACGAAACGAATCTTGAATTTGACATAAAAATAAAACTTAATGCAAGACTGATTGATATCAATAGTGATATTGATTTGACTAAATCAAATAATTTAAAATTGTTTGAAAAGGAAGTTTCAAAACAAATGGAAGAGCGAGTTGAAAATCTCATTACTTATTGTCAATCCAAAAATTCAGATGTGATTGGACTAGGTGAAGTATACAGAGCCTCCGTGCGTCACTCAAAGCTTACAGATGAAAAATGGCATAAAATGTATAAGGACGCCAAAGTCAATGTAAACGTAGATTTTAAAATGATGAGATCTGGCATAAATGATTAATCTTTAATATGGCAAAATGCACAGGCACCTTCCAAAAAATATGGAAGGTAACTGTGCACTTTTTATTTCCAATAATAATAACAGGAATTTTACAGTTTTTGTCGAATATTCTTAGATAGTTATTAATCAATACATACCTAGGTGGTTTTACTATGACAATTGCTGAAATTCACGGAAAGCTATCTTCTTATGAGCATATGGAAGATTTACTAACCTCAGATGTATTTTCGACCTTCAAGTATCTTGAAGTCAACAACGGACTTATCCCATTTCTGAAAAAGGCAACAAGCTTTAAGGACAATGCCCCACCTGATTTTCTCGAGGATATTGTGGGAGCGGATTATGTATTTTGGCCAAGGACGACCTATCTAAACAGAGAACCCGATGTGCTGATCATCCTTACGAAAAAGAATCAATCTACAATCGCTATTATAATAGAGGCAAAATATCATTCTGGAAAAAGTAATGCTCAGCGAGAAAAGGACACTACTGATAAAGATAACAATCCATTGGAGCATTTAGACGGAGACCAGCTTGCCGAACTATATAAGGAACTTCATGACGGAAAAATCTATATCGGTGATCCTGTCATAAGAGACAAATACATTCAATCGGCAGGCAATCGATATCTCTTTTTCGTAACTGCCCATTATGCTTCTCCAAGGCACGATATCGAAGAAACCTTTAATGTATTACAGAAAAAACAGTACTTTAATCAAAATGAACATCATTTCTTTTGGGTGAACTGGATGAGCATCATGGGAGTCATTGATGAAGTGAATGCAAGGGAAACCTGGAAAAATGCCCCTTCTATGCGCTATTTGCTAGTAGATTTGAAGGCTTTGCTACAAAGGAAAGGCTTGGTTCCATATCAAGGATTCACGAAACCAAAAAGAAAAATCTCAGCAACTGGTTCCTATTTCTGGAAAGAAGCTGAGAAACAGGAGCAACTACTTTTTAATGGAATTGAAGCTAGTAAGCTAATAAAAACGGAAAACTATTTTTGGATGGGGGAATAGAGGATGGCAACAGGAAAAGATATAAAAGAAATCTACGATATGATGAAAACAGTCTGCCAAGAAACCAGTAAATTAATGATCGTGATTAATGACATGATGGAGAGTGAAGGGTTTAAGGCAGTTAGCGGTGGCAGCGTCATGTGGGATCGGTCATCACATTTTCGCTCTCCAGATTATTGGCTTCCATACTTCTTACAGCGAGTGTTTGCTAAGGGTGGGAATCTGAATAAGGGAATAGGTATTAATGTAATATTTGATGGAAGCATGCATGGAATAGAGAATACAATTCCCTTTTTAACCTGTGGACTTTTGGAATCTGAAAAGGATAAATTGAATAAAAGTAATGAACTTTATGTAGCAGGTTGGAGAGATGACGAAGAAGTTGTGAAAACGGAAGATGGAAAGCTTTGTGTAACAAACTTTTCGGAAACTGGTATTAGCACAACAACTTACTACCTCCCAATTGATATTTTAAACGACCAGGATAAAGTCCACAAATACATTATCAAACCTCTTATTAATCTATATAGAGGCCAGTTTGATGATGCCAAGAATATGATTTCGGATGTGGCAATTGGATTGGAGGAAATTGTGGGACAAGGTGATTAGTTTAATTTAGATATCCAAAGCTAATTACTTTTGATGAAAGGTTTAGGTGCCCTTTTTATGGAGGATGCCTAGCACTTTTTCTTTTTGAGCTAAAGTGCCTGCCCCCTGCGGGCTACAGCGTTAATGTATTGGGGGTCAGGCACTCGAATTATTGTGAAATCTATAAATTATATATTTATCAAAACCGAGACGCGCATATAAAGCCCAGTGTCTTTTTGTTATTAGGCCATGTTTACGGAATATCCATGCAACAGATAAAAACAGTAGGAGGAGAATTCAAGTATGATAAATGATTCAGATTT
This sequence comes from Neobacillus sp. FSL H8-0543, assembly GCF_038592905.1. GTDB lineage: Bacteria > Bacillota > Bacilli > Bacillales > Cytobacillaceae > Neobacillus. The sequence continues at coordinate 289,903 of NZ_CP151943.1, read as the reverse complement.
GAAGCATCTGCGACGGTGTATTGAACTTGCAAAGGATGCTTTGGAGATTGGTGACGAGCCGTTCGGTTCAGTCCTTGTCTCAGCCAACGGAGACGTGCTTGCAGAAGACCATAACCACGTTGCAGGTGGTGACCATACCCAACACCCGGAATTTGCTTTGGCGCGCTGGGCAGCCGCGAACATGACATCTGAAGAAAGAAGCAAGGCGACTGTATATACCTCGGGCGAACATTGCCCGATGTGCGCCGCGGCACACGGCTGGGTTGGTTTAGGTCGGATCGTTTATGCAAGTTCATCCGAACAGCTGGTACAATGGCTGAGTGAAATGGGGGTTAATGAATCGCGCGTTCGTAATCTTCCGATCCAAGATGTTATTCGTGATTCAACAATTGACGGCCCTGTTCCTGAACTCGCGAAGCAAGTTCGCCAACTCCATCGCCAGTTTTACGAGAAGAGACGTTGAGCATGGTAAGCTCTTGACGTTGAAAACTGAATGAAGTACCTGACTCCCAGTGTATAAAAGCTTTACCTCGCTGGGGGTCAGCATTTACTTGCCTTTGAGTTTGAGCAAAGAAAAGTGCCAGGAACCAACCAAATATGGAAGGTTTATGGCACTTTTCCTTTTTTCTAACTTACAATCATAAAGCTAATGTCTGGTAATTCTTATTAAAAATATGATCCAACATATCAAATAAATGCTTTTGATCCGGGTGTTCGTGTGAAGAATCTCTGTGGGGTTTGAAAGACATTTTCTTAGTCTGAAAGCTTATATTGAACTGCTAATTCTGTCATCCTGACGTTAAGAGGGGTTCAGGATGACCCCTAGAAATGCTCTTGTTGACCCGAGCAATACCATAGATTACTTCATAGAGTACATCAAAGAAAAAGAATAATATGTCGTTTTTCCAAAATTTTCATCATAAATCGACTTTGCCACTAGAGTAAATCAAATTAATATCGATCTAAATCATGTGTGTGAAGTGATTGACGATACGTTCACGCTTCGTTATACGATACGGGGACAAAAAGAAAAAGGAAAAGAAAAAGAAAATAAAAAAGAACAACAACAATAAGCACTTTATCCTAAGATAGAGAATAATATCCATTAGAGGGTCGCTTTGCTTTTCAGCCTCTAGTAATTTTAGAGAATCAAGTTTAATCATAAAACTATTAAACACTCCCAAATGTTGATATTTCAATGTTTCGGTGTGTTTTTTAGTGGCATAGAATTCTTTTATAGCCTACCAGAAAAGTGCTAGGTACTATGTAATTGTATTGTCATAAAACACTCACATTTTCATGAAAATCAAATGTCCTTTTTCCTCAATAAACAGTATATAAAGTATTGAAAGGATTTTAAAAGAGGAAAGGCAGTGGTTAAGATGGCGAAGCATAGAATCCTACGTACATATTTTTGGAAGAATTCGGTTGTGCTAGAGGAGTTCTCCAGATGATACTTTTGTTTTTCTCTCCCACAAGAAAAACCGCCGTCAAATTGACAAGTTTCCTCTTACACTTACTTACCTGAAAGTTGCGCTTTCTTAAGGTCAACCCATTAAGATCGAAGGGATTTGCATTCATTACCTTTACCCAGGCAGCGATAAAGTCACACACAAACCTTTCTTTGTTACGGGTTATCATCCAGAGCGTAAACTTCTGCAAACGCCCGAATGCACTGGGGGTCAGGCGCCAAAATACCAAAAATGGTAAACTAGTATAAAAATATTCATTGAAAAACGAGTGGATAGTGTAGCTATGAACACACCGGTTAGCTCTTAATCCTTCTATTCATACCAGTACAGATAGATGAAATGGTATGAAATTTCGGTAACGCATATTTTATCATCTCCGAGTAAATATAATATTGACAAAATTCAGACCACGAATCTATAATTAAGAAAACGTTTTCAGAAAACGTTTTCTTTGTATCTAATATGGAAATAATTTGGGGGTGATGCCGTGTCAATAACAATTAAAGATATTGCCAAAAAAGCAAATGTTTCGATAACCACGGTCTCGCGGGTACTGAATCAAAAGACGGAAGGCATTAGCAAGTCAACGCGCAAAAGAGTTCTTGAAATTATTGAGGAACTTGGCTATCGACCGAATTCGATTGCCAGAAGTATGATTACCAAACAGACAAACACCATTGGGTTAATTATTCCAGACATTCGGAACCCGTTCTTTCCCGAGCTTGTCAGGGGCGTTGAGGATTTTTTAAATCAGCATTCCTATAATGTTTTTTTATGCAATACAGACGGAGACCCGAAGAGAGAGTTGGAGTATGTAAGCTTATTGAAGGAAAAAAATGTTGATGGGATTATTTTTACCTATTCTTGTGCTGAAACCATCCAACAGCTCGAAGATATCCTTTCAGTTGAGAAAATTCCATTCGTGTTACTTGACCGAGGTGTGGAAGATCACAAGTTTAGCGTTGTCTCGATACATAACGAAAAAGCGGGTTATCTCGCAACCCAGCACTTAATCGAGCTCATGCATACCCAAATCGGCTGTATTACAGGGCCAACCAGCTATCCAAACTCGAAAGCCCGCTTGCAAGGGTACCAAAGAGCTTTGGCTGAAGCAGGGATTGCCTCCAACCCGGACCTGATTGTTGAAGGTGATTTTCAAATGGAGGGCGGGTACCTTGCCGCCAGAGAACTTTTAGCGAAACAGAAAGTGACCGCGGTTTTTGCGTTTAACGATTTAATGGCGTTTGGTGTTTATCAAGCCGCCGCCGAAATGGGTATTTCCATTCCCGATGACCTCTCGGTTGTGGGGTTTGACAATATTAAATATAACCAGTTATTGCACCCGAGATTAACGACCATTGAGCAATCTGTTTACGAGATGGGCAAGCTCTCCGCCGAAATTCTCTTCGAACAAATGACCAAGGGAGGTGATGCCGTAACGAAAACCCAGTACCTAGAACCAGCGTTAATTTTACGTGAAAGTACAAAAAAACTAGAAACCTAGAAAAAGGAGTTCAGACATGTCCATACCAATTATTATTGACTGCGATCCAGGAATTGACGACGCATTAGCCATACTATTGGCAATTTCCTCTGATGAACTGGATTTAAAACTCATCACCACCTGCGCGGGCAATCAGACCAGTGACAAGATCACCGCTAATGCTTTAAAGCTCGTCAGCTATGTCGGCGAAGAAATTGAAGTGGCCCGAGGTGCCCGTAGACCGTTAATCAATGAATTAGTGCTCGCGGAAGTTGCCCATGGCGAAACTGGTTTTGGTGGAGTGGAATTGGGCGAGCCTCATTATCCGGAAAGCAGCCGCTCAGCCTTGGAAGCGATGCGGGAAACGATTCTAAGCTCCCCGCAGAAGGTGACGATTGTGGCGATTGGACCACTTACCAATATTGCCTTGTTGATTAAGTCCCATCCGGAGGTCATTGAAAATATTGACCACCTATCGATTATGGGTGGAGCATGTTATGGCGGCAACCGTACTCCTGCGGCAGAATTCAATATTTATGTTGATCCCGATGCTGCAAAAATTGTTTTTAACTCAGGGATTCCGATTACGATGTTTGGCCTAGATGTCACCAACCAAATTCCGATGTACAAAGAAGATATTGACCGAATCCGCCACATCGGCAATAAAACGGGGACAGCTGTCGCAGGTATGCTTGATTTTTATTTCAGAGATGGCCGGGCCGATGCGATGCATGATCCATGTGCCGTGGCACATCTGATTGACCCATCATTATTTACGGTTACACCGTGCAATGTCGAAGTCGAGACGAAGGGGGAGTTTACGAGAGGGATGACCGTGGTTGATAAGGAACATCGCATGGGCAAACCGAAAAACGTCGATGTCGCCTTTGAGGTCGACCGTGAACGAATTCTTGATTTGCTGTACCATGCGATTGAAAATTTGAACTAATTCTTCCTATTTCGAATTCATCCGATCTGTCAGCATGATGATATTTATTAGAACCTACCCATTTCACTCATCTAGATTTTCCAGCCAGAGTCCATTTTTTATAAAAAAAACATATCCCAGGGGGAACTTATTTATGAAAAAAGGTCTGAAGCATGATTTTACACTGATAGCAATTTTACTTATTCCAATTGGCGTCGCGATTAATGTTGTTATTTCACAGCTTGTTCAAGTATTGAGAATCCCGCTATATTTAGATGCGATTGGCACCATGCTGGTGGCAATGATTGCGGGTCCGTGGGTTGGTATGGTGACAGGTGGCCTAACGAATGTTATCAAGTCAATCTTTGCTCCGACTGAACTGCCGTTTGCGATTGTTTCAATGATTATTGGACTTACCGTCGGCTATTTTTCTATCAAAAAAATGTTTACTAGCATAGGAAAAACATTGATTGCAGGTATTATTTTAACCCTTATCGTAATCATCTCTGCTACACCTATCAGCGTTCTGTTATACGGCGGCTCCACTGGCGATGCTTCTTCATCCGTAACGGCCGTTTTATTGGCATCTGGCCAGCAAATCTGGGAGGCTGTATTCACGAAAAATATTATTGTCGAAAGTATTGATAAGATTCTGTCTTTATTAATCACTTACACCATTGTGAAGAAGATGTCTGATCGTTATCTTTCTAAGCATAATTACGGAGGAAATTTTTTTAAATCCTAGTTTACGATAATGAAAGGGATTGACAAAATGGAGAAATCCAAAAATCTGATTCTTGATCTGTATCCCAGCACGAAATTCTTGATTTCCTTATTTATGATCATTTCTGTTTTCATTGTAGAAGGGTATCTATATGGGTACTTAATGGTGCCACTAAGCCTTTTGATTGCCTTATATGCGGGAGTTTTTAAAGAGTTATTTAGCTTGGTGATGAAAACTCTTTTTGTCTTAACGATCTTTATCTTTATGATTCAAAGTTTTTTCTATCCGGGCGATACGATCCTTTGGAGCTGGAGTTTTCTTTCTCTTAGACAAGAAGGTATTGATTTTGCTATGTTGCTGACATCCAGGATTGCGGCAATCGGTTCGGCGCTGCTGTTATTTTTTCGTATTACATCGGTAAAGGATATCGTGTATTCGCTAGAAATGCTTGGCCTCCCTCCCAAGGTTACTTACGTGGTCTTATCAACGTTAACGATCATCCCGGAGATGAAGAAATTATCGCTGGCTATTATGGACGCTCAAAAAACACGCGGTGTCGAAACAGAAGGCAATTTACGTGTGCGCGCCAAAGCCTTCCTGCCAACGCTGACGCCGTTGATCCTTACTTCGGTGGCAAGCACAGAGGAGCGTGCGCTGACGCTAGAAGCCAGGGCCTTCACGGCTCCTGTAAAAAAAACTAGCCTATACCGAATAGACAAAACGAAAAAAGACACCGTTGTGAGAATCCTATTATTGATTCTACTGGTCACCATAATTGTCTGGAGGGTAGCTTTATGAGTTATATTCAACTGAAAAATGTAGCATACAGGTACCCGATCGGTCATGGTGATGTATTAAAGGGAATAAATGTCGAGATTGAGAAGGGCGGGTTTTACGCACTGATTGGTGCCAATGGCAGCGGAAAAACCACATTTTGTAACGTTCTGCGCGGCTTTGTTCCTCATTTTTATAAAGGGGATTTGCGCGGCGATGTGCTGATTGACGGTAAGGACATCCGGGAATGGGACATGGGTGAGCTGGCGCAGAAAATCGGCTATGTTTTCCAGAATCCATTTACCCAGATCAGCGGTGTGAAGGACACTGTTTTTGAGGAAATTGCCTACGGCCTAGAAAATCTCGGTGTCGAGGTTGAGGAAATTAAGCAGCGGGTCCATGATGTAATTGAGTTGCTCGGGATTGGCTATTTACGTGAGAAAAATCCAAACGAGCTTTCAGGCGGGCAGAAGCAGCGGGTTGCGTTGGCTTCAATCATTGTTATGGATCCGGATATTTTGGTCATCGACGAGCCGACCTCGCAGCTTGACCCTCAGGGGACGGAAGAAATCTTTAAAATCATTGAGCTGATGAAGCTAAAAGGACAAACGATTATTCTAGCTGAGCATAAAATTGAATTAATTGCCGAAAAAGCGGAACAGGTCATTGTTTTTAAGGACGGCGAAGTGGTGATGCAAGGCCCGACGGAAGAAATTCTTACGGATGAACAAGTACTGGAACACGGTGCCGCCCTGCCGCAATATGCGTTATTAGGCCTGGAAATGAGGAAGCGGAATTGGGGTATTGACCGGATTCCGCTGACAGAGAAGCAAGCGATTGAGACAGTGCGAGCAGTGATGGAACAGCAGGAGGCACGCACGGTTGACTCAGCGGCAGACGAGCATCCTAAACAGACCGTTCAATCAGTGGCGGCAGCAAAGGAGGGACAGGTATGTCATTCTTAACGCTGGACAATGTGTCCTACTCTTACCCGAACGGCTTTAAGGCAGTAGAAAATGTCAGTATGTCGTTTAAAAAAGGTGAAGCCGTAGCGATTATCGGGCAAAACGGGGCGGGGAAAACCACCGCCGTTAAATTAATGAATGGCTTGTTAAAACCACAAGAAGGCAATGTCACCATCGATGGCTGGAATACGAAGGACTATACGACGGCGCAAATTTCACGGAAAGTCGGGTATGTGTTTCAAAACCCGGATGATCAAATTTTTCACAGTGATATCTATAGTGAAATTGAGTTTGCTCCGAAAATGCTCGGTTTGCCCCCGGAAAAAATCAAAGAAAATGTGATGAAAGCTGCCGAGCTTGCGGGCGTCGTCCCTTTTTTAAAAGAGCATCCTTATAATTTGCCGTTTTCAATGAGGAAGTTTGTCACGATCGCATCCGTACTGGCTATGGACTCAAGTGTGATTATCCTCGATGAGCCAACTGCGGGTCAGGATTTGTTGGCGATGGAACGCTTGGGTGCGATTATCCGCACCTTGACCGCCGAAGGAAAAACCGTGATAACGATTACACATGATATGGAATTTGTCGTCAATAATTTTGACAGTGTGATTGTCATGGCCAATCGGAAAAAGATTGCTGAAGGAAATAAACGGGACATCTTTTGGAATACGGAAGTTTTAATGGAAAGTATGCTCAAGCAGCCGCATATCAGCCGTGTGAGCCGGACCCTGCAATTAGAGGAGAAGATATTGTCAATTGACGAGATGATTCATAATTTACAACGTTAGCTAGAATAGAGCTAGAGGTGGGTTTTTTGAAAAAAATACTAGTAATTGGGAGCTTGAACATGGATTTGGTAACCCATGTTCCACACCTTCCAATTCCAGGTGAAACGATTCATAGTACCAAGTTTCAAAAAAGTCCCGGGGGGAAAGGCGCCAACCAAGCTGTTGCCGCCGCAAAATTGGGAGGAGACGTCGCCATGATCGGACGGGTAGGTTCGGATGATCATGGGCAGGTGCTAGTAAATAATTTGAAAGCCGCTGGTGTTGATATCACCGGAATCCAGGAATCAGGAACCACCGGCATGGCCTTTATCAATGTAAGTACAGATGGAGAAAACAACATAGTTTTAGTACATGGCGCAAACGGTCAAGTAAACCGTGCAGACATCTACCAGTTCCTTCATATGATTAAGAACTGTGAAATGATCATCATGCAGCTGGAGATTCCGCTGGATGTCGTGGAATATGTGGTGGACCTGGCTGCGGAGTTTAAGAAAAAAGTCCTATTAAATCCGGCACCCGCGCAACAGTTGACTGAGGGGATGCTTCGAAAAGTTCATACATTGATACCAAATGAAACAGAGCTGGAGCAGATTACGGGGATGCCGGTTGCCACGATGGAGCAAGTGGCAGCGGCTGCCCATAAACTGCAATCAAACGGTGTGGCTAGAATCATCGTGACATTGGGGGATAAGGGCTCCTATTTAGTGAATGAGGAACTCGAAGTTCATATTCCAGCGGAAAAAGTCACGCCGGTCGATACTACAGCTGCAGGCGACTCGTATATTGCCGCCTTCGCCGTAGGCCTGACCAAAGGTATGAGCGATGTGGAGGCTGCTAAATTTGCAACCAAAGTCGCTGCGATTGTCGTCACAAAAGAAGGTGCACAACCATCACTGCCAACACTAGAAGAAGTAGGGGAACAGTTACAGTCGCGGCCATAGTTTGGTCAAAAACGATAAGAGATTGAAAATAAAGAGATAGCGGACATCTACTAAAGCGGTTATATGATAAGACTTTAAAGATTTGGTTGATCGTTAATGAAATATATATCCGCAGAAATTGCAACTACCATTATTGAAACCATAATTGAGACATTTTAAGAGATAGTATCAGAAATAAAGATAGAGAATAATAACCGCTAGAGGGTCGCTTTGTAGTATTTTTAGAGCAATCAGGTTTATTAATAAGACTATTAAACACTCGCAAATATTTCAATGTTTGTGAGTGTTTTTTTTTGCGGAACAGTAAATCATAGAATTCCTTTTACAGCTTACCAGGATTGTGTTAGGTATTATGAAATTGTATTGTCATAAAACATTCACATTTTTATGAAACTGAATGTCCTTTTTGCTCAATTAACTATATATAAAGTATGGAAAGTATTTTAATAATGGAAGGGCAGTGGTTGAAGATGGCAAAGTATAGAATGCGTAAACTTCTGCAATGGCACGTAGAACGGAGTTTGAATCGAATATTAGGTCCACTCTTATTGCTGTACTCACTACTTCCCCTGTACGGCGATCGTTTGAAGATTATAAAAAAGAACAAACCACCAACTTCATATAGATTAAGGCGGTTTGTCTAATTTTCTTGGATATTATGAAATTTTATTATTCGATGTTGGCTACATTGGGGTTGAAAGGAGAAAACATCCCATCAGGGTTAGCCTGCCAAACCCAAGCATGTAAAGCAAAAGAGCTAGGGAAAGGTCCATTATCGAATACTTGACCAAATAATGATGGACGCTCTCCACCAACAGTCATGTATTCAACAGCTACTAGCTTATAACCGCCATTTTTTTTAGGTTCGTACACAAGAACTTCAGGTGCGAGTGGGTCAAGACTTCCGTCATCAGTAAGCAAATCTCCTTTTACTAGATGAATTCCCATGTTTGGAACTAGAAAGTAATCAGTTGTATACCCTTCCCTAAAGGCCACGTTAATGTCATGATATTTTGCTGTTGTTTTCCGGACTTCCGAAAGCTGTTTCGATACAGCAGGACCGTAGGATTGTGCCCCGACCACAGTGGCTAATCCAAAAATCAAAACAAAGGCAACGGCTAAGTTCATAAAAAAAATTCTACTTTTTTTCAAAAAAACATCTCCTCCAATTAATAGCGTTTGTTCTTTATATTATATAAATTTATTTCCAATTAAGAACAGTTGGGTTATCCTAAAATTTAATTAAACTATTTTCATAATGATAGTGTTTCTTTATTTTATTTTAATTCACACTTTACGGGTAGGAATTATAGGTTTATAATAAAGTTAAGCTAATAAACGAATTTATAAGTTGTAATCAAGGGATAGTCTTTGCAAAACTAAAGGAGTGTTTCTGATGAGAATTAAGGATGAAAAAAAGCGACAAAAACTTATCAATAAATTAATTTTTTTGAACGTATATAACAGAGAAGATCAACAGCTTTATGAGTTGTCACTGTCGAAATTAGAATTTGAATATAGAAGATTTAAATTGCAAAACCATCCACACGGGGAGTTTGGGTCAATTCAGTGGGTTTAAAATAATAATATTGGTACGTTTCAATAGACTGTATGGTGTTTCCACACCTGCGGTCTTTTTGTTAGGGAAAACTGTAAACAAAGTGTACCACTTGGCTTTTTGATGAAGGGTCCGTTTTATTTGATAAGGTGCTTTAACAAATCAAAATAAAAAAGCCAAAATATGCAAGTTTTTAGCTCTACTTGCGTATTTTGGCTCTTATTATAAGATATTGGGATTTATAGTATTCTTAAAACTTACTTACTTGCTAGTTGAGCACTCTTAAGGTCAACGCTCTTAAGATCGAAGCGATCAGCATTCATTACCTTGACCCAGGCAGCGACAAAGTCACGTACAAACTTTTCTTTGTTATCATCTTGAGCGTAAACTTCTGCAATAGCCCGTAGAACGGAGTTCGAACCGAACACTAGGTCCACTCTCGTTGCTGTACACACGACTTCACCTGTACGGCGATCGTGTCCCTGATAGAGGTTTTCTCCGACAGGCTTCCATTGCACCCCCATGTCAAGCAAGTTGACAAAGAAGTCATTCGTGAGTTTGCCTACAGAATCAGTGAATACGCCATGCCCTGTGCCACCATAGTTGGTACCTAGAACACGCATACCTCCAACAAGAGCCGTCAGTTCTGGTGCAGTTAGGTTTAAGAGCTGAGCTTTATCTACTAAAAGCTCTTCTGGACTTACACTATATTGTTTCTTTTGATAGTTGCGGAAACCATCTGCAACAGGCTCAAGTACATCAAAGCTTTCTGCATCTGTTTGCTCTTGTGTTGCATCACCACGTCCAGGAGCAAAGGGTACCGTTACATCAAAGCCTGCATCTTGAGCAGCTTTTTCTATTGCAGCACTACCGCCTAGAACAATCAAATCGGCCATGCTGACATTTATATCTAATTCCTTTTGTATGCCTTCTAGTACTTGAAGCACTTGTGCAAGTTGTTCTGGTTGATTCACTTCCCAATCCTTCTGTGGAGCTAGACGGATGCGGGCACCATTGGCACCTCCGCGATGATCTGAACCGCGATAGGTACTTGCAGAAGCCCAAGCAGTTGTTACTAGCTTGCTGACGGTAAGTCCTGAGTCTAGGATTCTTGCTTTAATCTCAGCTACTTCAGCTTCTGTTAAATCATAATTTCCAGTCGGCACAGGATCTTGCCAGATAAAATCTTCTTCTGGAACTTCTGGACCAAGGTATCTAGCTTTAGGGCCCATGTCACGATGGATGAGTTTAAACCATGCACGAGCAAATACATTTGCAAACTCTTCAGGGTTCTCATGGAATCGACGAGAAATCTTCTCGTATATTGGATCAGACCGTAATGCCATGTCAGCTGTGGTCATCATCGTTGGAACTTTAATAGATGGATCTTCTGCATCTGGTGCAAGATGCTTCTCATCTGGATCTACTACATGCCATATCCATGCACCTGCCGGACTCTTTGTAAGCCACCATTCATATCCAAATAATAAATCAAAGAAACCATTATCCCACTGTGTTGGATTAGCAGTCCAAGCTCCTTCAATACCGCTACCAATCGTATCACGACCTTTACCACTACCGTAAGAGCTTTGCCAGCCTAAGCCTTGTAGTTCAAGGGGAGCGGCCTCTGGCTCAGGACCAACATGAGAAGCATCCCCTGCGCCGTGTGCCTTACCAAACGTATGACCGCCAGCTATTAATGCAACAGTTTCTTCATCGTTCATTCCCATACGTGCAAAGGTTTCACGAATATCACGCCCCGATGCAATAGGATCTGGTTTACCGTTTGGACCTTCTGGGTTCACATAGATAAGCCCCATTTGAACGGCAGCTAGTGGATTATCAAGCTCGCGTTCACCAGTGTAACGATTATCACCAAGCCATTCTGTTTCAGTACCCCAGTGGATGTCTTCTTCTGGATGCCAAATGTCTGCACGTCCTGCTCCAAAACCAATGATTGGACCACCCATGTCTTCAATAGCTACATTTCCTGCTAGGACTAGCAGGTCTGCCCAAGAGATCTTGTTACCATACTTTTGCTTAATTGGCCATAGGAGTCGTCGCGCTTTATCAAGGCTAACGTTGTCAGGCCAACTGTTAAGCGGGGCAAAACGTTGGTTACCCGTTCCGCCACCACCACGGCCATCACCTGTACGATATGTACCTGCAGCGTGCCAAGACATACGGATAAAGAATGGACCATAATGTCCGTAGTCAGCAGGCCACCAATCTTGACTTTCTTTCATTAGGTTGCGAAGATCTTGCTTAAATGCATCGTAGTCTAACTTTTTAAATTCCTCTGCATAATCAAAGTCTTCTCCCATAGGATTAGATTTCCTGTCATGCTGATGAAGAATATTCAAATTTAAAGCGTTTGGCCACCAGTCTCGATTTGACGTACCACTTGATTTGTTACTTGTAGCACCGCCGTGAAACGGGCATCCTTCGATGTTGACGTTTTCTTTTGCATCCATTTTTTTAATCTCTCCTTCTGTGTAAATTTAGTAAAATATATAATTATGCATCTAGTTTTAAGAAACTTAGAAACTAGAATTATAATAATTATTATGTAATTACTACAATAAATGATGTACTTATATTGTAAGAAATAAGACTGTGAGAATAAGAATAAATATTTAGAAACTTGAAGAAGTATCAAGGAGTACTAACTAAGAAGTATAGTCGTAAAGTAGAGAAAAATAATGTAACAGAACTTTTAGAAGAAATATTAAAGAAATCATTGCATTGGATAAAAAGGTGAATAAAAATTTGCAATATTTTCTCATATTACCATTATAATGAAATGGAATGATATTAGGCAAGCCAAAAGGATTTCTCTTAAGAGATTCCTAATAAATGAATTCAAATAATTATCTTACGGGATTAATGATAGACTCGTCTTGAAATTGAACATTTAGAGGAGCGCAGCGCATTTTAAGCGGGTGCCTCGATAGCAGCATTTTAAATAGAAAAGCTGCTTTGATATATACATAAGCAGCTTCATGATTATATTTTTTGTGCAATGAAACGAAGGCGCCAATAATCCGCAACCCATCCGTTCTCCTTATATAGTTGTGGACGTAGAATACGTTCACATTCGCTATAGACCATTTCTTTTTCATTCAAAGTAAAATGTTTGAACATATTGTTGCTAAACATTTCGAGCCAACTACGAATACCGTCTTCTCCCACTAAAGGAGTTGGTCGTTCGTAATGTTCTATTTTAATGACATGAAACCCCGCATTCATTAAATGATCTGTCATTTCTTCTTTTGTTGGAAACACCCAGGGAAATTGAGCCATGTCATACGTAAGGGATAAACGATTGGATGCTACCTTTATTGCATTAAGGATGGATTGAATATTTCTCGCTCCCCCTAATTCTGCAACGAAACGGCCACTGGGAAGAAGGGAATCATAACAATTTTGAACAATTTGTTGCTGATTTTTCATCCAATGAATGGCAGCATTTGAAAAAATAGCATGGAATTGGTGTGGGAAAGAAAGGTGTTCGGCATCTTGGACGTTAAATCGTAAATCTGGATATTTCTCCTTGGCTGCCATAATTATGGACTCTGATGCATCAATTCCGATCACATGTGCTCCGCTCTTTGAAATTTCAAATGCTAAATCGCCAGTTCCACAGCCAATATCTAAAATTTTTTCCTCTTTTTGTGGATCTAAAAGGGAAACAAGCGCTCCACCAAAATTCGAAACAAATTTGTGTTTGTCATCATAAAGTTCTGCATTCCAATTAGTCATCCTATCATCTCCAATTTTTTAATAGATTCAGAATATCATTGCTGTTTAGAGATAACAATTGGAGAAATAATAATTAATAACCAACCAACTTTGGTATTAAACGGTAAACAACTAATTCTAGAGAATCGCAAATCAAGTGAATTAATAAATAAATTGAAATAAAGAAGGTGATAAGAATGGAAGCAATCGTCTTAGCTGCTGGCTATTCCAGCCGAGCAAATGCCTTTAAAATGACCTTGCAACTGGGGCAAATGACCGTGTTGGAGCATACGATTTCTAAATTTGAAGGTTTATGCAGCAGGGTCATCATCGTGGCTGGGTTTCAAGCAGAACTCATCCAAAACGAAATTGCCAAAATCATCAGTAAAAATGCCTATTCTTTTCAGATAAAGTTTGTTTATAATGAAAATTTTAACCTGGGAATGTTTAGTTCCATTCAAAAGGGCTGCACAGAGGTAACTACCGAAACTTTCTTCATCACACCGGGAGATTGTCCGCTTGTTAAACAAGAGACAGTTCAGCGAATAGCCGAACATAAAGGGAAAGTCGTGATTCCCAGCTTTCTATATAAAGGAGGTCACCCTATTAAACTATCAGAACAAGTGAAACAAAAAATCCTCGAATCCAACCCAGAAAGTAATTTGCGTGTGGTCCTTGGCGGTTTTGAAAAGACATACATCAATGAAGATGATCCAGGAGTATTAATGGATGTAGATACGCAAGAGGATTATCAAAAAGCTAGTAATTATAATAAAGCTTTTTTTAAATGATACTATTCTTGGATGCGTTAGATTTAGGTTGGTGCGACAGCTTATACTGTCGCATTTTTTGAAGGAGTAACAATAGGTGTCAAAGGTAATTTAGTCTAGCAATCATCTTAATATAGGAGAATGGGTATAGGTAATTGTTCTCATTAAAGACCAATGAAAAAATTATATGATACTAGTGTAGAGTTGGTAATACAATGTTTTCTTATGTAAAGAATATTAAAGTTATGTGTAGTGATAGTGATTTTTTCGTTAAAAAGAACAAAATAATCAAGAAAAATGGTAAGATTGGAGTATATTTGTAGTGCTTCCCTACATAAGAAAGGAGGAATGATTTTCATAGATTTGGAAAGGTTATTTGGAAGTACTACTTTTATAGACAATAAATGAGATTTGAGGAGGAACACACTTGAAGAGGCTTAAAAAACAGGTTTTTGCTATAACGACTATGTTTGTCATGTTGATAGGTTTGGTTCTCCCCTATAGGGCACAAGCAGCTGAAACTATTACGGTTGCTCAGGCAATAGCGAATAATACTGGGACAGCCACTGTTGCAGGATATATTGTAGGTTATACAACAGGCGGCGGTAGTGGAAAAGCTACATATGATTTTGAGGCCCCATTTGCAGCAGATACAAACTTTGCCATCGCAGATAGCCGAACGGAAAGAGATGCAACGAAAATATTACCCGTTCAAATTCCTTCTAGTTTCCGCCCAACCTTTGGCTTATTGACGAATCCTTCGATAGTGGGTACAAAGGTTTATGTTACGGGCTCACTGGAAGCTTATTTTTCAGTACCAGGTCTAAAATCTCTAACAGCCATTTCGTTTGATGGCACACCCCCACCTCCAGATGAAGACCCTGAAGATGGCGAAACAGGATTAAAAATTCGCGACATTCAAGGTCAAGCTCATATTTCACCATATAAAGATAAAAATGTAGTAGATGTACCTGGGGTCGTTACTCAGGTAGTTGATAGCAGCAATTTCTACATGCAAGATCCTACTCCGGATGACAATTCTAATACATCGGAAGGCATCCTTGTTTACAAGCCTTCTCACGGTATTGCTGTGGGAGATATGGTAACCGTTTCTGGACTTGTTAAAGAATGGGTACTAGATGGTTATGCCGAGAAGCTCCAAACAGATTTAGCGATGACAGAAATTAATGCCCAGTCAGGAAAGATTACAAAGGTTTCTAGTGGAAATGAGCTTCCGACTCCACTTGTAATCGGTAAGGACGTGATTCCTCCAACTTCTGTCATCGATAACGATCAATTTGGAACATTTGACCCAATAGAAGATGGCGTTGATTTTTATGAAAGCCTCGAAGGAATGCTTGTTTCAATTGAAAAACCGACTGTAACAGGACCACAGAAATATGGAGAAGTACCTGTAATTACCAATCAAGTGGAAGGAAAAGCATATACGAAAGAGGGAACCCCTCTTTTGACAAAAGAAAATACAAACCCTGAGAAAATGCTTCTTCAGCTTGATGATCGCAGCTATGTAACGAAAGCGGGAGACTCTTTTGATGGAACTGTCACTGGAGTGGTTAGCTATACGTTTAGTAACTTTAAGATTTTAACAAAAGCAGCTGATTTACCTGAACTAGTAGAACGTGAAAGAACGAATGAGGTAACGACGATTCAAAAAGAAGAAGACAAATTAACGATCGCAGGCTACAATATCGAAAACTTCGCAGCTTCAGATACCGTCAAACGCGATAAGCTTGCAAAATCAATGGTAGTGAACTTAGGATCTCCGGATATCATTGGTCTAGTTGAGGTGCTTGACGAAAGCGGGGAAACAAATAATGGTATTGTCAAAGCTGATGCAAACTACAAGGCATTAAGTGATGCAATCAATGGCTTTGGCGGACCAACCTATGCTTGGACAGAGATTGCTCCAGTTGACGGGAAAGATGGTGGAGTACCAGGAGGAAATATTCGTGTAGGATATCTCTACAATCCTGATCGTGTGACTCTTAACGAGGCACCGAAGGGAGATGCCACAACAGCTGTTGGATATGAAAATGGATCGCTTACTTTAAACCCTGGTCGCATTGACCCAACAAATGCTGCATTCAACAGTAGTCGTAAGCCACTTGCAGCTGAGTTTACTTTCCAAGGCGAAGAAGTCATTGTCATTAACAATCACTTCAACTCAAAAGGTGGAGATGAGCCTTTATTTGGAAAAAATCAACCACCATTCCTTGAAAGTGAAGCACAACGTGTGCAAATTGCCACAATCGTTAATAACTTTGTTTCTGATATAAAAGAAAAGAACGAAGACGCAAATGTAGTAGTAGTAGGAGACTTAAATGATTTTGAGTTTTCTGCACCACTAGCAACATTAAAAGGTGATGACTTAACGAACTTAGTTGAAACTTTACCTGCTTCTGAAAGATACACATACAACTATCAAGGAAATGCACAAGTATTGGATCATATCCTAGTATCTAATAACTTAGCTGAAACAGCTAAGCTGGATATCGTGAACTTTAACTCTCCATATATGGAAGAGCATGGACGTGCTAGTGATCATGATGCGCTTGTGGCTCAGTTAGATTTAGACGTAGAAGAAGGGCCATTTACGATGTCACTTATTCATACAAATGATACACATGCTTATGTTGAGCAATTCCCACGACTGATTACGGCTGTGAATGAATTGCGTTCCGAGAAGGAAAATAGCCTGTTGTTAAACGCAGGGGATGTGTTCTCAGGAACCTTATATTTCAGACAATATCAAGGTCTCGCAGACTTGTATTTTATGAATCAACTAGGCTTCGATGCCATGACTCTTGGAAATCACGAGTTTGATAAGGATTCGGCTACTTTAGCGAACTTCATCAAGCAGGCTGAGTTCCCAATTGTTTCTTCCAACGTAAACATGACAAAGGATTCTGAACTAGGGCCGCTATTTAAAGACTCAATCGGTGGAACGAATGAACAAGGAGAAATCTTCCCAGCCATTATTAAAGAAGTGGATGGAGAAGAGGTAGGTATCATAGGATTAACTACGGAAGATACAGCTTTCCTAGCGAATCCAGGAGACGACATTGTGTTTGAAGATGCAATCGAAAAAGCCAATGATACAGTTGATATGCTTGAAGCACAAGGGGTAGACAAAATTATTGCATTATCTCACTTAGGCTATCAACCAGATTTGGAGTTTGCAGAAAAGGTAGACGGAATTGATGTGATTGTTGGTGGGCACTCCCATACAAAACTGGATGCTCCAGTTGTTGTAGAAAAAGAGGAGCCAACATTAATTGTCCAAGCAAATGAGTATTTAAAATACCTAGGTGTTCTTGATGTAACATTCGACGAAAATGGTGTAATAGCTACTTACACTGGAGAACTAAAGGATTTAAGTAAGTATACAGAGGATGCTACAGCAAAAGCGAAGGTGGAGGAGTATAAAGCTCCACTAACTGAACTTCAAAAACTGGTAGTAGGACATACATCCGTTGCATTGAATGGGGAACGTGCTGATGTTCGCAGCAAGGAAACTAATCTAGGAAACTTAATTACAGACGGAATGGTAGCAAAAGCAAATGAGTTCATCCCAACGTATATTGCTATGCAAAATGGCGGTGGAATCCGTGCATCCATGGATCAAGGAGATATCACGTTAGGAGAAGTGTTAACGGTCCTACCATTTGGTAACAACCTAGTTACTCTTGACCTAACTGGAGAAGAAATTCTTACAGCCTTAGAACACAGTGTTAGCGCACCTGGTCAAGGTTCATTCATGCAGGTATCAGGGTTAAAGTTTAAGTACGATCCTGCACAACCTGTTGGTGATCGCGTCTGGCATGTTGAGGCATTAACAGCTGATGGTTATGAAGAACTTCAACTGGATAATATGTATCGCATAGCGACGAATGCCTTCACAGCGGACGGTGGTGATGGATATACCATGTTTAAAACGGCGAAGGATGAAGGTCGTATCGCAGAGTTATATATTGTGGATTTTGAAGTGTTTACCTCCTATTTAGAAAAGATCAATCCTGTTTCACCAGTAGTTGAAGGCAGAATCGTAAAAGAAGTTGCGGACAGCGAAGCTCCAGATGCTCCTACTGTTTATGAAGTAACGGACCAATCGACAAAAGTATCTGGAAAGGCAGAACCAGGTGCAACGGTTGAAGTGGCTGTTGATGGAACCATTATGGGGTCAAGTATTGCATCAGAGGACAGCAGTTTTGAAATCGATATTGCTAAGCAAGTAGCTGGAACGGAGCTTGCAGTTACTGCAACAGATGCGGCAGGCAATGTAAGTGAAGTGACAGTAGTGACGGTTATTGACGTAACTGCACCAGATGCACCAAAGGTCAATCCTGTCATTCATAATGATACGTTTGTTACAGGAACAACAGAAGCGGGTGCAAGTGTTAAGGTAATGATGGGCAAGGTGGAGCTAGGTACAGCTGTAGCAGATGCTTACGGTAAGTTTAATGTTTCTGTGCCAAAGCAAAAACATCAATATGTAATAACCGTGACGGCTACAGATGCTGCTGGAAATATTAGTAAGGAAACTGTTGTTGACGTTTTAAAGAAAAACGAGAAATAAGATAGAAGGCGGATTGCTGTTTGGGCAATCTGCTTTTTTTATTGTGCTTATTGTATCATCTCGAATAAAAATTTAGCATAAAATATCCTCTCATTATAAAACGAAATTACCGAAATCAGCCGTGAAAATTTTGGAGAATATTATGACTTTTGAAGAGTTGAGTAAAATTAAATAACAAAAAGCAAAGACATTCTTTTGGAATGCCTTTATTAACAGATATTTTCTTTAATAGTAATATCCTTCACAACATCTTCTAAAGTAAGACTTCTTAAAACTTTCTCCATTGCCAATTGGGCTGTTGTGAATAATGGTTCAATTGTATTCTGGATGTTCCTACCGACTGGACATTCAGGATTTGGATTATCATGCACAGTAAATAACTCTTTTTCCTGTACAACATTCACTGCCTTATAAACATCAAACAGAGTTATTTCAGCTAATTCCTTGGCGAGTTCCGCTCCTGCTACGCCAGGTCGAACGTTTACCAATCCTGCATTTTTAAGCATTCCCATAATTTTTCTGATTACCGCAGGATTTGTGTTTACACTTCCAGCTAAAAACTCTGATGTGCTTACTCCACTTTTATTTATTTCAATAAGAGCTAATATATGAATGCCTACAGAAAATCGACTACTAATTGACATTTTTCTCACCTTTCAAAAATAGACGTATCATTATAGTACACCTGTAATTTGTTTTATTACAAGTAAATCCAAACTAAATAATAATGAATAAATCATTAACGAAAAAGAAAGATTATTTAAAGTGTTGACAAATGTTTTGATTGTAATTATTATGGTTACAGGTAATCGAGATGATTACAGTTACTATTCATGGGAGGATTAGAAAATGAAAATAGCCATTATTGGAGCAAGTGGTAAAGCAGGAAGTCGTATTTTGAATGAAGCAGTTAGTCGTGGACATGAAGTAACAGCTATTGTAAGAGATGCTTCAAAAATTGAAAATAAAAACGTTGAGGTTATTGAGAAAGCTATATTCGACCTCAAATCTGATGATATGAAAAAGTTTGAAGTGGTTGTGAACGCCTTCGGTGCGCCTCTTGGTGAAGAGCAAGCACATGTTGATGCTGGTCATGCATTAATTGAGGCACTAAAAGGAACAAATACAAGAGCCATTATTGTCGGTGGTGCTGGAAGCCTTTATGTAGACGATAACAAAACTCTTACGGTAATGGAAACACCTGATTTTCCAGATATATTTATCCCGACTGCTAAAGGGCAAGGACGTAACTTAAAAGAATTACAGGAAACTTCTACTATTAACTGGACATTTATCAGTCCTTCTGCGTTTTTTGATGCTGAAGGAAAAAGAACAGGTTCCTATCGGTCTGGAAAAGATCATCTTTTAGTTAATTCAAAAGGTGAAAGTTATATTAGCTATGCAGATTATGCTATAGCAGTATTGGACGAAATTGAAAATCCAGAACATATAAATGAACGTTTTACAGTTGTCGGTGAAGCAGAATAAGTATTTGTAAAAGAAAAAAATTAAGATGCCATTAGTGATTACGCTAATGGCATTTTTGCTTTGGTCACTACAAAAAAACTGCTCATTCGGCTGACGTGTGTACCAAAAAATGGTACACTTTTTTTATTGAACTATACCGAATTATTGAAAAGACATCCAGGAAGCATTCAAGAAAAGTTAGCTGAAATGATAAAAGTAGATAGATCAACAGCAACTCGAGCCATAAAGAAATTTGAAATGAAAGGCTTTCTTGAAAAGTAGGAAGATCAACAGAACAAAAAAATAAAGAAGCTCTTTCCAACAGAGAGAGGGAAAAATGTTTATCCTTTTATTTAAAGGGAAAATGATTATTCCAATATCGTTGTACTAGCTGGTTTTTCCGAAACTGAAGAACAATCCATTTTCAATCTTCTTCAAATAGTAAGAAAAAATATAGAAAAAGACTGGGAATTTGTAAAAAAGGGAAACAAGAAAAATTATTGATTATATTAAGGAGTGACATCTTTACATGAATATAAAAATAAAAAAGTGTACACTAGTAGACTCACCCAAACTTCAAGAAATTAGTTATGAAACATTTAATGAGACATTTAAGCATCAAAATTCACCTGAGAATATGAATGCCTATTTGGAAAGGGCCTTTAACTTAAAACAATTAGAAAAAGAATTATCCAATAGTTCTTCGCAATTCTTTTTTGTTTATTTTAATAATGAAGTCGCTGGATATTTAAAGGTCAATTCCAATGATGCTCAATCTGAAGAAATGGATGATGAATCACTTGAAATCGAGCGGATTTATATTAAGAGCAAATTTCATAAACATGGCCTTGGTAAATATTTGTTAAATAAAGCTTTGGAAATTGCGATGGAAAGTAATAAAAAGAAAATTTGGCTAGGAGTATGGGAAAAAAACGAAAATGCTCTTGCTTTTTATAAGAAAATGGGATTCGTTCAAACTGGAGCCCACTCCTTTTATATGGGTGATGAAGAACAAATGGACTTAATAATGACCAAAACTCTCATCTAACTTTAATAATTGATGGTTTATAGTTCAACTAAGAGTCTATTTTTTAGAAGGAGAATATCCTTTTAATTAATATATATATAGGAGCCGAATGGGAATAGAAG
The DNA here is from genome assembly GCF_038592905.1 of Neobacillus sp. FSL H8-0543. Lineage (GTDB taxonomy): Bacteria > Bacillota > Bacilli > Bacillales > Cytobacillaceae > Neobacillus. The sequence goes on along the minus strand of NZ_CP151943.1, from coordinate 268,546 downwards.
CGAAGACAGTCGCAGCTGCTATGATTCTAGTTGCTCTGCAAGAACAAAAAGGCATCCAAATATATTCCGCTGAAGATATGGAGAAAATCAAAAAATCTAACCGTTAGTTATTAACTACCTAGCCAGAGTGTTTCCAGATCACCAACTTGGTATGTATCAAGTTGGAAAAACATAGTACTGTAACAAGAAAACTCGCCAATTGGCGAGTTTTGCATTTTATATGACATAACTAGCAATTTAGGAACTATACTATCCCAAACTTCTTTAAGAACTGAGCTGTTATATATTTTCGGTTTATACCATCGTTGAATAACACTCAATCCTTTTTAAGCCTTTGGTTCAGAAGTGCAACAAGCAGAATCGTTTAAATTGTAAACATCCACATCTGCTTTTGTGTAGAAAAACTCCCACTCGTTTCCATCAGGATCATTAACCCAAAATTTATCTTGGAGGGCATAACAACATGTTGTATTAATTTCGTCGAATTGCAACTGAATACCCTGTTCTGTAAGTCTGTACTTATGAGCCATCACTTCTTCTGTGCTTTCAACTTGAAAGCCGAAGTGTCCAACCTGATTTCCAGTTACTTCATCTCGATGATTAAGTGTAAAGTTTAATCCTGGTGTTTCAAGAAGGTACTTCGCATAATCGGACTTTACTTTAACCGGTTCAACCCCGAAAAGATTGCTGTAAAACACAATGGATTTTTCAAGGTTTGTAACATTAAGACCAATATGAGCATTTTTCATTATGATTTCCTCCCTAATATCAATTATTGCCTTTTCCATTTCTACTTTTTTCATTTCATAATAAACCTTTTATTTGCATTTCGATGAAAAACAAATAACCATCCCCTTTTAGTTGTATATTGCAAGTATTTATTTTTATTAAAGAGCAAGTATAACTTGCTCAAATTAATGTTTTACAACAAACAGTTGATTTTGACATGGATTCGTTTAGTAGTTTGACTGATTTAATTACCATTTCCCGTTCAAATTCACTCATATTTGAAAACACTTCGTTAAGATATTGGTCCATTTCTGCATCAATCTTCGCAGCAACATATTTTCCTTGTGTAGTTAGAGTAAGTTGTGAGACACGTCGATCCTCAGGTAGAGGTGATTTTTTAATCAGCTCCATCTTTATTAGCGTTTGGATTTGGCGACTAAAGGTAGTTATATCAATCCCCAGAGTATCAGCGACCTGTTGCATCGATGGTTTATCATTACGGAGAATTTCATAAATGATATGACTTTGTACAAGGGATATTTCAGTTTCACCTATTTGACAACAGTTTTTATTTAAAAGACCAAATCGCCTTGTCATAACTTGAAATAATTCTCTAACGTTTTCCATATTTTTCACCTCTGATTTATTTATATACAAATTATTTGTAAAATGCAACTTTTATTTCTTTTGTATTGGAAAAAAATTTTATATAATAAATTAAAACAGATGATGCAGAGGGAGATTATTATGAACACAGGGTATAAATCTAGGTTGGCTACGATAAATGATCTGGAATCAATATTAAACATTTATAACCAAGGGATTGAAGATAAGATTGCAACCTTGGAGGAAGACCAAAAAGATCTTGGGTACATGACAGAATGGTTTAATGACCATAACGAGCGTTTTGCTGCCATAGTAATTGAAAATAACGATGAAATAGTTGGATGGGCATCACTAAACCCTTATTCTAATCGGTGCGCATATGTCGGGGTAGCTGATTTATCAATTTATATAAGAAGGGATTATAGAGGAAAAGGAGTAGGCTCAGTATTATTAAAAGAAATTGAATGTACTGCCATTAAGAATGAATTTAATAAAATAGTTCTCTTTACATTCCCTTTTAATAAACTGGGACAGGGACTCTACAGAAAAAAAGGTTTTAGAGAAGTCGGAGTATTTAAAAACCAAGGTAAATTAGAGGGGCGCTATGTTGATGTAATGATAATGGAAAAGATCATAATTCCTTAAGTCCTTGTTTAACGTAGAGGACCCTTAGCCTATTCTTACGAAAGGTACCTATAGAAGAAATCAACATTTAAGATTAATAAAGCCCAAGAAATTAAATAAAACAACAAATTTCTTGTATGAAGTAATAAAATATCCTTCTCAATTATAAAATCGTAGGAAGAGACTTCTATTAATATGTGTCTCCTTTAAAAATGATTCGAAGGGTGTGGTTGCAATAAATCTGAAAGACATAAGCACCTCAGTGCCCAAAAAGGACCATAAAGGGAAAGTGTCAGGCCAGATCGCTTATATAAGTGACGTGAAAGTGGAAAATATGGTGTATGGTGTTTTGGTTCGGTCGCCGATTGCTTATGGAAAAATCATTTCCATTCAATTGCCAAACCTTCCAGAAGGGTATGAAGTGGTAGGTGCTGAGCATATCCCTGGTCCGAATTATGTGAAAATTATCCAAGAAGATCAGCCTATTTTTGCTAATGTGTGGGTTAATTATATCGGAGAACCGATTCTCATGCTCGTTGGGGAAAGTCTGGATATCCTGTACGGATTGTTAGATAGAATAAAGATAGAATTTGAAGAGTATCCGGCAATCTATACATTGGATGAAGCCATCAAACAAAAATTAGCCCCTGGAGTTAATATGGCAAGCTATGAATTTGGGGAAAGCTTAGAGACGATTTCGGCGATCGAGCAAGGTGCCCATCAAATTATTGAAGAAGAGTATGATACGGGCTATCAGGAGCATGTCTACCTTGAGCCGCAAGGAATGCTTGCTGTTTATAAGGATGATGAAATAGTCGTCCAAGGTTCAATGCAATGTCTTTATTATATAAAAAATGCCTTACAAAGCGCATTAGCTTGTGGTGACGATGACGTCAGAGTGGTTCAAAGCCCTACTGGCGGAGGTTTTGGCGGGAAAGAAGAATTTCCTTCGATGATGGCGTGTCACGTAGCAGTTGCTGCCAATGCAGTCAAAAAATCAGTGATGCTCGTGTTCGACCGTTCAGAGGATATGGTGGTGACAACGAAAAGGCACCCTGCGAAACTCAACTACCGAACTGCCATTGATAAAGATGGTAATATTTTGTGCATGAGGGTTGAGATTTTTCTAGATAGCGGAGCGAATGTAGGATTAAGCTCTGTCGTGCTGCAGCGCGCATTACTCAACAGTGCTGGTGTATATAATATCCCCCATTTTCATGCAAAAGGCTATGTTTTAAAAACGCATACGGTTCCGAACGGTGCCTTTAGAGGATTTGGAGCACCGCAAAGCTTTGCTGGAATCGAAAGTCATATAGGACATCTTAGTAAACTATCAAACATTGAACCACTTGAATATAAACGAAAATACCTCGTCAAACAAGGAGACCCCACCATTACCAAAGGACAATTCCGAGACCCAATTTTAATGGAAGAAATGATCGAAGACCTGCTAAACGCTTCACAATATAAAAAGAAAAAAATGGAGTTTCAAAATTTCAATCAACAGAATCTACGCTTTAAAAAAGGCATGGGAACAGCGCTGTTCCTTCACGGATGTGGATTTACAGGCAGTGGCGAAAGAGATCATATTAAGGCAAAGGTGAAGCTGCATAAATCCAAGGATGATCAGGTTTCGCTAAAAATCTCAAATTCTGATATGGGACAAGGGATTTTGACCACACTATGTAAAATTGTTGCCAAAGAACTGGACCTACCGTTAGAAGAGGTTTTGTACCCGTATCCCGATACAAAAGAGGTACCTGACTCTGGTCCGACCGTGGCCTCGAGGACGACGATGATTGTTGGGAAATTGCTTGAACGAGCCGCAAAAAAACTTAAGGCACAATGGCAAACAGGGGTGGAACAGGAAGTCGTCGAAGACTATGTTCACCGTGAGATGATCCCTTGGAACGAGAAAACCTTCACGGGTGATGCCTACCCAGCATATTCCTGGGGCGTGAATATCGTTGAAGTTGAAGTGGATGTGTTAACAGGCAATGTAAAGCTGGAAAAAGTGTACGGCAATTATGAAGTAGGCAAGGTCATCGATGACCGGATTATGAAAGGCCAAATTGACGGTGGCTTGGCGCAAGGATTAGCGTATGGATATCTTGAAAAAATGACTTCAAAACAGGGCGAAATTCAACAAAAAAGCATAACGGATTATGGACCACCGACTTCAATGGACGTTGTTTTCATCGAAAGCAAGGTCTTTGATAACCCCTACGCGGATGGTCCATACGGGGCGAAGGGCGCAGGTGAATTGACGTTAATCGGCGGTGCTCCGGCAGTCCAAGCAGCTATTGAGGACGCACTACAAACTTCTTTTCAACAGATTCCAGTTACACCCGAAGTCATTATGGAAAGTCTTTGGAGGAAAGTAGGTGATGAAGGTTGATTACATTTACCCTTAATGGAAGAACGGTAGAAACGGACGCCCCTGCCACTGCAAGATTACTAGATTTAATCAGAGATGAGTTTGAGTTAATCGGAACAAAAGAAGGCTGCGGGGAAGGAGAATGTGGAGCCTGCAGCGTTTTTGTGAATAACCTCCTGCAAAACAGCTGCCTAGTTCCCATTGGCGCAATTGATGGTGCTGATATTGTAACGATAGAAGGAATTATGGATACGGAGGAGTTTAAGATATTAGATGAGAGCTATTCAATTGCCGGCGGAGTACAATGCGGTTACTGCATTCCTGGGATGGTCATGGCAAGTGCCGCGTTATTATCCAAAAACTCTCATCCTACAGAGGCTGAAATTCGTGAGGGTATATCTGGAAATCTGTGCCGATGTACGGGCTACAATATGATTGTCGACGCGATTGACCTGGCAGCGAAAAAAGGGGACGGCTTATGGCAGAAAAAATAATCGCATATCGCTTTGATCACTTAGACCAGACGTTGAGCCAATTGGATCAAGAAAACTGTGCGATTATTGCCGGCGGCACCGATGTCATGGTCCTACACAAAAGTCGAAGAGGAGTCCCACCGAAAATTCCGAAACCAATTGTTTTTATTGATCACCTTTCTGAGTTAAAACGTGTGTACCATAATGGCAAGGATCTCCACATCGGTGCCTGCTGCACCTATAGCGAATTACTTGAAGAACCGCTCATTCCTGTTGCCTTAAAGAAAGCAATCAAAACGATTGCGGCACCGGCCATTCGAAACAGAGGGACATTGGGAGGAAATATTTGCAACGCTTCTCCTGCCGGTGACACGCTGCCATTATTATATGTTTATAACGCAAAGCTATTGCTGCGTTCGGTTTCTGGAGAACGTATTATAGCGATTAGTGATTTTATACAAGGTGTGCGAAGGGTGCAGCGTGATCCAAATGAGATTTTGGCTGAAATTATATTGCCAAACGTATTAGAAGAAGGTGCTCATGTCGTATTTGAGAAAGTCGGCAACCGCAATGCAGATGCCATTGCCAAGGTAGGGTTTGCAGGCTATATCAGGATTAATGGCGCTGTAATTGATGATGTCCGCTTTGCCTTTGGGGCGGTGGGACCTACAATGGTTCGCTCCCTAGATATTGAGAAAAAGTTGCTTGGAAAAACCATACCATTAGCAGATGCAGACATCGCGCAGGTTGTGGCAGCCTTCGATAAGATCATTAAACCAATAGATGATCAGCGCTCCACAGCTGTATACAGAAAAACAGTCGCCTTAAATCTATTACGTTATTTTTTTAGCACGAAGCAATATCAACCGAATTGATATTTTTTAAAAAAGGGGGGAGCTATTCATGCTATTGATGGAAAAAGTGGCCATGCTGGCACGTCAAAACGAAACCTTTGCACTAGCAATGATTATTGAATCAAGGGGCTCAACTCCCAGGCATGTTGGAAAAATGATTGTTTACCGCGATGGTTCGATTGAAGGCACTGTCGGAGGGGGTTTGGCTGAATTCTATATTATCCAAGAGAGTGTCAATGCGCTCCAAAACGGTAAATCAAAAATCGTGGAATACAAATTGAACAAACACGCGAAAGACGGAATTCAAATGAATTGTGGCGGAACATTACGGGTGTTTATTGAAGTCTATACAAGCAGGCCGGAACTTGTTCTGGCTGGAGCCGGTCATTTAGCGCATGCGCTGTCTAAGCTTGCAGATTCCCTTGAGTATCCGTATTGTGTTGTTGATGATCGCGTTGGTTATGCCACGAAGGAACGTTTTCCGAATGCGACGAACATTTTTGTGAATGAGGAGATTGGGGAAGCTTTGCTCGCGGCCAACCTAAATGAAAAGTCATATGTGTTGATTGTGACAAAAGATCGTGATGATATTGTATTAAAAACGGCATTGCAATTTCCAATTGCCTATATTGGGATGGTTGCCAGCAAACGCAAGACGATAAGCATTATTGAAAAATTAAAAGGTGAAGGAGTCACTGCTGAACAGCTGGAGCAGGTTCGTTCTCCCATCGGCTTGGAGATTGGCTCGGAAACAACAGTTGAAATTGCCATCGCCATTATCGGGGAGATCATTAAAGTAAGCAGAGAACACAAGCCTTTAAGAGTGGAACAGTTAAGTAGATAAGAAGAAGGAAGAAACAGGCGAAGCTTTTACAGCTTCGCTTTACAAATTTTACACAGTAATCTTCTGTAAACAAGGAAACAAAAACCATTCAACTTTTCTCAAACACCAAACTTTTTTTAGCTAATGTAAACAATGGAAAGGTTAGGGTAATGGAAAATTAATATAGTTCATTTTTTTAACATTAAACCACACATAAATGTTGTTATATCAACATTTATGTGTGGTTTTTTATTTTGCAAGAGAGAAAGACTACACCTGACCCCCTGTTACAATTTTTCGGAAAATTCCTTTACTTCTTAAATTTACCTCATGTATAGTAAAAAGTGGGTTCAACCCATTATTTACTAAAAAACTACAAGGAGGAGTTGTAAATGAGTAATTATCAAACGAGTGGAAAAGAAGGAAATAAGGTAAGTAAGAAATGTGAGACATAGTTAATTTCAAATGGAGGTACACAGAATGGAACAAACAAAACGAAATATTGAGATTGTTGAGTATCATGAAGGTCTTGCAGCCGGCGTTGCGGAAATGTGGAATCTAAGCCGAGACGGGTGGGGGGGAGATTCCCAGGTGACGACGGAGGAAAAAGTGCGAATTCAAGAAGCAAATTCGAGTAATCTTCATCTCTATTTAGCGATGGATGGAGACACGGTTGCAGGGTACTGCGGGTTATCTGAATACCGTGAAGATGGAGGAGCATTATATATTCCTTTGTTAAATGTGCGTTCGGATTACCACGGGCAAAAAATCGGGAAGCTTCTCGTCTTAAAAGCGTTAGAAAGAGTAACCGAGTTGAACTGGCCAAGGCTTGATCTGTACACATGGGCAGGGAATACAAAGGCTGTTCCTTTGTATAAGAAGTGTGGATTTTTTTGGGAAGATCGAGATGATACGACACATCTAATGAACTTTATGCCAACGGTGTTAAATACCGAAGCCGTCATGGATTATTTTTCAAACGTGAATTGGTATGAAGCAAGCACGAGAGTTGTTGAGGTCAGTCCAGATGGCAGAAAGGATAATGATTTTACGTATTACGAGTATACGTGGGATTCGAATGGCAATCAGCTGCGAATGGAATTCGAACGGACAGGACGCGGACTTCGATCGATTGAGACCAATGAGTACGCGATTACCGTTTCAGTTGAAAACTTTACACTCGTTTGTGATGCAAGCTACACAGTTCGCTATCATATAAAAAATAAGACAGGAAAACCGCTTCCTATTCAGTTCAAAGGAGAAAACGATAAAATTGTTCGATATGCGTTTGAGCAATCCCTAACGGTTGAGGATGAGACGGTAATTGAAGCGGCTTTTCAGCTTGAAAAGTTAGAAGAAGAGCAAAGCAATTGGAGAACGCATCCTTCTGTTGTCACAAATGTTTGGATTAATGGTAAAAAAGCGAAGTTTGCTGTAGGCATTTTACCGAAATGGCCGGCAAAGATTACAGGTGTTGTACCTGGGTCACAGTGTTTTGTAAATGAAGAGGCTGTCTATTATCTTGACGTAGAAAATAATGTGAATGACTTGACAACCTATACATTGAACATTCCGAAGCATAAGCTTGTGTCATTAAAGCAATCAACTTTTAAGGTAAAATTAGCTCCAAAAGAAAAGACTTCGATCGTTGTTCCTTACACACTTATAAACTATGGATTTTATGCCCCGACAATTGAGGTTGAGGTGGAAAAGAAAAATGGGATCAAGCAGTCTTTTATCAAGCAAATCAGCATAGGGTTTAAAGGTTTAGGCGGCCGTTTTTATGGGGAATGTGAAGATTATTGGCATATTTATAACGGGTTGTATCATCTGTATTTGAGTAAATTTGACAATGATCTCATTCCGGGCCGATTAACGAAGGGAACACAAAAGACGATTGGGATGTTTCCGAAGCTCGGCAAGCCTTATTCAAGTGAATTCTCAAAACGCAAACCTAGTTTAGTAGAATATAAGGAAGAAAACGGTGTGATGGTTTTATATGCAACCTATCAATCCTCAGACTTTGCGGATGTGGAAGTAGTCAGTGTGTCAAAGCTGTATGCTGAAGGATTACTCGAGCAATCTTATATTGTTCGGAATAATCATTCAGACATAACTCAACCGATCTGGATGATGCAGCCTATTTATCATGAGCTGTTTAAGCCAGTTTTTGTGCTGAATGATCATGTTGTAAAAGTGGAGGAACGAGCATACTCAGAATATGGTAAGTGGAATAGTAATGAGCTGACTGAAAACTGGTTATTTTCTCGGTATGAGCCATATGCCCACGGAATCACCTGGCCAAAGGAAACAAAAATTAATTTTGAAAATTGGTATATGTATGTAGAACATGCGCTTGGGAATATTCAAGCAAATGGTGAGGTTAAAACGAAGCCTGTATATCATTCGTTTGGGGCCTACCAAAGCTGGGAAGAATTTAGAGAGTTTGCCTTGAGAAAAAGGGTGAGAACAGCCGCAACTGCTGATGATTTATTTATACAGACAACTGGGCAAGAAGCTGTGTTGATTGACAGAAAAGCTGGGTATTTACAAGGAGAAGTTTCTTTTAATAAAGGAAAATCGACAATTCTAGCGGTAGAGGATGAAAAAAGAGAAGTACGTGAAGTTGTTCAGAGCAATCCTTCTCCACTTTCATCTGTGGTAGCGGAGTATGAGATAAATGGGGTGCGAGATTTTAAAAAAGCTTTATCCATGAATCCATCTACTCACTTAATTAGCTTTCAAAAATGTACGAGAGACGGGTTGGAGATTCTGGAAGCAAGTAATGGTGAGATATCGATTGCTGCAGCCGAAACCTTTTATCCAACGGTATTTTCTCTGAAAATTAAGGGAAAAGAATGGTTAGATACGTCATTTCCATCACTTCAGCCACGTGCATGGTGGAATCCATGGAGTGGAGGGATTCGTTTCGTTTTACACGGGATCAATCAAAAATCCTTTGTAAACGAAAAAACCATCGTTAGCGATGGATCTCTCATTGATAATGAAGGAAGAGTCTGGAAGGGTCTTAAGATTTCAACAAATTTCACCAATAATGAAGAATTTAAAGGCCTTGGTATTGAACAATATTATGTCATGCTGCCTGGCGTTCCGGTTGTAGCGGTTGTCACGAAAATTCTTCAAAACACTGGTACGTATATGCATTATAAGAAATGGTATACGGAAGGTGCCTTTGCCGTTGGAACGGTAAAAAGCGCAGGAAGTAACAGAACCTATGTCGCAGGGAGTACAGAGATTCAAACAGAATTATCAGACCATGTAATCGTTGCTTCAACTACTGGTGACGAAGTGCTACAACTAATCGCTGACCGGGAAGCGATTAACATCGAAGCCTATATGAACAAAGAGGTTATGCTTGTATCCATATGGAGAGATATGCAAATGGCGAATGGCATGGAATTCCTTTCAGCTCCATCCTTCATCTTAGGGTCAGATAATATTCTTAGTGCAGATGAAGCAGAGGATCTCCGCCGAATGACATTTAATGAGGTAGAAAATGAAAATAATTGACGCACATATTCATTATTCAGATATAAGAAGTTTTCACGAAACAGCCACTGACATTTCGAAAGTAGATTACTCGTTTCAGGGGATTGAAAGGGAATTTGCAGAAAATAACATCGTATTAGGGATTGCGATGGGGGTTACCGAAACAGCTGGGGAAGGATTTCCTGATTCAGCTTCCCCGTCACCAATGGGGATAGATTTAACCAAGGTCATCCCGAAAAACATTGTTTATTGTGCTGGAATTAATCCATTTCGGCTGGATGAGGCGGCACTTCTGCAATTAGAAAAGGATGTCCAAAAGCCTGATTGTGTCGGTATTAAAATCTACTTAGGGTATTATCCATTTTATGCCTATGATGAAGTCTATGAACCTGTTTACAAAATTGCAAAGAAATACAGTGTCCCGGTCGTTTATCATACAGGGGACACATATTCGGAGCGGGGGAGACTGCGATTCTCACATCCGCTAGCGATTGATGATGTGGCCGTAAAGCACAGGGACATGACCATAATGATGGCTCATTTTGGAGATCCGTGGGTCCTTGATGGTGCAGAGGTTGTTTATAAAAATTCGAACGTATTCGCAGATTTATCAGGACTTGTTGTTGGAGCGGATGGTGACATTAAGCGGCTCCAAGAAACAAGATTTTTTGATCATCTTCTGCACGCCTTAACATTTACCAATAACTATGAGAAGTTCTTATTTGGAACCGATTGGCCGCTTACCCCTATCAATCCATATATCGATTTCATCCAGGATATCATTCCAAAGTCGTATCATCAGGATGTTTTCTACAACACAGCTATCAAAGTGTTTCCTAAAATAAAAGCTTATTTATCCAATGATTAATTGATATTGATATTGATAAACTGGATAAATTAAGGATAGTAGGGGTTGGTTTTTTGTCGAAAAAAACGAATATCTGCTTTATCATCTGTATTATTTCCGCAATGTTTCTAATAGGCTGTACAAATAAAGCTCCGAATGAGTTTGACTTTAAACAACTTACCAGAGTAGATGTTGAAGTGGTTAAGGCAGATGATGATAGCTATGAAGAAGCTGGAATGATTACTGATGAAGAAACGATAGATGCGTTAAGAAAAGCATTTGAACAAATTAAGTGGAAACCAAATGTAGAACCTAAAATGGCTAGAAAAGAAGATGTAAAGGCGACCCTGTTTTTCAGATATGATGAGAATATGCCTGAAAGATTATTTGAATACCAGATTTGGTTCAATCAAAGTAATGATACGGCAACTATTATTAGTAACAATGTAAAAGAAGGATATGGAACGTTAGATAAAGAAAATGCAAAGACATTAGAAAATATTTTATTTCATAAATAATAGAGCAGGAAATTCCTCCACCTTTAATAAAAGATAAGACGAAATTTTGTTGCTAAAAACTAGAACAATCCGTGAGATCACTTCACCCTCTTCAAATAAACATGGGCCTAAAGCTCAGCAGCTTAGAACGCACGCCTGAAAAGCGTGAGGTCTATGGCTCGAGTCCATTAGGCCCATTTTGAATACGTTTCGTTATTTCCTCTTTTTCATCTATGTTGGTCAACAAGAATCTGGTTCCCATCTGGATCTTCTATAATAAAATGTGCTGGTCCTTCATTTGATTCAATTGGTTCTGACAGCATATTGATACCTTTTTCTTTAAGCTGCTTTTGAAGCTCACGAACGTCTGTAAAAGATTCAATATTCTCCGCATTTTCATTCCATCCTGGATTAAAAGTCAGGATGTTCTTTTCAAACATTCCTTGGAATAGTCCAATTATGCAATTTTCATTTTTCAAAATAAGCCAATTTTGTGAAATGTCACCGCCAAAGCTTTGAAATCCTAGGTTTTCATAAAATTCTTTTGATTTATTAATGTCTGTTACGTTCAAACTTACAGAAAATGCACCAAGTTTCATACTTTTTACTCCCCCTTTTTAGTTGTTTATATAAGCTTTTAAACTTAACATAGGTTAAGTATAAATGAGTACATTAAAATAGACAATATTCACCAGTATTTCGCAATCATGATATTAAAGGAAGTGAAAGAATGACAGCAATCCTAACACCAGCTATCCACTTTAACAAAGTAAATTTTTATTCTGACGATAACCATATATTAAAAAATATTACTGGATCCTTTTATGAGGGGACGATTACAACGTTGGTAGGTCCTTCGGGTGCTGGAAAGACAACGTTGTTGAAGCTTTGTAACGGACTCCTATCACCAGACTCAGGTGAAATATATATTAAAGACAAGAAAATTAGCAGCTTTGCTCCAGTGGAACTGCGCCGGTTAGTAGGAATTGCGCTTCAAAGTGCACCGATGATCAATGGGGATGTGCTACAAAATATAGGGTTACCACTAACACTGCAAGGGAAAAATCTGGCTGAAAAGGCAGCAAAGGATTTATTAAAGGATGTTGGCTTGAGTGAGGAATTTTTACATAGAAATGTTAGAGACTTATCAGGTGGACAGCGGCAGAAGGTATCCATTGCCCGTACACTCGTAAATCATCCTCGAATATTATTGCTAGATGAAATCACATCTGCTTTGGACCGAGTATCACAAAAAGAAATAGAAGAACTTATCGTAAAAATCAATGAGAAGTATGGTGTAACAATTGTTTGGATTACTCATAATTTGCAGCAAGCAAAAGAAATTGGAACCTACTCTTGGGTGATGATGGAAGGGGAAGTCATTGAGGCTGGCAAAAGTGAACTATTGAATGCTCCTGTAAATGAAAAAGTAATACAATTTGTAAAGGGGGAATTGGAATGAGTACCCTTGCCCTTGCCATTGCACTTGTTTTTGTGTTGATTCCTGTTTTCTTATCCAAAACCTTTAACCTTGGGTTAGAAAAGGATACCATTATTGCTGTAGTAAGATCTATTATCCAATTATTCGTAGTTGGGTATATTCTAATGTTTGTCTTTGATTCAGAAAGCATCCTTTATATGTTATTGATGGTAGTCGTGATGATTGTTGCTGCTACTCAAAATGCGAGAAAAAAAGGTCAAGCAATTAAAGGGATCACATGGAAAGTAGCCGTCACGTTAGTTTTCATTGAAGTATTAACACAAGGTATTCTACTTGGATTCAAGATTACACCAGCTACGGCACAGTATATCATCCCAATCAGCGGGATGATGATTGGAAACTCCATGGTGCTCGCCATCCTGTTTTTGAATCGTTTTATAGCAGAAGTGGATACAAACCAGGAACAAACGGAACTTATCCTATCTGTTGGCGGGACTCCGAAGCAAGCCATCCATACACAGCTGATTACATCGATTAAAGCAAGCATGATTCCAACCATTGAGAGCCAGAAAACGATTGGACTTGTTCAGCTTCCAGGGATGATGAGCGGTCAAATCATTGCAGGCGCAAGCCCAATTCAAGCAGTTCAATTTCAATTGCTTATTCTGTTTCTCCTATTAACAACAGCAGCTGTAACGAGTATCATGCTTGGATTTTTATCCTACCCAAGCCTATTTAATCAACGAATGCAGTTCATGAAGATGAAGTGAATCGATACCATGGAGCCGAATGCTTGTTTGCCCAGTGTAAGTAAATACTGGGTGACAGGCACCAATTTCTACTAATTTTAATGTTTTAATTAGTCAAAGATTTTTTTCAGATAAATAGTTTACAAGATAACACCATCGTGCTATAATGTTTTTTGTGCTTAGGTCTACAAGGATTTAATCATTTGCGGGTGTAGTTTAGTGGTAAAACCTCAGCCTTCCAAGCTGATGATGAGAGTTCGATTCTCTTCACCCGCTCCAAAAAACATGGGCCTATAGCTCAGCTGGTTAGAGCGCACGCCTGATAAGCGTGAGGTCGATGGTTCGAGTCCATTTAGGCCCACTTATAATAAATAATTATTAAACCGAACTTTAAATAGTTCGGTTTTTTTGTGTACTTAGAATGTGAGCAAGTAGGGATATAACTTAAAATGTAATTAAATATCCTTCTTGTTAAATTGAAAAAAGAATCCCTCGGATTCTTTTTTTTGCGAAAAATAAATAGTTTTCCATTTTGTCAAAAAAATGTTGAACAAATTGTTTCCGTTTTTCTATTAATGTAATATACTATATATAAATAAGTATAGCACATTTATACTTTTTATAAAAAATGTAACATAATTATGTTTGTTAAAGGGGGTGGATGTGATCAAACTGACTAAACGGCAAGCAGAAATTCTAGAAATTGTAAAAGAAAATGGTCCGATTACAGGGCAACAAATTGCTGAGAGGCTTTCCTTAACGAGGGCTGCATTAAGACCAGATTTAGCTATCTTAACGATGTCAGGAAATTTGGATGCAAGGCCAAGGGTTGGTTACTATTTCAATCATAATTATCAAACGAAGCTACAGGCAGAAAAGTTCTTACATCAGAAGGTCACCGATTACAAGGCACACCCGATTGTGGTTGATATATCCACTTCCGTTTATGATGCAATCGTTCAATTATTTTTAGAAGATGTGGGAACGCTTTATGCCGTTGACGAAAAAGGTCATTTAGCCGGTGTCATTTCTAGAAAGGATTTACTAAGAACGGCTATCGGGAACAAGGATTTACAGGAATTACCTGTAAGTGTAATTATGACGAGAATGCCAAATATTATTACCATCAACCCAGAAGAGAGTTTGTTAGATGCAGCAAAAAAAATGATTAATAATCACATAGATTCGTTGCCGGTAATAAAAGAAGTAGATGAAGAAAAGCATACATATTTAATTGTAGGTCGGATTACGAAAACAACGATTACACGGGCATATTTAGAAATCATGGAACAAAAATCGGTTTAAGGGAGAGTGGCGACGATTCTAGAGCAAAAGGAAGTTGTCTATGTTGTATCCGACTCGGTCGGGGAAACGGCTGAGTTTGTTGTAAAAGCTGTGGCAACCCAATTCAATGGGGGCCAAGTGGATATCCGACGCAATTCATATGTGGAAGATTTGGAGGATATTGAGGATATTATCGCTTTAGCAAAGGTTGGAAAGTCAATTATTGCTTATACAATTGTCATCCCTGTTTTAAAGGAATATTTGGATCGACGTGCAAAAGAAGAAAATATCATCGCGGTTGATTTGCTTAGTCCATTAATGAATGCTTTTGAAGCAAGTTTTAATAAACAGCCACATCATCAACCTGGTTTGATGAGGAAATTGGATGAAGAGTACTTCAAGAAAATTGAAGCCATTGAATTTGCTGTGAAATATGATGATGGTCGAGACCCAAGGGGAATTCTGAAGGCGGATATTGTTTTGGTAGGAGTATCAAGAACTTCAAAAACCCCATTGTCTATGTATCTAGCACATAAGCGCTTTAAGGTAGCGAATGTTCCGCTGGTTCCAGAGGTTCCAGCTCCAGAGGAATTATTTGAGATTCCGCGAAAAAATACGATTGGGTTAATTATTTCACCGGATAAGTTAAATGAAATTCGTACAGAACGCCTAAAAGCATTAGGTTTAGGTTCACAGGCAAATTACGCAAGCTTTGAGCGTATCCTTGAAGAATTGGATTACGCTGAAAAAATAATGAAGCGTGTGGGCTGCCCAATAATTAATGTATCCAATAAAGCAATAGAAGAAACAGCTGGATTGATATTAGAAGTGCTTAAAAAAGAGAGGAGCTAATAATGATGGAAAAATTTGTTTACTTATTCAATGAGGGAAATGGAACGATGAAAGAGACGCTTGGAGGAAAAGGGGCCAATTTAGCTGAAATGACAAATATCGGCTTACCTGTTCCCCATGGTTTCACAATCTCAACACAAGCATGTAATGCATATTATGAGGCAGGTAAATCCATACCATCTTTAGTTGAAAGCCAAGTACTCGTGGCACTAAGCCGTTTGGAAGAAAAAATGGGTAAGAAACTTGGTGACCCAGTTGATCCATTACTCGTATCCGTTCGTTCGGGTTCTGTTTTCTCCATGCCTGGAATGATGGATACCATATTAAATCTTGGGATGAATGATGAAACCGTTGAGGGAATGGGGAAATTAACGAGCAACCCTCGTTTTGCTTATGACTCCTATCGACGTTTTATTCAAATGTTTTGTAATGTAGTGCTTGATATCAATGTTTATTATTTTGAACAACTTTTAGAAGAAACACGTGAACAAAAGGGGTATAACTCAGATCCAGAGATGACAGCCGAGGATTGGAAGGAAGTTATTGTTGGTTATAAAGGAATTGTAAAAAAACATACAAGAAAAGATTTCCCACAGGATCCAAAAGAACAGTTGTTTCTTGCGATTAATGCAGTGTTTGATTCCTGGAATAACCAGCGTGCGATTGTATACCGCCGTTTAAATAAGATTCCAGATCACCTTGGCACTGCGGTCAATATCCAAAGTATGGTGTTTGGAAATATGGGTAATGACTCTGGGACTGGTGTAGCCTTCACAAGGAATCCATCCACTGGTGAACACAAACTTTATGGTGAGTACTTAATAAATGCTCAAGGTGAAGACGTAGTAGCAGGGATTCGTACACCTCAACCAATCCAAACCTTAAAGGATGAAATGCCAGGAGTTTATCAACAATTTGTCGATACTTGTAAGCAGCTTGAGTTGCATTATCAGGAAATGCAAGACATTGAATTCACTGTAGAGAAGGGCAAACTTTTTATTCTTCAAACGCGTAATGGCAAGCGGACTGCACAAGCGGCAATCAGGATTGCTGTTGAAATGGTTGAAGAAGGAATTATTGATAAACAGAATGCGTTGCTTCGCGTGGATCCAGAACAATTAGACCAACTACTTCACCGCAGAATAGATGATAAACATCAACGAGTATTATTGGCAAAGGGTCTGCCTGCCTCACCAGGTGCGGCAACGGGTCAAGTCGTATTTGACGCAGATGAAGCAGAACAATTAAGTGCGGAAGGCAAGAAAGTAATCCTTGTCCGTCCGGAAACGACACCTGATGATATCCATGGTATTGTTGCTGCCCAAGGAATTTTAACAAGTCGCGGTGGAATGACAAGCCACGCAGCCGTTGTCGCACGTGGAATGGGGAAAGCATGTATTTGTGGCTGTGAAGCATTAAAAATTGATGTTAAGGCAAAACAAATTACGGTTGAGGACCAAGTGATCGTATACGGTGATTTAATTACAATCGATGGTTCAACAGGTGAAATTATGCTTGGTGAAATTCCAATGATTGAACCGAAGCTTTCTGATGAGTTCCAGCTCCTGTTAGCATGGGCAGATCAAGAGAAAAAAATTAGTGTTCGTGCCAATGCAGATAACCCGGTTGACGCAAGAAAGGCTTTTGAATTTGGCGCTACCGGTATTGGCTTGGTTCGGACTGAACATATGTTTATGGATGCTGCACGAGTGCCCATTGTACAGAAAATGATTTTAGCCGAACACTATAGTGAACGTAAAGAGTCTTTAGCGCAGCTATTACCAATGCAACAAAGTGATTTTGAGGGGATTTTTGAAGAAATGAAGGGCTATCCAGTGAACATTCGCTTATTGGACCCACCTTTACATGAATTTTTACCTAACAAAGATGAATTGTTAGTGGAAGTAACTAAGCTTCAAATTCAAAATCCAACTTCTCCTGAGCTACAGGAAAAAGAGCTATTGCTTAAAAAGGTTCGCCAGTTACATGAAATTAACCCAATGCTCGGTCACCGCGGCTGTCGTCTTGGTTTGACGTATCCTGAAATTTATGAAATGCAAGCAAAAGCAATTTTCTATGCTGTAGCAACCCTAGCTGATAATGGAGCAGAAATACAGCCTGAAATCATGATCCCTCTCGTTGGACATGTCAATGAATTAAAGCGGATGCGTCAGGTTGTCACTGATGCAGCGGTAGCGGTTCAAGAGGAGACCGGAAAGCAGTTTCAGTATACAATTGGAACCATGATTGAAATCCCGCGTGCAGCGTTGACAGCAGATCAAATTGCGGAAGAGGCAGATTTCTTCTCCTTTGGAACCAACGACTTAACGCAAACGACTTTTGGTTACAGCCGTGATGATGCAGAAGGGAAATTCCTGCAGTCTTATATTGAAGAAAAGGTCCTTCCTGAAAATCCATTTGCCGTCCTTGATCAAAATGGGGTAGGCAAGCTTGTAGAAACGGCTGTCAAGCTGGGTCGCACAACTAAGCCAGGGCTGAAAACTGGTATTTGCGGTGAGCATGGCGGTGAAAAGAGCTCAATAGATTTCTGTTACCGAACAGGTCTAGACTATGTCAGCTGCTCACCCTACCGTGTCCCATTAGCAAGACTAGCAGCAGCCCAAGCGACCATTCGTCACCAATCAAACAAGAATGAAGTATTTACAACAGCATAATTTGCGAAAGGACGTGTACATTGGTATGCGTCCTTTCTTTTTAAGAAGTAGTGTTGAACCGTTATAATTGGGAGTGGCTATCTGCCAGTTGGGAGGGTTATCCGCCAGTTGAGAGAGTTATCGGCCAGTTGGAAGGGTTATCCGCCAGTTGGAAGGGTTATCGGCCAGTTGGGAGGGTTATCGGCCAGTTGGGAGGGTTATCCGCCAGTTGGAAGGGTTATCCGCCAGTTGGGAGAGTTATCCGTCAGTTGGGAAGGTTATCCGCCAGTTGGATGTGTTATCCGCCAGTTGGGAGGGTTATCCGCCAGTTGGAAGGGTTATCCGCCAGTTGGGAGGGTTATCCGCCAGTTGGGAGGGTTATCCGCCAGTTGGGAGGGTTATCCGCCAGTTGGGAGGGTTATCCGCCAGTTGGGAGGGTTATCCGCCAGTTGGAAGGGTTATCCGCCAGTTGGGAGGGTTATCCCGCCAGTTGGAAGGGTTATCCGCCAGTTGGGAGGGTTATCCGCCAGTGAGTGGGATTTTGAAGAATTAGCTTCTATTTTTAAGCAAATACTAAAATAATTTCATCAAAAAGGGGTCGTTTGAATGGGAGCAATTGAGCGTAGCGGGTATCGATTTGTACCAGAATTTAGTGTGATTCAACAAAACGGTGCGATTCATGTATATAATCGGGAGGAATTTCTTGAAGAAATTAAGTTTGATTTTTCAGGGACGTTTCCAGAGCTTGGTCAAATTGAAGACTTAGTTGACCAATATTGTACTCAACATAACATTTAAAGAACGCTTGTTCGATATATTGTTTGATGATATAATGAGAATTGCAATAGAATAGGGTTTCTCAAGGGTGGTCGGCACACTCTCCTCTGAAAGGGGGTGTTGCCTATGACGGTTTTTCAAGCATTGATGTTAGCTGTTTCTTTTGCTAGTCTCATTGTTGCGGTGCTGTCTTTCCATAAAAAGAAATAATCCACCCTTGAGCCAGCAAGCGTAAGTGGTGGATTATTGCCCTTATGCCGATTCCCTTAGGGGAACCGCCTATTGCAAGACCTGAGCATGTCTCTAGCGTGCTCGGTCTTTTTACTATATGCTTCTCTATGATTTCATTATACCCAAATTACGCGAAAAAGAAAATGATTCTATGCGCAAAAAACGCCAATTTAAAGAGGAGTAAATTACATGAGCAAATTAACAATCATTTATCCTCAAGCCATTGAACATACAAAAAGAAAAATCTATGAAGACATTGATCACTACTTTGAGACAAAGGAAACTTTACCAAAATTTGAGGATTATGTAGCAGACCGTGGCCATTATCTTGAGCAGCTCTGGATTAATGTGTGGTTGAATAAATCTACAAATGATGTGCCAAAAAATGAAAAAAAGCAATTTTTGAGTGATAAAGGGTTTGAGGTTCAGGGAATTGACCGTAAACTAATTAATAAGTTATTTCGAGATGAAATGCGGACATATCAACCATTTAATGTAATGGAATGGTTAAGTGAAACAAGCAAAGGGAAAGACGCGGAATGGGGAGAACGGTACCATCATGCGAAAGAAGATTATCTGAAACGAAAAATAAAAGCAGATTTAGAGGAAAAGAAACAAGAAATTCGTGCGGACATCGAAGAAGATGCAAGCAATATTCTAGAAGAAAACTATGGACTTTTTTATTTATACATTCGGTATTTTATTGCAACACAGCTAGCAGCAGACATCAAGAATAATAAAAAATTTCAATCCGTAGATACCTTTGCATTAGAGGAGAAGTTAGTAGATGAGGGTAACTTCCAACCAGATGCCTATACAACAGTTGCGAAGTTTTTTGAAGAATTAACCGGGGACATTCATAAAACTGTTCACTCGGGCCGGAGCTTTTATGAATACCAAACCTACTTTTTTGTATATGAAAGTTTAATTTCTGATTATCTGTCCGACTTGCTCCCACAAATGGTCCTTGAAAAATTGCCGTCAAAGATTAAAACTCAATTCTTAGAAACGTTCGATCAAAACCTGTCTCCTTCTTTTGTTAAGGGAAGTATTGCCCAATTACTTTATGAAGTAGAAGACTACTTTATTGAGGACATTCAAAATGAGTATCTTACAGATCTTTTAAAACTTGTGGATATTCCTTTTGATCTTGAGGTCCATCAGCAAATTTTTGAAGAGGATTTTGGAGAACGAGAACGGAAAAGACAAGAGGAAGAGGCAATAATCGAACGAAAGAAACTGGAAGAAACTCGAATCATGGAGGAGATATTTGGCCAGGAGTACAGCCCCTCCGTTGACAGGAAAATCCAGTATATCCTTCATATTGGAGAAACGAATACAGGGAAAACACATCATGCCTTGGAACGAATGAAGAAATCTAGCAGCGGTTTGTATCTTGCCCCGCTAAGGCTATTAGCTCTGGAAGTATATGATAAATTAAATGCTGAGGGAACACCTTGCTCCTTAAAAACAGGTGAGGAAGAAAAAATGGTTCTGGACGCTAAGCATATTTCCTCCACCGTGGAAATGTTCCATGAAAAAGATGCGTATGAAATCGTAGTTATTGATGAATCACAAATGATCACCGATAAGGATCGTGGTTTTTCTTGGTATAAAGCTATTACGAAAGCGAAAGCACATGAAGTACATATTATCGGAAGTAGAAATGCGAAACCCATGCTGCTGCAGCTTTTAGGTGATTCAGACATGAAAATTCACGAGTACAGCCGTGATACCCCTCTTGAGGTTGAAACCAAGGAATTTCATATAAAACATATTAAAAAAGGCGATGCACTCATTTGTTTTTCAAGGAGGCGGGTACTTGAAACGGCCTCACGTCTTCAAAATGACGGTCATTCGGTTAGTATGATCTACGGTAGTATGCCTCCTGAAACGAGAAAAAAGCAGATTCAGCAATTTAATTCAGGTTTAACAAAGGTAATTGTGGCGACTGATGCGATTGGAATGGGCTTAAATCTGCCAATAAGAAGAATTGTATTTTTAGAAAATGAAAAATTTGATGGTACAAGAAGGCGGCTGTTAACGTCCCAGGAGGTCAAACAAATTGCCGGACGTGCCGGCAGAAAAGGAATTTATGATATTGGTAAGGTGGCTTTCACTCGAGATATTAAATTAATGCGCCGCTTATTAATGCAAGAGGACGAGCCTGTTCACACTTTCTCGATTGCCCCTACGAATTCAGTGTTCGAGCGTTTTCAACGGTACTACCGTGATTTGGGTTCTTTCTTCGAACTTTGGGGGAAATTTGAAAGTCCGAAGGGAACAAAAAAGGCTGCACTAACCGAGGAACGTACACTTTATCAAATTATTGCTGGTACTGAAATTGAAGCGCGCTTGCCATTGATGGATCTTTATGGATTTTTACATCTGCCTTTTTCAAAAAATGAACTGGTACTTTCGAAGCAATGGGAAGAAACAATGTATGCGATTATTCAGGGGCGTCCACTGCCAGAACCACCAATTAAACAACGCAGCCTCGAGGACTTAGAGTTGACCTATAAAGCAATTGGTCTTCATTTGTTGTTTTTATATCGGTTAGGTGAAAGAACGGAGGCGATTTATTGGGAGCGTCTACGTGAAGAATACAGTGATAAGGTACAGGATCGTCTAAAAACAGATATAAAGAAATTTGTGAAAAAGTGTAAAAACTGCGGAAAGAACCTCCCTTGGGATCATTCTTTTCCAACATGTGAAGCGTGCTATCAAGCCAAGAATAGAAAATACTATTATGATGATAAATATTAATTTACACGGTATGACTTATTAAAGTCATACCGTATTTTTATAAAATGTAAAAATAATTACGCTTTAGAGTAAAAAAACTATTGCGCTTAAGAGTAATTTAAATTACTCTTATATGTAATGGGAGGTGGATAGTATTGGAAGATATCAGCTTGAATGTATCGTTATTAAGGAGAAGAGTACCAAATCTAACAAGTGCAGCCCGTTCTGTGGGATTGCGGCCAGCTACTGTATCCAATTTATGTACAGGGAAAATTCCCGTTGGTCGTGCGGAAGTTAGAACATTAGTGGCACTTGCCACCTTGGCGCAATGTAGTTTAGATGAATTGATTGTAAGAGGGGAGACGGTAGAGATGATTGAAACAAAAATTAAGACTTTAGATTTGTTCGCACCAATCGTAAAAGGAGGAACAATTGGCTTGGTGGCTCGTCCAGGAATGGGGCAGCTGGTTGTCCTGGCTGAGTTATTTTATCGCTTTAAGAGGGAGGGTTATGCCACCATATTGTTAAAACCCGAAAAAAACTATCCAGAATTGACGGATATTACCGATGAAGTGGAGATTGTTGCAGATACGATTGAAAAGGCATATGAAGAAATGAAGGCGATTGGCACCACAAAAGAGGTCATTTTTGTAGCTGATCGATCACATGTTTTAACAGGAGAAATTTACGACCTTCAAGAAAGATTACATGAAGCAAACATTAAATCAGTGACAACCTTTTTACTAGATTTACAGGGGGCATCAGTTGACGAAGATTTACCATATGGCCCACTTGAAACCTTATGGCAGTTCGACATTGACCTCGCAGCAAGACACAAATGGCCAGCCGTAAACCCAATTCACTCAACATCCTCCGTACTGGAAGGTGCACACCTAGATCAAAAACATCTTTCTATCCAGCAAAGAGCACAAAAACTTTTACGCCGCTACCGAGAACTGCGGTCGTTGGTGAATGTTAAAGGGATTACAGGCATACCAACATCGGAAGTACAGACGTATCAACGAGGGGAACGTTTAGAAGCCTATTTAACACAACCCTTTTACGTAGCCGAACCTTTTACTGGACAGAAAGGGCAATCTGTCAATCTTGAAGATACATTAACCGATGTTAGGAAAATTATCGATGGTGCAATGGATGGTGTGGAATTAGATTCATTGAATTTTATTGGAAGTCTATAATAGTAAGTAGGGGGTGTAACGACAACAAAGTTACACCCTTTATAATTAATCTGTACCTATTTCCAAAAATTCCATTTTTGTGTAATTATATTACTATAAGCAAAAAATATTCTAATGAAAGTGAAGTGCGAAATATGCAGTTATCATTAACCGTTAGAGGGACTGGGGCGGAAACCGTTTCGTATCTGATAGCCAAAAATCCGACCAATCTTTATGAGCGAAATGAGAAGGGGTTCAAGGTTCGTCTCGTTTATCCTACCTTCACAAACGATGAAGCTGAGTTCCTCATTTATGTCCAACCCGACCCGATCGATTTAGCCCGAAATTCGGCAGAAAAGTATGATATCACTTCCTACATAAATGACCGTGAATTTGCAGTTAGCAGTATTTTTGTGTCAGCTATCCGCAAGGCATTAGGAACAGCGTTAAACGGAAAACCAGATGAGGAGTATACCGAATGGGTGGACCATCCATTTGTGATGGAACTTAACTTTGGACCGGTTGCAACTGATTTGAATGATAGGGAAATTGAGGACTTATTTAAGCCTATAGGTTATAAAGTGACGATTGAATCCGGGGTTAGTACATTTAGAGAAAAAAGCTCTGCCAAGTTTATCACTATAACAGGTGAACAAACGGTTCAAAATGCATTGAAGCATATTTCCACGCTCATTCCAGTCATCGATAACTATAAGCATTACTTTATTGATGAAAGAGAAGTCGAGAAACTCGACCGTTATGGGGATGACTGGTTAGAAAGCCATCCGGCAAAGTTACTCATCCTTAAGCGAGCCCTTCGCTATCAAAGCTTAATCGTTAAATCGAAATTTTATCACCGGGAACAGAGTACGAAAGGGATAGTTGAACAACCAAAAGTTCGTTTAAATGAACAACGCTATGATGCGATTGTAAACTATATCAAAGGCTTACCAAATCGGGAAACAATCGTCGACCTAGGTGCAGGTGAAGGGAAGCTTTCCGTTCAGTTCGGTTTCATTGACGGTGTCAAAGAAATACTCTCAATTGAGCCATCAAGTAAATCACGGGTTAAGGCGATAAAAAGATTTCAGGAGGAAAATGATAAGGAAAGATATATTGAACCAAAATCACTGGCAGGATCTTTATATTATTTTGATGAACGCCTGCAAAATAAAGATATTATCGTTCTCTGTGAAGTAATTGAGCATATTGATGAGCACCGCTTGCCTAATATATTTAAGACAATAGTAAACGATTACCGTCCTCGGATACTGATCGTAACAACACCAAACCAGGAATACAATGTTGTTTATGAAATGGACGATGAGATGCGTCATGATGATCACAGGTTTGAATGGACAAGAGCAGAATTTCGCGAAAAGTGTGAACAGTGGACGAAGGATTCCAGCTATCAAGTGAGTTTTCAAGGTATTGGTGAAGAAATAGAATCATATGGTCAGCCAACGCAAATGGCTATTTTTAGAAGGGAGGAAGGATGATGACAACAGTAAATTTGCCTCCTGCGGGCATCGTCCTGCTTATAGGGCCCTCTAATTCTGGAAAAACAACATTAGTTAACCAATTAATTCAAGAAGGACAGATTTTAGAATCGGAAGTGCTAAGCTCAGATCAATTCCGCGTTCTTGTTAGTGACATTGAATTTATTAGTTGGAATCAGCGTTCGAAAGAGGAAGCGAATGCACTTTACGATGAGTATCAGCAAATTTCGAAAGAAGCTTTTGAAACTATCGATTTTGTCCTTGCTAAACGCTGTCGGCTAAATAAATTAACCTTTGTTGATGCAACTCATTTACGAGATTATGAACGGGAAAAATATATCCAAATGGCAAGGAAATATCATGTACCAGCGATTGCTATTGTGCTAAATATATCAGAAACAGAGTTGATTCGCCGTGATGCGGGGAGGGATTTCCCTCGGGGGAGAAACCGAATTAAGCAGCAGTATCAGCATTTTAAAACGACACTACGAACCATAAAAAAAGAAGCTTTTCGACTTACCTACATTGTTGGTGAAGAAGAAATACAAGTATTAAATGTGAAACGACTAGACAATCCATTAGTTATTGACGTTGGCACAGGGATTGATTTTATCGGTGATATTCACGGCTGCTTTGAAGAATTTATCGAAATCTTGATAAAGCTTGGATATGCAGAAAACGGGGAGGGATATTTTATCCATCCTGAAGGTCGGAGAATCCTTTCACTCGGAGACGTGATGAGTCGCGGTCCACGTTCACTTGAGACATTACAATTTTTCCAAAAGCATGTGGCAGCAGGTCTAGCCTTTATGATTGACAGTAACCATGGCTGGAAAATTGCCCGCTGGCTGGATGGGAAAAATGTTACGCTGACACATGGGGATGAAAACGTTGCAACGGAGTTTGAGGAATACGAAGCGAAGTTTGGAAATGAAGCGACCTTGCTTTTAAAGGAACAAATAAAGGACTTACTACTTGGCGCTAAGTCACATTACATCCTCCAGAAAAACGGGGTAAATGTTGCGGTTGCAGTCCATGCGGGTATCCGGGATCATTATATCGGTAAACAATCACAGCGGATATCTGATTTTTGCCGTTACGGAGATACTGATGGTCATGATGAAAATGGAAAGCCTATCCGCAAAGATTGGACAAGCGGCCATAAATCGAGTGAACTCATTCTTTGGGGACATGAACCAAAACCGCAGCCTTTAATGGTAAATAACACCCTCAATATTGATCAAGGTGTGGTTTTCGGCGGCAATCTAACAGCTTATCGTTATCCAGAAAGAAAGATTTTCTCTGTTAAAGCAAAAGCCGATTATGCAAAAGTAGTGGATAATCCTTTAAAGGAATGGGAACGTAAACGTCTGAATCCGCCTAATATTGCAAAATTCCTAGAGGGATACACCGTTTTAACTGAGCAGTATGGGGAGGTTCAGATTTACGCAGATGGTGCCATTCCAGCTTTGGATGATCTGTCTCATTACACTATACCGATTGAAGAAATGGTCTATCTCCCACCAACCATGAGCCCTACCCCAAAACCATCAGGCTTAGATGGCTACCTCGAGCATCCGGTGGAAGCGTTTGAATACTATCAAGCCAATGGCGTTGAAACGATGGTTGTCGAGAAAAAGCATATGGGTAGCAGAGGAATCTTGTGTTTATATAAAAACAGGCAAGCGGGCCAGGAGTATGTCGGCCGGGCAACGTTGGGAATGATTTATACCCGAAAAGGACGTGCATTTTTCAAAAAAGAACTAGAAGAGCAAATTGTAACAGCTTTAAATGAGGACTTAGTTAAGAGCGGTTATTTTGAAAAATACAACACAGACTTTGTGTTACTTGATGCGGAAATTCTGCCGTGGAATTTAAAAGCAAAAGAGTTAATCCTAAATCAGTATGCACATGTTGGTGAAATGGCATTGCTAGATCGTAGTAAGTTGAGCGATGAGCTCCAAAAAGCCTATTACAGTGGCAAAGAGGTTTTAAAGTGGATCCATCAAAACGATAAAAAGGTTGAAAATGCAAGGATTTTTAATGAGGTCTATCAGAAATATTGCTGGGAAACGGAAGGATTGGAAGGAATTCAAATTGCCCCTTTCCATACGTTGGCACATAGCACGGAAACATTTTTTCATAAGCCGCATATTTGGCATATGGAAAAGAACAAAGAATTTAGCCAACTGTCACGTTTGTTTGTGGAAACAGAATATCGGGTAGTTTCTGACGAAGCTTCAAAGAAAGCAGCCATTGAGTGGTGGGAAGAAATAACAGAAAGCGGTCATGAAGGTTTTGTTGTCAAGCCTGAAATCTACGTGGCACGTCGAAAAGGCAAGCTGCTGCAACCCGCAATTAAAGTGAGGGGTCGTAAGTATCTTCATATCATTTATGGCATGGACTATTTACTACCAGAGAACCTCGCGCGTCTTAAGCAGCGGAATACAGGGAAGAAACAACGAAATGCTTTGAAGGAATTCTCGTTAGGTATTGAAGCGGTTAATCGGTTTGTACACAGAGAATCGTTAGAACGTGTTCATGAATGTGTGTTAGGAGTTTTGGCATTAGAAGCTGAACCAATTGATCCGCGATTATAAGTGTGGACGAACGAACTGGCAAGACCAGTTCGTTTTTTTTCAGTCTACTAGCTATATTCCTTTTAAGTAACCCATATGATGTTGGTAAAAGGGGTGAGAGATAATGGCTGTTCATGTGGTTCGTTCAGGAGAAAGTATGTGGGCTATTTCAAACTTATACGGTGTACCAGTACAAACAATTGTAACGTACAATGGGTTACCTTCTGCTGGTAATATCGTCCCAGGCCTTGCACTCTATATTCCAGATAACCTGCCAGTAGTCCGCACCTATCAAATAAAAGCAGGAGATCAAATTTGGCATTTAGCACAAAAATTCAACACTGATCTCGCTAGCATTCTCACAGCAAATCCAGGGGTGAATCCGAATCTGCTTTTCATTGGTCAAATCATCAATATCCCAACGACTGTAAAAATGGAAATTGCCACACTTGGATTTATTGTTCCATCTTCAGAGAGTACAGTCATTGCGATACTTGATCAACTTGCTTCTCAATTAACTTACTTAGCGGTAGTAGCCTATTCATTTACAAATGAAGGATATGCTTACAATGAGATAGAGGATTTAGTGATCGTAAGACGTAGCCTTGAATTGAATATTACTCCTTTATTGATGATTCGAAACTTTACAGGGGTTGATTTTAGCCCTGAACTGGTAGGAAATGTGCTAGGAAATCCAACCTATCGCCACAATCTTGTGGTAAGTATCGTGAATTTAATAAAGCAAAGAGGATTTGGCGGTGTGAGCATTGACTTTGAATTTATCCCTCCACCGCAAAGGCAAAACTTTGTTTTATTTTTAGCAGATTTAAAAAAGGCATTAGGAGAACTAATTTTACATGTAAATGTTCATGCTAAAACAAAGGATATTCCAACGAATCGTATTATTGGTGCATATGATTATGCAGCAATCGGAGCGGTTGCAGACATTGTTGCTGTTATGACAATTGATTATGGTTACCCAGGCGGCCCGCCAGATCCTGTCTCACCAGCCTGGTGGATTGAGCAAGTTATCCAATACTCCATCACACAAATTAATCCTCGTAAACTACAGATT
This sequence comes from Neobacillus sp. FSL H8-0543, assembly GCF_038592905.1. Classification (GTDB taxonomy): domain Bacteria; phylum Bacillota; class Bacilli; order Bacillales; family Cytobacillaceae; genus Neobacillus. The sequence continues at coordinate 240,142 of NZ_CP151943.1, read as the reverse complement.
GCAATGCCATTGTATGGTTACGATAAAGTTGTAGGGACAAATACTACACACGCCTTGTCCGTACTTGCTGCACAAAATCTGGCGTTATCAACCGGTTCTCCCATACAATTTGACGAAACCGCAAAGTCACCATGGTATCGATATTGGGTAAACAATGTAGAGCATGTCGTTTGGTTCGATGACATTCGCAGTTTTATCGAGAAATATCGGTTACTTGACAGGTATCAGCTATCGGGAACAACCTTTTGGCAAATCAGTTTGCCGGCACCACAAAATTGGGCATATTTGTCTAGGAATATAACAATTGTGAAAGAATAGTCGGGAAGAAAGATATATTTTTTATTAGGAAGGTTGGAAATAGAGTTGTTTAAAAGAGTAAAAACATATGTACTAATGTTGTTTATCCTTTGTGCCGTATTCCTCCCAAACCTGCACCACGCATTTGCAAGGTTAGAAAATGAAAATTTGACGCAAAAGTTGAATCAGCTATTAATGGAGGAACCAGACTTAAAAGGGGCGATTGCAGGAGTAAGCATCCGCTCTGCTATTAAGGGTGAATTCCTCTACGACCATTTAGGTGATATCCGCCTGAGGCCAGCCTCAAATATGAAACTGCTAACTGCTGCAGCAGCCCTGTCCGTATTAGGGCAAGATTATCGGTTCATAACAGAAGTACTAACAGATGGTCTCGTGAAAAAGAAAACCTTAGAAGGGAATCTTTATTTAAAAGGAAAGGGTGATCCAACCTTACTTATAGCAGACTTTGAAAACATGGCATTGGAAATTAAAAAACTAGGAATCAAAAAAATTAACGGTAATCTAATTGGCGACGACAAATGGTATGATGATGTCCGTTATTCCACCGACCTATCCTGGAGTGACGAACAAGCTTATTATGGTGCTCAAGTTTCAGCGCTAACTGCATCGCCAACGACAGATTTTGACTCAGGTTCTGTTCTTGTTGAAATAGATCCAGGAACAGGAAAAGGTGACAGAGCTGATGTGAAAGTAACACCAGATACGGATTTTGTGAAAATAATCAATCGGACAGAAACCGTGCCAGAGGATGGAAAAAAGGAAATAGTCATTGAGCGCCAACATGCAAAGAATACAATCATCATTAAAGGTACGATACCTCTTAAATCAAAGATTGAAAAGGAATGGATTGGTGTTTGGGAGCCAACCCGTTATGCGATGGCTCTCTTTAAGCAAGCACTAACGGATCATGGTATCCAAATAACAGGAAAAACGAAAACAGGAACAACACCAGACGAGGCAATTAGTTTGCATACTCGCCAATCCATCCCACTTTCAGAATTACTCGTCCCATTTATGAAACTAAGCAACAACGGCCATGCTGAAACTTTAGTGAAGGAAATGGGGAAGGTTGTTAAAGGTGAAGGAAGCTGGGAAAAGGGTCTTGCTGTATTGGAAACGGAGTTGGCTAAATTCGGAGTGGACACTGACACACTCTTGCTAAGGGACGGTTCTGGGATATCTCAAGCAAATTTAATACCCGCCAATCAGATATCTCAATTGCTTTTTGCCGTGCAGAATCAAACATGGTTTCCGACGCTATTAAAATCACTGCCATATGCGGGTGAACAGGATAAAATGCTTGGAGGTACATTGCGGAATCGGTTGAAGGAGCCTATTTTTAAAGGCAAGGTAAAGGCTAAAACGGGCACCATCACATCTGTCAGCAGTTTATCTGGATATGTTCAAACAAAAAGTGGACAAACTCTGATTTTTTCCATTATGTTAAATAATTTGTTGGATGATTCTTTTGGGAAAAGAATAGAGAATAAAATCATTACAATCTTAGTAAATCAGTAATACAAGGAAGGGGGGAGCATAGTAATTGCTGCCCTTTTTATTATTTCAGAAATTGATATTTCCCTATCTCTATATTGATTATATAATTAAAGAAAAATGGTAGGGAGAGCGAAATGAAACCGGTCAAAAAGAATGGACAGATATTATCTGAACGATTTGAAGTAGCCTTTAATCAAGTTCATGATGCCATGAAGGATATTGTTCAAATAAATGATGAGAGATTCGTAGTGTTAGTGAAGGTAGGAGCAAAAAAATATCAGATTATTGAAACCTTTAAAAAGGACCTTGAACAATACGCAAAGCTTCGAAATGCGATTGTCCATGAAAAGATGGAAATTGGTTATTATATTGCTGAACCGAATGCCAAAGTGGTCGAGCATATTGAGAAAATTGCCCATGTATTTAATCGTCCCAATTACGCGCTGACTATTGCTACGAAAAATGTAAAATTCTTCGATTATCATGACAATATCTTAAAGGTAATTAAAGCGATAAGAGAGTACGGTTATTCTAAATTTCCGATTTATAAAAACAAAGAATGCATTGGACTTTTGACGGCAGGAACGATTGTAAAATGGCTGGCCAAGAATATTGAAAGCAGTACCGTGAACTTAGCTGATGTACATGTCAGCGATATTTTAATATATGAGAAAGAACAACCCGTCCACATTGTGCCAAAAAGCGTTAACATTTTTGAAGTAGAAAATATCTTTGGAAAATCACATAAAGAAAAACAGAAGTTAGAGGGAGTCATCATTACTGAAAATGGTAACAATAATGAAGCGCCTTTAGGAATTATTACAGCATGGGATCTTATTGAAATTGACTATACGGTTGATTAATGGAAATAAGAGACCATAACAATATTATGTAAACTGAAGCTATTAATCCAACATTATTTTAGAATAATACCAAAAGTAACGAGCACTCAGCTATCGGAGTGCTCGTTGTTTCTTTTTATAAGCTATCCTCAAAATCAAACTCACTTAATTGGTCCATATGACTGGCAATCATGGCGATGATCGTACTAGCTTCCTCTTTGCTAAAAATAAAATGGGATTCGTCTTTAAGTAAATCATCATCGGTGGTCCATATGCGATTGATTCTTTTAAGAACGCCATCACCTGTTTCTTGTACTACTCCAAATTGATAAGTCACTTCTACCTCATCTTCATGCTTAAAAGCAGTAACCTCAGGTGTTGACCACTCCACATCAATCTCCTCAAAGAAATCACTTCCTACTTGTTGAAATTCATCATCCTCATCATCAGAATAGACTACTTCAACCTCTGTTCCATCCTCATAAAAAGCATCAGAAGTGAGATATAGACCATCCTCCGTGTAATGATCGTCGTCGTTCATGTAGTCATGGAGACTCTCATGCACCTCATCGATAATATCTTCTATGTCTGAAAGGATGATTTTTGCCGTATGTCCACTGTCAACATCAAAGGTATCGATATAAAATTCTTCATTTTGTGGATCGAAGAACAATGTGCAAAAATAGTCACGATCAAGTTCTTCTGTGTTAACATCTTCCGTTTCAACGAAAAATTCAATCCTCGGATGTTTGGCAGCTCTTTCAATGGACATTTGACCAACCTGGTCATACTCTTCACAAATCGACTCCAGATGATCTTGCAGTTCGCCGCATACTCTGTCAAACCATTCTAATGACATTTTCCATCCCATCCTTTCAAGGTTACCCGAGGTTATTATTTCCAACATTGATTTTTTTATGTTTAAGCTGGCGATTTGGAAAAATGATATAAAGGTTAAAAGTTCCAAATGAAAAGAATGATAATAGGCTGGAGGAAGACGAATGCTGGCACTAATAAAAGAATTAAACGAAATCTGTACTGAATTTCCTTTTTAAGAGAAAAGTAGTCATTGTTGATTCGTATACCGTAGGAGAGCAAATCTTAAACTAAAATATGATTTCAAGCCTAATAAGTTAATGATGAACAAACAAAAAAAATTCCTCATCTCATGGATGAGAAATTTTTATTATTCGATTTACCTGGGCTCTAATTCGAATTGTTCAATACGTTCACGTACAAAGTCTGGAACTGGCGATGTTAACATGGTTTCAGGATCAACACTCACGTAAATAATCTCGGCTAACAAAATTGGTTCAGCATCATCTTCTCTAGTGATCATGAAATTCATCGTCATACTCTTATTGCCCACCTTATCCATTCTGCACCAAATGGTTAACCAATCATTTAGATAGGCGGATCTCTTATACTCTAACGTTGATTTTGCCAGGACAAAATCAAAGGTAGTGCCGAAGTCATGCTCCAAAAGCGATTGGAAATATTCACTTACAGCAACATCGATATATGTTAAGTAGTGGGCATTAAAAACAATCTTTTGTCCATCAATCTCCGAATACCTAACCTTTAGCCGATGTGAAAAACGATAATCTACCATTGTACTCTCCTCTCAAATGAATCAAACTAACGCATTTTCAGATTCTGCAATCTCTTTCACACGGTTAACAAACTTAACTACTACCTTGTCACTTCCAAATAGAAGAAATAGCTTGAGGAACGCTTTTAAGGGACGATTGGTTGTTGTGTAACTAAATAGAGTTTTCTGCTCGTTTATTTTCTTGACTTCATAGAATGCCGTGATTTCAAACATGTTGGCAAGGGTAAAACCTACTTTCATTTTCTTATAATCGGGAGTATCCACATACTCTAGTGTTTTTACATCATACTCCTCAATTCGCTTGCCTTCTTTATATTGCTGACGATAGATAGTGCCAACGCCTTCTTCCGTTACTTTAACGGGTGTGTTACTAACGACTTGAGGCATAATCTTTTGCATTTTTTCCAAACTGCCGTCAAACAGCTCCCAAACGTTTTCGATAGGTGAATCTATTTCAATTTCTTTCGACCATTGTTTCATCAAGGATCACCTCCAAAGCTAATTTAATATTCAAAAAAATAAGTTAGTATAAATTATTCTATTTCTTTAGTAAAAACTCCTTTAAAAACAAATTATATGATAAAAACCATTTGAGTGTCTCAACAAATGAATCAATGCTACTCCAATAGAATATAGTCATAAAAAAATTTAAAGTTAATAGGATGTTAGTAAGTGAATAGAAGATGGCAAAGGTGCCTTGTATGCAGTCTAAGTTTAGTACTGTATTCATGGCACTTTTTTGTTTTTAAGGGAGGTGAGTATGTGGAGATAAAACGAATTCCTGCCTTTGCACTGTCGAGTAGAATCATACCTAATGTTGATGATGGCTTAAGAGAGCAGCTACAAGTACCGCCATTTATTAAAAGCTTAGCCCTTATCACAAGTACAAGTGATGATGTCGGATATACAGCATTAGATGAAGCTACAAAGATGGCAGCAGTAGAGGTGATCTATGCGAAATCCTTTTATGCGGGGGCTGCACATTCTTCTGGTCCATTATCGGGTGAATTTTTAGGAATATTAGGCGGGGCAACTCCGTCAGAGGTAAAGAGCGGATTAGAAGTTGCGGTTCAGATGATCAATGAGGGACCGACGTTTTATGCGGTGGATGAGGAAGCGCATCATGCCTATTATGCCCACACTATTTCAAGGACTGGGACATATTTATCAAAGGTAGCCGGAATCAAACCCGGTGAGCCGTTAGCTTATTTGATTGCTCCCCCGTTAGAAGCAATCCTCGGTTTAGATGCTGCCCTGAAAGCGGCGGATGTTCGTCTTTGTGTATTTTATGGTCCGCCAACAGAAACAAACTTTGGAGGTGGACTTCTAACTGGCAGTCAATCCTCTTGTGCTGCAGCAGCCGAAGCATTTGCCAATATGGTAAAGAAAATTGCCCTTTCTCCCCATAGTTCATTTTAGAAGGGAAGACATTAACAATGAACCTAGACAATGACTTAATATCGATTCAAGAAGTTCGTGATAAAGTGCATCTTGCTGCAGTTGCACAAAAAAGTTTAGAACAACTTTCCCAGGCTGAAATTGATTCTATCGTAAGGAATATGAGTGAAGAAGCGGCAAAAGCAGCCGAAATGTTAGCTAGACTAGCAGTGGAGGAAACGGGATTTGGTAATGTACAGGATAAGGTAACGAAAAACTTATTTGCTGCCCAACGAGTACATGATGCGATAAAGGATATGAAAACTGTTGGAATCATTCAGGTAGACGAGGGAAAGAAGGTTTGGGAAATTGCTGAGCCAGTGGGTGTGATAGCTGGTATTATCCCTTCTACCAATCCAACCTCGACAATTATTTTTAAAGCTTTAATTGCAATCAAAGCTAGAAATGCCATTGTTTTTAGCCCACATCCTGCCGCACTTAATTGCTCCCTTCAGGCAGTAAAAATCATGAATGACGCTGCTATTGCAGCCGGGGCTCCTGAAGGGGCAGTACAGGGCATAGAACATTCTTCCTTGGATGCATCAAGAGAGTTAATGTCACATATAAAAACAAATTTAATCTTAGCAACGGGTGGGCCGGGGATGGTCAAGGCTGCATACAGCTCTGGCAAGCCAGCCTACGGTGTAGGGCCAGGAAATGTGCCTGTTTATGTTCACAAAAGTGCTAATATCACCAGATCAGCCCGGCAAATAATTGAAAGTAAAGCATTTGATTATGGAACAATCTGTGCTTCGGAACAAGCCGTTGTTGTTGATGAAGAAATCAAAGATAGATTTTTAACAGAGTTGCAGAAAAAAGGAGCTTATTTTCTAAATCCCGCTGAAAAAGAAAAGGTTGCTGGGATTCTATTAAAAAATAATAGCTTGAACACTCAAATTGTCGGAAGGTCTCCACTAGAGATTGCAGAGTTGGCAGGGATTGGTATACCTGAAGGTACTAAAATTCTTGTTGGAGAAGAAGAGGATATTGGAAAAAATGCACCTTTTTCACTGGAAAAACTATCAACCGTTTTAGCCTTTTACACAGTGAAGGATTGGCAAGAAGGCTGTGAAATATCTATGAAACTGTTAGAGGTTGGCGGCCTTGGCCATACCATTGGTATCCATGCAAATGAAGACGAGGTCATTCTTGCCTTCGCATTAAAGAAACCAGCATCTCGAGTTATCGTCAATTCTGGTACGACCTTTGGTGGAATTGGCGCGACAACTGGCATCTTTCCTTCGATGACATTAGGCTGTGGCACTTATGGCAACAACATTACCACAGACAACATTGGACCACAGCATTTATTGAATATCAAACGAGTAGCATTTGGAATTCGTGAAATGGATAACAATTCACAACAGATAGAATTAGAGAGTTCCGAGGGAGAAATAAGTGTAGAAGAAATCACAAAAATCGTGATGCAAGTTATTAGTCAATTAACTTAGGAGGTTATCGATTATGGCGAGAGAAACGTCGGCATTAGGAATGATTGAAACGAAAGGGTTGGTAGGTGCGGTTGAGGCTGCGGACGCAATGGTTAAAGCGGCAGATGTTCGATTAGTCGGAAAAGTTCAAGTAGGCGGCGGGCTCGTTACGGTTATGGTACGCGGTGATGTTGGAGCGGTAAAGGCAGCAACGGACGCAGGAGCGGCAGCGGCATCGAATGTTGGTGAACTTATTTCCGTGCATGTCATTCCACGGCCACATTCAGATATTGAGTTAATGCTGCCGAAATTGGAAGGGTAAAGCTAAGTGGCGGTCATTACTGAAAAATGCCTGCGCAGCCTATTGTCCAAACAAAAACTGCCGAAAGAGTTCCCGTTACAGGAAGGCGATAAGCTAACACCTTCGGCAAAAGATTTTTTATTAGATAGAAAAATTCCTATCGTAGCAGATAAGGCTGTAGTGAGTAATTCCGTTCAGTTAACCATTCCAGTAGGGGTATCCAATCGCCATGCTCATTTAAGTGAATACCATTTTCATCTATTGTTTGGTGATCGAGCATCGTTAACAGTACTACGGTCGCTATCACAGCCTGGGCAATTTGCGGCATACGAGACGGTAACGATCGTTGGTCAAAAAGGAGTGCTTCAGAACGTTAGAATTTTAGGGCCGTTGCGAAATCATACACAAATCGAGATATCAAAAACAGATGGTTTTACTTTGGGCGTTCATCCGCCAATAAGACCCTCTGGATTGATTGAGGGAACACCTGGAATAACAATTGTTGGTCCAGTTGGATCGGTCACGATTGATACCGGATTGATTATTGCTAAAAACCATGTTCATCTATCGAAGGCGGATGCAAAGATTTTTGATGTTATAAATGGTGACTCTTTAATTGTCAAATCAAACAAACGGCCGGTTATTTTTCATGATGTGACTGTTAGAGTACAGGAAGAGTATCAACTTGAATTTCATATTGACATGGATGAGGCTAATGCATCAGGGGTAAATACTGGTGACACAGTGCGGGTGATTGGGAAGAATCGCAGTTTATTTTCGACCATTCTAGGGGATGAGCAAGATGGATAACCAACAGCTCCAAAATCTTGTGGAAAGAATCACACAGGAATTGCTAATGCAAAATATTACTAGAAAAAGGGTATTATATATTTTTTGTGAAAGTTCTGCAAATGAGGCATTTACTGACCAATTTATCTATTTAAAAACCAATCAGATTGATTTTGATCTCTTGTTTTTAGATGGGGAAACCTCGGCATGGCTGGGATTACATCAAATTCAGTCGACGGGTGCCAAGCAAATTATTGCAGCCGATGATTATGCAAAAGCTCCTATCGAACTACCAATGGATTATGATGCGATTGTTATTCCGGAAATTGATTTAGATAATGCAGCACGGGCCTGTTCTGGCTTAAAGGGGTCGGTCAAGGCAGAGATCATTTATGCTGCACTTGTTTTACAGAAACCTATTATTATTGGTGAGGATACACCAGGTATTAAACGGTCCGATCGAAGGACGCTAAAAGCTTTAGGATTACCGCCGCCTTTACGAAAGCAATTTGATAGTTATAAAGGGAAGCTAAAAGAGATGGGGATACATTTTTCCAATCAAGCTCTTCTCCATGAAAAAGTTAAAAGTATATTATTTTCAAGTGAATTGGTAAGTCAAGTGACATTAAGTTTTCAAGACAAGGTGTTAACATCGGATTGGCTCGTCAAGAATCAATTAGATTCAAAAACACTTATTATTCATGCGGAAACCATTATCACACCACTGGCGAAGGATTTCATTAATGAAAAAAGGATCAAACTCCATCATCACAAGGGGGCTGGGCAATGATTCTTGGCAAAGTAATCGGGAGTATCTGGTGCACACAAAAAGAGGATGGAATGAAACAGTTGAAACTATTAATCATTGAACCAATTACTTGGGAGGGCGGGTCTATCGGGCAACCAATTATCGCCGCAGACCGGATTGGGGCTGGCCAGGGTGAACGGGTAATTATCTCACGAGGAAGTCCTGCTCGAACGATGTTTAACAAAGATGCTCCGATTGATGCAGTGGTCGTTGGAATTGTTGATTCTTTGGAAGTCGGCGAGGAACATTAAGAAGGTGATGAAAACATTGATGGAGAAAAAACAGCGGGTTATTCAAGAATATGTACCAGGGAAACAGCTGACATTGGCTCATATTATTGCTAATCCTGATGAAGTATTGTATTCAAAGCTTGGACTCAGTCAGGCAGGGGCGATTGGAATCTTAACATTAACACCAACAGAAACTTCGATTATTGCGGCTGACATTGCTTCGAAAGCAGCTGATGTGGATATCGGTTACTTGGATCGTTTTACGGGATCATTGGTCATTTGCGGGACGGTTTCTAATGTAGATATGGCGATTCAAGCGATCAACCAATTTTTAAGTAAAAATCTGAAATTTGAACTGGCAGAGATTACGCGCTCATGAAAAAAGGTAAAGTTATGCTGATTGGTCCGATTGGTTCTGGAAAGTCGACTTTAACGAAACGGTTACTTGAGGATCTTACTCCCGCAACGAAGACACAAGCCCTCCATTATGTGGATTGGATTATTGATACGCCAGGTGAATACAGTGAAAATCCAATGTTCTACCGTTCCTTAATGGCCACATCGTTGGAGGCAAAGGTATTGCTTGTTATCCAAGATGCAACGAAACATTATCAGATGCTTCCGCCAAATTTTTCACAAGGATTTCCGCTTATCCCAGTAGGAGTGATTACAAAAATTGATCATCCTGATGCGAATCTTGAACGGGCAAACCAATTATTAAAACAGGTAGTCACTAAAAGTGATATTTTTCAAGTTTCTTCTATTACATTAGAAGGTGTCGCTGAGCTAAAAGCAGCCATCCAGAGGTACCTTGGAGACTCCCTGCTGAATTAACAAACCATCTTATAGTATCAAAGCCCTACCCTGATGAATATTGGTGGAAGGTTGCGAATAATATAGTACCTAACTTGACCACAGGGGAGAGGGACAAATTTGATAGCAGAGATGGTGAAGGAACTAACGTCGTTGTCAGAAGATGACATTAGGATTATTCTGGAAGTCTCAAGCCAGTTACAACTATGGGCAAATGTTTCACAAGCAGATGTATTTATTGATTGTCTCATGCCGTTAAAGGAGACCGCACTCGTTATTGCTGAAGCTCATCCGCAAAATGGGAAGTCTTTGTACAAGTGGCCTGTAAAAGGCGAAATTGCCCTAAAGGAAAATGAACCTGGTGTGTTTTATTGCCTGCAAACTGGGGAATCAGTTATCGGATCAAGAGGGATATCACAAGAAAATGTTAGCATTCAACAAAATGTTATAGCGATCAAAAATAGTCAAATGCAAACCATTGCTGCACTTATTATGGAGACTGATATAACTGACATGGTCGAACAAGAAAAGCAGGTCGAGATGCTGATGGAGACTACCGAGCAACTGGGAGAAACCTTATTTCAACAGGCGATGACAGAAAACAAAATACCAGCGCTCATCCATGAAGGATTACTTATTTTTAACGACCAAGGTTTAATTACATTTGCGAATGACCGCGCTCATGCGATTTTACGTGAATTTGGCCATCGCCCGCTGTTGTTAGGCACGAACGTAAAAAAGCTATGCTTTGGTAAGTTTGCTATGGAACAGTTGGAACAACATGGCGGGGTACTTTCAGATGAATTTCAACGTGGCAATCTTTATGTTCAAATCAAAGCAGTTTGTATTCACCGAGGTTACAAGATAGTAGGAGGAATTCTTCTATTGCGAGATCTAACGGAAATGAAGGAAAAAGATCGGGAAATCATGATTAAGTCTGCGGTGATAAAAGAAATCCATCATCGGGTAAAAAATAACCTTCAAACCATTGCTAGTCTGTTGAGACTTCAAATGAGGAGATCGAACTCCCTGGAGGTAGAAAAAGTTTTTCGCGAAAGCATTAATCGAATCATGAGTATATCGATAATTCATGAGGTTCTATCGCAGGACGGATTAGAAGAGGTCGATTGCAAGGAAATTTTTGAATATATGTCAAAAGGAATTGTCCTTTCGATGAAGGATCAGGAGCAATCGATTCGTGTCGAAGTTGAAGGCGACACTCTCTACCTAAACTCGAGGAATGCAAGCTCATTGGCTCTAATCATAAATGAACTTGTTCAAAATGCTATGAATCATGCCTTTCAAGAAGTTTCAATTGGAAAAATTCAAATTCAGTTAAAGCATCACATCGATTTTGTGCAAATAAGTGTGAGCGATAATGGGGTTGGTTTTAACTTTGATCCCCATATAGGCGGCAATTTAGGTCTGGAAATTTGCCATACATTGGTTCATGAAGACTTAAATGGGACCATTCAATTTGTGAATACGGGAAAAGGAACAAAAGTAACGATATCATTTCCAGTTCTGGATGGGAAGAAGGAACATGATGAAACATAGAATCATGATTGTCGATGATGACCCGATAACCCGGATGGATTTGCGTGAAATGCTGATAGATGAAGGATATGAGATTTTGAAGGAATGTAAAAATGGTGAGGAAGCGGTCGAACAAAGCCTGAAGCTTCTGCCAGATTTAATCATCATGGATGTTAAAATGCCTATTCTTAATGGAATAAAAGCGGCAAAGATTATTCGGAAAAAACTAGATACAGCCATTCTTTTATTAACCGCTTACAGTCAGCGCGAGTTGATCGAAGAGGCAAAGAACTCGGGCGTTACCGCTTACCTTGTGAAGCCAGTGACAGAAGTGGACTTAATTCCGGCCATCGAAATCGCAATGAGTCAAAAACAGCAATTTGAATGCCTTTCAAGGGATATACAATTTCTTAAGAAAAAGATGGAAAATCGTCGTTTGATTGAAATGGCAAAAGGAAAAGTCATGGAATTTATGATGATGTCCGAGGAAGAAGCCTATCAATGGATGAGGGATTATAGTATGAAAAATCGAGTTTCACTCGGTACTGTGGCAGATTTAATCCTGAAACAGCAGGATGTTTATAACTAGGGCTAAAATTGTTTATTTTTAGTTGATTTTTCAATCACTAAATAGTTGTCGCTATTTTTAGATGATTTCTTATTTAGTAGGGGAGTGACCTACTTTTGTACAATGATGTAATTAAAAGTATTGGGATTGATATTGGCACTAGTACATCCAAGTTTATGATTAGTGAACTGATACTCGGGAGAGTTTCAAGTCATTTTGCACTGCCCCATTTCGATATTATTGATCGCAAGGTTACCTATGTGAGTGAAATCATTTCAACTCCGCTAGTAAATGAAGAAGAAATAGATTTGCCCCTTTTAGTACGTTGGCTTGAGAAGGAATACCGCGATGCAGGTCTATTACTTTCTGACATTAAATCAGGCGCAGTGATTATAACAGGAGAGACAGCGATTAAAAAGAATGCCGATGCACTGATTCACTATCTAGCTGAGAGAGCAGGTGATTTTGTTGTCGCCATTGCCGGGGCAAGTTTGGAAGGTGTTTTAGCAGGAAGAGGATCTGGCGCATTTGAACATTCGAAAAAGTCTAAGGGGACGATTGCTAATATTGATATTGGCGGCGGAACCGCAAATGTCGTATTTTTCCAACAAGGAAAGGTACTCGAAACCATTACCTTTCACTTCGGCGGCAGATTGTTGGAAATCAACGAAAATGGTGTAGTCCAATCCATTTCACCTTCCTTAAAACCTTGGCTTGCTTATAAAAATTTCCATATTGAAAAAGGTAACCAACTTACGCTTAAAGAGTTGGGCGAAATCGCAGCGGAGCTCTGTACCGACATGCTAAATGTACTATCTGGAAAAAAATCGATTTCTTCACTTGATACATTGGTACACAGCACATCTTGTGATACCCTTCCACCGATTAAGGAAGTGATGATTTCGGGCGGAATAGGAAGACTCCTTGATGAACCTTCCCCAACCACATTGAAGGAGGCAACGAAATATCAAGATTTCGGTCCAATCTTAGCGGCTGAGCTTTCAAATACATTAAATAGATACCCTTTTAAAGTGATAAAAGCTGCCCGGACATCAAGAGCAACCGTTATCGGGGTAGGGATGCAATCCACAAAAATCAGTGGGTCAACCATTACCATTCAGCCTCATTTATTGCCATTACGAAATGTTCCTATCGTAAAGATCCAACTTGCAGAAATGAATTTTGATCAACAAATAGAAAATGCCATTATTAAAGGAAAAGAATTATTTCAGCCGAACGAACGGTTGCCATTTGCTCTCGGTTTAGGTGCGATTCCTTATTTATCATACAAACAGATTAAGGAATTAGCGCTTGGCATTGGGAATCAATATACAAAGTATTTTCCGCACTCACTGGTTTTGGCGGTGGTATGTGAAAATGACATGGGCAAGGCCTTAGGGCAATCTTTGCGGTTGCAGCATAAACTTGAAGTGATTTGCATCGATCAGGTAATCATCGAACATGGTGACTACATCGATATCGGAGAACCCCTTAATGATACGATGGTACCCGTTATCGTAAAAACCTTGGCCTTTTCATAGATGGCAATACAATAAAAATAGCCAAATCTTACAAAAATAATCTATTTATTTCAGGAGGTGACAAATGATGAAGACAAAAATAACCTTGATCAATAAAACCTACCAATTTAGTAGTTTAAAAGATATTCTTGCAAAAGCAAATGAGGAAAAAAGTGGTGATCAACTGGCTGGTATTGCTGCCAATGATGCACAGGAGCGTTTAGCCGCCCGTCATCTTTTATCCGAGTTAACGATTAATGATATTAGAAACAACCCAGTCCTAGCACCTGAAGAGGACGAGGTTTCACGACTGATAGAAACTTCCATCAATGAGAAAATCTATCAATCGATGTCAAACTGGACCATTAGAGAGCTACGCGAAATGATACTTTCTGAACAAACTACAAACAATGAAATCAGCAGGCTGCGCCGAGGGTTAACGAGTGAGATGGTCGCAGCGGTCACGAAAATAATGAGCAACATGGATTTGATCCAAGCCGCATCCAAGATTGAAGTTATCACCCAATGCAATTATCCGATTGGTTTTAAAGGTACCCTCGCAGGCAGGGCGCAGCCGAATCATCCCACCGACAACATCCAGGGAATAAAGGCATCGATGTTTGAAGCATTCAGCTACGGGATTGGTGATGCAGTCATTGGTGTCAATCCAGTCATAGATACGGCAGATAGTGTAAAGCAAATTTTACAAATGACAAGAGAAGAAATTGATCGATTCCAAATTCCAACGCAAAACTGCGTATTAGCCCATGTAACTACACAAATGAGGGCAATCAGGAATGGAGCTCCATCTGATTTGCTATTTCAAAGTCTAGCGGGGACCGAGGAAGGAAACAAGGCCTTTGGAATAAGTGTTGACCTATTAAATGAAGCGAATGAATTAATTCAAACTGAAGGAACTTCTGCCGGTCCAAACCTTTGGTATTTTGAAACTGGGCAGGGCTCCGAGCTTTCTTCAGACGCCCATCATGGTATTGATCAGGTAACCCTCGAATCTAGATGTTATGGACTAGCGAAAAAGTATAACCCGTTTATTGTTAATACTGTTGTTGGCTTTATTGGACCAGAGTATCTCTACAATAGCAAACAAGTCATTCGTGCCGGGCTTGAGGATCATTTTATGGGGAAACTTCAAGGCCTGCCAATGGGAGTGGATGTTTGTTATACAAATCATATGAACGCCGACCAAAATGATATGGAAAATCTCGCAATTTTACTTGGTTCTGCAGGAGTGAATTTTCTTATTGGTGTACCAATGGCCGACGATTGCATGCTGAATTATCAATCGACAAGCTTTCATGATATTGCATCGGTTAGAAGCGTGCTTGGGTTGCGCCCTGCCCCTTACTTTGAAAAATGGCTGGAGAGAATGGGCATCATGGAGGGCGGTGTATTAACAGAACGGGCAGGTGACCCAACTATTTTTATATAAGGAGGGAGAAACCATATTGAAGGAAGGGCAAATAGAGTTTATTGTTCAAAAAGTTATGGAGCAGCTTCAGGAAAAATACTCAACGGAACGAAAATTAGAACCAGAACCAGAGACTGCAGCCGAAGTTGTCGAGAATGAATTAAATTTTTCGGAGGAAGATTGGGTGACGGCGATTCCGAACCCAGCTTATCAACAGGGTATCGCTGATTTAGTTGCCTCAACTCCAGCACGGATTGGTGTTTGGCGAACAGGTACAAGACCGTTGACGAAAACGATGTTAAAGCTGCAGTTCGATCATGCAGCGGCAATCGATGCTGTCGGCGGTGAGGTACTCGAAAAATATCTCTCGGAATTCGATTTGTTTACGGTCGAAACATGCTATGAAAATAAAGAGGTTTATCTAAAAAGACCTGATAAGGGTCGTGTTTTAAATGCTGCAGCCATTGAAACCATTAAGGACCGCTGCCAGAAGAAGCCACAAGTCCAAATTGTCGTCTCAGACGGACTGAGTGCCAGTGCTGTTGAAACAAATTTAAAAGATGTCTACCCGACGCTAATAGATTCATTGAAAATTAACAACGTATCCTGTGGCACTCCTTTTTTTGTCAAAGGTGGCAGGGTTGCTTGTATGGATCATATTGGTGATATCCTTCAGCCGGAAGTGCTTGTATTGTTGATTGGTGAACGGCCTGGTCTCGTCTCAGCTAGTTCGATGAGTGCCTATATGTGTTACCGGCCGCGAAAAGGGATGATAGAATCTGAGCGCACGGTTATTTCCAATATCCAACCACTTGGGACCCCGCCCATTGAGGCAGGTGCACATATCGGAACAGTCTTACGGAAAATGCTTGAACAAAAGGTTAGCGGTGTGAAGCTAGAGTTATAATATAGTTTTCAACACGAAGAAAGGAAAAGGGGGGCGGAAAATGGGGGTTATCATTGGATTTGCTTTAGTGCTGTTAACGCTTGGAGTAGGAACAGCGATTGGCTTAAATGCAAATAAAAATGTTAGAGCCTTTAAAGAGGAGGACCATGAAATTTTCGTTGGCAGAGAAAACGAATAAGCAGGAAAGGGGAGAAAAGGATGAAAAATAGAGACCAACAATTGTTGGACGATAAAAAGCAGCTAAACCGGTATGGCTATGCCCAAGAGCTATTACGTGATATGGGCGGGTTTTCAAACTTTGCTATTTCTTTTTCAATTATCTCAATCTTAACTGGTGCCGTTTCGCTCTATGGACATGGATTGCTCTATGGCGGTCCGGGGATGATGGGATTTGGCTGGACCATTGTTGCCTTTTTTGTACTTCTAGTCGCGGCATCTCTCTCTGAGTTAGCATCGGCCATTCCAACAGCAGGAGCTTTGTATCACTGGGCTGCGACCTTGAAAGGAACACGAATTGGCTGGTATACAGCTTGGATTAACTTAATTGGACAAATTGGTATTGTCGCCGGAATTGATTATTCTGTCGCATTATTCGCAGATCCTCTTCTAGCAACGCTCTTCGGCTATGCTACTACTGATACTACTACCTTAATTGTCTTTGGCTTTATTCTTCTATTACACGGAATCCTAAACCATGTTGGAATCAAAATCGTAGCGAAATTAAATGATTTCTCTGCCTGGTATCATATGATTGTTGTTGGTATTTTAGTGGTAAGCCTAGCTTTTTTTACAAAAGATGGTCTACAGCCAATCGACTATTTGTTTCAAGTAGGGCAAACCTTTTCTGATAAACCGTATTTCCTTGCTTTCTTAATTGGATTATTGCAAGCACAATGGACATTTACAGGCTATGATGCCTCAGCACATACCATTGAAGAAACCGTTCATCCGCGGGTTCGGGCTCCATGGGGAATTTACAACTCTGTTGCCTTTTCGTTTGTATTTGGTTTTATCATGCTTGCTTTTGTAACACTTTCTATACAGGATGCTAATGGTGCAGTTAATTCTGACAATGCCTTCATCTATGTCATCAGTCAAGCTTTAGGGGGAACGTTTGGGAATATCGTGCTATGGCTCGTAACATTTGCAATGTTCTTCTGCGGGCTTTCATCGATTACATCGTTCTCAAGAATGTTATATGCATTTTCAAGGGATAATGGTATGCCGCTTAGCCGTCACTGGGCTGAAATTAGCCGTAAATTCCGTACACCTGCAAAAGCTATTTGGCTTGCTGTTATTCTTTCGTTTATATTAGCGCTTATTGATTACATTACTAAACTAATTAATCCAGATGTTGGTTACTCAACAATTGCATTTTTAACAGCGGTTAGTGTTGTGGGTTTATATGTTGCTTATGGAATTCCGATTTTTCTAAAACTAAGAGCTGAATCAAGAGGAATATTCAAACCCAAGCATTACGGACCTTGGAGTTTAGGAAAATGGAGCAAGCCAATTAATATCGTTAGCTTAATCTGGATTACCTTTATTTGTATAATGATGGTAATCCCGCCAAATCAAATGGCCGCCTATGCCCTAATTGGTATGTTTATTATACTGGTGATCATGGACTTAGGTTATTACAAGAAACACTTCAAAGGACCACAAGCAGCCCTAGAAAAATCGCTAGATGAAATTAGAAAATTAGAAGACGAGTTTGAACACAAGAAAAAGTAGTTCAAACCAAAATTTAACCGCCTTATTTAAAGGCGGTTTTTTCTTAGCTATTTACTTGTCGCCTATTATGATTGACAAAAAAGACCTGTTTGATTTGTTGGATTGAGAATGGAATAATGAAAGAATTAAGTTAAATAAGTTAGGAGATTTTAAAAATGAACGTTTTAGTTGTAGGAGCAAATGGGAAAATTGGAAAACAGCTTGTTCATCTACTGCGAGGAAGCAGTGAGCATACAGTAAAGGCAATGGTCAGAAAAGAAGAACAAGCTGAGGCTTTTGCAAAATTAGGCGTAGAGGTTTCAGTGACTAGTTTGGAAGATCGTGTAGAGGATATTGCACAGGCTGCAAGGGGGTGTCATGCGATTGTTTTTACTGCTGGTTCAGGTAGACATACTGGATTTGATAAAACACTTTTGATTGATCTAGATGGAGCAGTTAAAACGGTAGAAGCGGCCGAAATGGTAGGAATCAAACGATTTATTATGGTCAGTGCTATTCAGGCCCATAAACGAGAAAGTTGGAATGAGAAGATGGTACCGTATTATGTTGCAAAGTACTATGCGGACAAAATTCTAGAACAGAGCGAATTAACATATACTATTATTCGCCCTGGAAGGTTAGTGGACGAACCAGGGATCGGGAAAATTACTACTGCAGAGAACATTAAGGGTGGATCGATTCCGCGGGAGGACTTGGCTAAAACCATCCTGCATTCATTAACTGAAGAAAATACGTTTTACCGTTCTTTTGACCTAATAACGGGGGATATTCCTTTGGCGGACGCCTTAAAATTGATATAAGAGTCTTAATAAGGATAAAAGTAAGTAAAATATGGACAAACCAATTAGAATTGATAGAAATAATTGGCAAAATTACTTTTATGCTCGAAATGAAACTTTCTTAATAAATAAACGTTATATATACAGGCTTAAGGTTTTCATTTTTCAGAACAGTGCTAGAGAAGTTCTAATTATTATGGAGGACAAGATGGAGATATGGATTAGGGATTTAATTGAACAGTTTGGATACAGGGGAGTGTTTTTCCTTATTGCTTTAGAAAATATTTTTCCGCCAATACCATCAGAAGTGATTTTAACTTTTGGTGGGTATATGACAACTCATACCAGGTTAACGGTATCAGGAGTGATCGCTGCATCAACTCTTGGTTCTGTTTTTGGTGCTGTTTTCTTGTATCTCCTTGGTACTCTTTTAAATGTTAATAAGTTAGAAGGAATCATTGAGCGATACGGACATATTCTTCGCTTAAAGAAGGAAGACTTATATCGTGCGGATGCATGGTTTGATACCTATGGGGTGTGGACGGTCTTTTTCTGTCGATTTATTCCTTTGATTCGGAGTTTGATTTCTATACCTGCGGGAATGGCAAAAATGAACTTCTGGCTGTTCTTACTTTTTTCTACCCTAGGAACAATCATTTGGAATACGGTGTTGATTAATCTTGGGGCAAGGGTCGGGGAGAAATGGGAAGAAATTATTAAGAGAATGGATCAATTCTCGGTTTTTATTTATATCATTCTCATTTTTCTTTTGTTATGGTTCATTGTAAAGTATCTTAAGAAGAGGAGGAGGATATAGTCGTAACAGCTAGATTGCGAAAGAACTAAATCAAATTTGGAATAAATTTCTATTGAATTGTTAATGGGAAGGGTGATATTATAGAAAAGTTCCCTTAACGAGGGATATTAACAAATCATTTCATTCTAGTAAACAATGAAAATAGTTGTTGACTTTGAACTAGGAAACATGGTAAGATATTTTTTGTCGCTGTTACGACCTAGCGAATTTGTTCTTTGAAAACTAAACAAACAAGAACGTCAACAAACAAAATTTTTAACTTCTATATGAAGTTAAGCCAACGTAACAAAATGAGCTAATCAACTTTCTTGGAGAGTTTGATCCTGGCTCAGGACGAACGCTGGCGGCGTGCCTAATACATGCAAGTCGAGCGAATCTTTAGGAGCTTGCTCCTAAAGGTTAGCGGCGGACGGGTGAGTAACACGTGGGCAACCTGCCTATAAGACTGGGATAACTTCGGGAAACCGGAGCTAATACTGGATAATCCTTTTCCTCTCATGAGGGAAAGCTGAAAGACGGTTTCGGCTGTCACTTATAGATGGGCCCGCGGCGCATTAGCTAGTTGGTGAGGTAATGGCTCACCAAGGCAACGATGCGTAGCCGACCTGAGAGGGTGATCGGCCACACTGGGACTGAGACACGGCCCAGACTCCTACGGGAGGCAGCAGTAGGGAATCTTCCGCAATGGACGAAAGTCTGACGGAGCAACGCCGCGTGAACGATGAAGGCCTTCGGGTCGTAAAGTTCTGTTGTTAGGGAAGAACAAGTATCGGAG